>CAJYVK010000188.1 GCA_913778455.1 uncultured Hymenobacter sp. | reverse complement strand
TACCCTCCCACCCTCACCCCCTACCGACTCAGCCACTGCTTGAGGGTGGGTACGGTGAGGCGGCTCACGATAACTTCCTCGCGGCTGGGTACGAGCTGCACTTTCAGCTTGCCGTCGAAGTGGCGGTGCATGGTGCCGATGGCGGCCGGGCGCACCAGGTGCTGGCGGGTAAGGCGAAAAAACTGGCGCGGGTCGAGCGTCTTTTCCAGCGCCTCCAGCGGCTCGTCGAGGACGAGGCGGGCCCCGTTGTGGCACACGAGGTAGGTGAGCTTGTTTTCGACGTGGAAATAAGCCACGTCGGCTACTTCCACCAGGCGCAGCTCGTCGCGCACGTTCACCAGCAGGCGGCTGCGGTAGCTGCGCTCGGCCTGCCAGGCGGTGAGCAGGGCCGTGAGGTCGGGCGCGGGTGCGCTGGCGGGCGGGGCCGGGGCGAGCATCCGCTGCCGAAAGCGGGCCAGCGACTCGGCCAGGGCGTCTTCATCCAGGGGCTTGAGCAAGTAATCGAAGCCGTTGTACTTGAAAGCTTGCAGGGCGTACTCGTCGTAGGCCGTGCAAAAAATGATGGGCACCGGCCGGGGCAACTCGCGCAGCAGCTCAAAGCTGAGGCCGTCGGTGAGCTGCATGTCGGCCAGGATGAGGTCGGGCAGCGGCGGATCGGTAGCCAGCCACTCGCGGCCCTTGCGCACCGAGGGCAGCCGGCCCACCACCTGCGTGTCGGGCTGGCGCAGCAGCAACCGTTGCAGCCGCTCGGCCGACAGAGCTTCGTCTTCGATGATTAGGACGTTCATGGGTGCGTGCAGAGGATCTAAGGTTGGTTATGAGCTCGGATGTAACACCAAGCTCCAGCTTGGTGAGGCGTTAGGGTACGCTCGCCGAGTAAATCACCAAGCTGGAGCTTGGTGTTACACCCAGGCTAATTAGCAAGAGAGTACGCTCACCTAGAAACGGCCCTAATTCCGCGCTGCCACCCGCCCCGCGTCTCCTGGCAGCAGCGGCAGGCTAACCCGAAACCACTCGGGCGTGCGCTCAATGCGCACGGGCTGGGGTGCCCCGGCGGCTTGGTAGCGCTGCTGCACGTTGCGCAGGCCCACGCCGGTGGAGGCGGGAGCGGGGTGGGCCAGGGGGCGGGGCGTATTCTCGACCACGAGCCAGTCGCCCTCGGTGCGGATGCGAATGAGCAGGGGCTCGTCGGGCTCGATGCGGTTGTGCTTCACGGCGTTTTCGACCAGGAGCTGGCCCACCATGGGCAGCACCAGGCGGGCGTGCTGGGCTTCGGGTACGGCCAGCTCCACTGCCAGGCCCCCGGGGTAGCGGGTCTGGAGCAGGTAGAGGTAGGCTTTCACCAGGCCCAGCTCGGTGCCCAGCGGCACGCGGGCTGCGTGGCGGTGTTGCAGCACGTAGCGGTACACGGTAGCCAGCCGCTGCACGAAGGTGACGGCCCGCGGCGGACTGTCCTCAATCACGGCGGTGAGGGTGCTCAGGGTGTTGAATAAGAAGTGCGGGTCGAGCTGCTGCTGCAAGGCGTGCACCTGGGCTTCGAGTACCTGGCGCTGGGCCGCTTCGCGGGTGAGTACCTCAGCCTGCCAATACGTAAAAAACGACGCCCCCACGTACACGCCCGCCAGTAAAAACGCGGTGAGCAGGCCCAGCAGCGTGAGTGGCAGCAAATCGACGAACAGCACGGGGGCGGCCCGGTCGTAGCCCGCCGCGTGCGCAAAGGCGGCTCCCAGGCCGGCGGCCAGCGCGGCCGCCCCGCCCGCTTGCAGCCCTACTTGCAGGCCCACCCGCCGCAGCGGCTGCTGCTGCCAGGCCATGTGCCGGTCGAGCCAGCGCGATAGGGCAATGCCGGCTTCGAAGATGAAAAAGGCGAACAACGTCCCCAGGGCCAGCGCGGCCAGCGTATCGGCCCGCAGGCTGCTCCAGGCGGGCGTTTCGCCCAGGTGCTCGGGGTACACGATGGCCAGGGAGCCGTAAAACAGCAGCCCCACCACCGGGATGCCCAGCCGCCGAAACCAGCGTAAAAACTTCGTCATAAGCAAAACAGGGCGTTGTGCGATGCCGGCAGACCGGTGGAAAGGGCCGTAGCTCGCGGCCGGAGCCGCCGACCCGCCCGGGCTCCCGGCGGCCGGGCCGAAGCTACGCGCCGGGCGGCGGGCCTCGGCGGTGCCCGGCGCTCAACTGTCGAAAATCGCCCCTCACCTGTCGGCTAGCGAGTGCCGCCCAGCGCCCGCCAGCCGCGCCACAGCGTTACTAGGTCGAGGCTGGGCTCGTAGTCCTGGGCGTAGTGCCGCTCCAGCCGGTGGCGGGCGGCTTGGGTAAGGGGCACGTCGGTCGGCACCACGTCGGCGGGGGAGAGCACGGCGGGGTAGCGGGTGGCCTCGGGCAAGTAGCGCAGGCCAACCCAGCTCCGACGACCGCGCAGCACCTGGCCCACGTGGCGCAGCAGGCCGCCCGGTCGCCGCTGGCCCCAGATGAGTACCGGACTCAGCAGCAGGATAATCGCGCAGGCCGCGAGGTCGAGCACGCGCTTGTTGCGGCGCTGGGCGGGCCGGCTCAGCTGCCACGAGCGGTGGAGGGTGTAATAGTCGCCGGGCGCATCCTTGCGGCTGCTGCCGATGATGTAGCGGCTGCCCGCCGGCAAAATCTTGTACGCCACCGGCGGCCGGGCGGGCAGGCGGGCCATGAGGTCGATAATCGCGCTCGCCGGCATATCCTGCCCGCAGAAAATCAGCTCGGTAAGGCCGTAGAGCCGCAGTAGGGCGGGTAGCTCGGCCACCGTGCCGAGGTAGTCGGCGGGAGCGCGGCCGGCGGGGGCCAGGGCCTCGGGCGCGATGTAGCCCACCACCGTGGCCGCTACCTGGGCCTGGGCCAGCAGCTGGCGCACGCGCTGGCTTTCGGCGGCCGAGCCCACGATGGCCAGCGTCTTGGGTCGGGCCTCGCTCAGGCGCAGGTGGCCGTGGCGCAGCCAGTGGCCGAGCAGCCGCCGGCCCAGCAGCGCCGCCGCCGCCCAGCCGCCGCCCAGCACGATGAGCGCCTTCGAAAAGCGCCAGCCGTCGAAAAAGTTGGAAACGGCCGAAATCAGCACCGTGCCCACCGCCACGCCGCGCACCACCCGGCCCGGCCGCACCGGCTGGTCGTAGCCGCCGCTCAGCCAGGTGGTGGTCAGCCACGCGCCGATGTACAGCGGCACGGCCACCAGCATGTACTGCGGCGGGTAGGGCAGGGGGCCGGTCTTTTGGTAGGTTTCCCAATATTCTTTCAGCGCGTACATGCCGGCGTAGAGCAAGCCGATGTCGAGCAGCACGGGCGTGGCCCAGGTGGCCAGCCGCTGGCCCAGCGCGAGGCCGGCCCGCAGCCAGATGGCAACGTTTATCAGCAGCGAAACGAGGCTGGCGTGGCTGGAAGCGAAGTGCTTGCGGGCAAAGATGACCATGGCCCGGTAAAACACCAGCACGTAATTGGCACTCGTGCGCTTGGTGCTCTCGCCCTTGTAGTGCAGGATGCGGACGCCGGGAAAATACCAGTTTTGCCAGCCGCCCCGCGTGAGGCAGTACGAGAGGTCGATGTCCTCGCCGTACATGAAGTAGTCTTCGTCGAGCAGCCCCACCTCGGCCAGCGCCGCCCGGCGCAGCAGCATGAAAGCCCCGCTCAGCACGGCCACTTCGTGGGCCTGATTTTTATCCAGAAAGCCTAGGTGGTAGCGCCCGAAGGTGCGCGAGCGCGGCAGCAGCGCCGCCAGCCCGAACACCTTGTAAAAAGCCACCGCCGGCGTGGGCAGCCCGCGCTTGCTTTCGGGTAAAAACTGCCCCTGGCCGTCGAGCATCTGCACGCCCAGGCCCCCGCAGCGCGGGTGGGCATCCATAAAATCGCAGCACCGCCGAAAGGTAGCTTCCTCGATGAGGGTGTCGGGATTGAGGAGCAGCTGGTACTGGCCGGTTGCCAGGCGCAGGGCTTGGTTGTTGGCCTTGGCAAAGCCAGGATTATCCGGGTTGGCGAGCAGAATAATTTCCGGGAAACGGGCGCGCACCATGGCCACGGAGTCGTCGGCCGAGTTGTTATCGACCACGAAAACTTCGACCGGCTCGCCCAGCACCGCCGCCGCCGCCCGCACCGACAACAGGGTTTGCTCCAGAAAGTAGCAAACGTTGTAGCTGACAATGACGACGGAAAGCTTCACGAGCGCGGGCAGATAGACAGTGGCTGGCCTTACGCAATTAGCAGCGTACCAAGCAGACCAGCAAAGCTAAGCGGCAGCGCCGCCGTGCGCTAGTTTTTGCGCAGCAGCCACACGTCCTGGCTGGCCCCCTGGCCCAGCCACTGGCCGGGCGTGTGCGCCAGCACGGCCAGCCGCTCGCCAAACAGGCTGCGCAGAAAAGCCGCCGGCTGAAACGCGGCAAATACCCGGTGCCCCTCGCGCACCTGGCGGCGCTCCACGAGCTGACCGGCGTCGAACTGCGCCCGCTCGGCCGGCGTGAGAATAGCCCGGAACGCCGCCCCGTGCGTCGTAAGCAGCAGTACGCCCCCCGGCCGCAGCACGCGCAGCAGCTCGGCCAGCCAGCTCGCGTGGCCCTCGTGCGAAAGGTGGGTGAAGATGGAAATACCGTAGGCCGCATCGACCGAGGCAGCGGGCAGGGCCAGCGGCGGGCGCATGCCGTTGGTCAGAAAGGTGATGCCCGGCAGGTGCGCCCGGCACCAGTCGATGGAGGCGGCGTTGGCGTCGGTGCCGGTGAAGCGGCAGCCCTGGCCCACCACGGCGGGCAGGTGGCGCACCACGCGGCCCGGCCCGCAGCCCCAGTCCAGGATGTGCTGGTCGCGCAGGCTGCTATGGGGGGCTAGCTGGTCGCGCACCCACTCGGCCGTGGCGCGGCCCCCCTCGTAGTAACCGCGGTAGCTGAGGCGGTACGACTCGTACATGAGGTAGTCGGGTGGCAGCGGCACGCCCGGGTGAGCCGCCCGAAAGCGCTGGTTCTCGCCCCGGTGCCGCACCTGCATCAGCCGAAAGCGCGCCATGTCGGCCACGTGCATGAGGCCCGCCCGCCGCAGCCAGGTGCCAAGGGGTGCCTTCAGCAGGGGGGAGTTATGAGTTAGAAGTTATGAGTTAGGAGTTGGGGGGCGCAGCCCGTGCGGGTTTGGCTGCCCACCGCAAAGTACGGTCGGTAAGCCCGCCAAACCCGCACGGGCTGCGCCCCAACTCATAACTCATAACTTCTAACTCATAACTACGCGCTAGCGCGTCTGTCGCTGGCGCTCCACGATGCTGCGGCCGAGCGTGATTTCGTCGGCGTATTCCAGTTCGCCGCCCATCGGGATGCCCCGGGCGATGGTGCTGATGTGCACGTGCTCGAAGTCGCGCAGGCGGCGCGAGAGGTAGAAGGCCGTGGTATCGCCCTCCATCGTGGGCGAAATGGCCAGGATGATTTCGCGGATTTCCGAATCCTCGGCCCCGGCGCGGGCCACGAGCGAATCGACCTGCAAATCGGCCGGTCCCACGCCCTCGATGGGCGAGATGACGCCGCCCAGCACGTGGTACACGCCCTGGTACTGGCCGGTATTCTCAATGGCGATAACGTCGCGCACGTCGGCCACCACGCACACCTGGGCGTGGTCGCGCAGCTTGTTGGCGCAGATGCTGCACTCCTCGCTATCCGAGATGCTGTGGCAGGTGCGGCAGTACGTGATGTCGAAGCGCATCTTAGCCAGCGCCTCGGCGAGGTTGGCGGTGGTGTCGCTCTCGGCCTTGAGCAGGTGCAGGGCCAGCCGCAGGGCCGTCTTCTTCCCGATGCCGGGCAGGCGCGACAGCTCAACTACCGCGTTTTCAATCAGTTTGGAGGGGAAATCCATAGCAGGTATGCGGGTGCCGGAGCAGCCCGGAAGGTGCTTTTTAAGGGAGGTGGGGAGAGAACAGAAACTGGCGCGGCGGGCGCAGTCGGCGGAGCCGGGGCGTAAAAGTAGCGGTGCCTTAGCAGCACCTCAGAACAAGGTAATGGCCCCGGTATGTTCCCGGCTTTCGGGCTAGTCTGGGCCAGGGCTGCGCCGACTCAAAACGCACGCTAGCTATCGGCCGCCACTACGTTTTGCCGCCCCAGGTACTGCGCCATGCTGCTGGCCAGGATGATTTGCAGGGCGTGGTACAGCATGAGCGGCAGCAGGAGGAGCCCCGTGGCCGCGCTGCCCGGAAACAGCAGGCTGGCCATGACGCTGCCGTGCACCAGCGACTTCTTGGAGCCGCAAAACACGGCCACGATGTTGTCGGCGCGGGAAAAGCCCAGCGCCCGGCCCAGGCTCCAGATGAGGGCGAAGGCCAGCAGGTACAGCCCCATCATGCCCAGGCTTAGCTTGAGGATGTCGGCCGGCTCGAAGCGGGAGAAAATACCCTCGGCAAACGACTCGCAAAAGGCCGTAAACACGATGAGCAAAATCGTGCATTGGTCGAAGTAGCGCAACGCGGCCTTGTGGCGGTCAACCAGCGCCCCGAAATAAGAGTTGAGCGCCAGGCCCGCGCCCACCGGCAGCACCACCTGCCACAGCAGCTCCAGGGCCAGGCCCCAGAGCTGGCCGCCGCCGGTGCCGGTGTGCAAAAACAGGCTGGTGAGCAAGGGCGTGAGCACGATGCCCAACAGGCTCGACAAGCTGGCGTTGAAAATGGCGGCCGGCAGATTGCCACCCGCAATGCTCACCATCACTACCGAGGTCGAAACCGTGCTGGGCAACGCGCACAGAAAGAAAACGCTCTGCCAGAGCGGCTCGCCGCTCGCCCCGAAGAAGGGCTTAGCCAGCAGGGCCAGCGCCGGAAACAGCCCAAACGTGGCGAGCTGCACCACCACGGGGAGCTTCCAGTTGCGCATGCCCTCGCGCAGCTTGTCGAGGTTGAGCTTCAGGCCGTAAAAGAAAAACACCAGCGCCACGCCCACCGTCGTGATGAGGTGCCACGGCACCGGGCTGGCCTTGCTGCCCAGGCTGGGCTGCCAGTAGGCCAGCGCCACTACGCCCAGCAGCGCCAGCAGAAACCAGTCGAGCCCGGCCCGGGAAAGCAACGCAACAAAACGATTGGGTGGAGTGGTCTGAGTCATAAATAAATCGAAAAAGTGAAGCCAGGCCCCCGGCCGGGGTGCTCGGCGCAAAAAGCAAGCGCGCCAGACCTCGGGGCCTGGCGCGCTGCGCTAGCTGTACGGTACGTAACGAAAAAAGAGTCGGGCGGGACTGAAGCCGGCTACACGATGTCGGCCGAGATGCCCCGGTCGTGGATGGCTGAGCAGCGCGGCGCGAGCTCCTCGAAGGTGCCGTTCTTGACGGCGCACTTGCCCTTGTAGTGAATGAGCAGCGTGCACTGCTCGGCCTGCTCGGGCTCGTGGCCGCACACGTCGATGAGCGTCTGGATGACGTGGTCGAAGGTATTGACGTCGTCGTTGTACACCACGAGGGAGCGCAGCTCCTGCTCTTCTTCGAGCAGCAGTACGTCGTCCTGGTAGTCGGTCTGCGGGCGGGTAGCGGGGAAAGCGAAAGCCATGATGCAAAAATACGGCAGCCTTAGCAAAGGGGCTGGCTGATAACCGCCGATGCGGGGCTTTCGTTCGGCCATCCCGGCAGATAAGGGGCGCAGGCCGCTACTTTTGACGCTGCAAGCCAGCCGGAAAAGCCGCGCTGCCTCCGTCACCCTGCGCCGGTCTGGCTGGCTTGCCGCTTCCCCCATGCCCGTTCCCTCCGCCGATTTCAAAAAAGCCGTGGCCCGCCTCTCCGACAAGGAGAAGGAGGCCCTGGTGCTGCGCGCCGTGCGCCGCGACGCCGAGCTCTACGATACGTTCAGCTTCGAACTGTTGCCCGACCTCACGCTGGAGAGCGTGTACGAGGCCAGCGCCGACCGCATTCACGAGCTGTTCAACGTGGCCGTGACCGGCCGGCTGCTCAACCGCAGCCTCGTCAAGGCCCTGCGCGGGGCCACCCAGGAGGCGGCCCGCGCCCGCCGCGTCACCAAGAGCAAGCAGCTCGAAATCGACTTGAGCCTGTACGCGCTGCGGCTGATATTTGAGAACTATACTGGGCAGTTTGAAAGCGTGTACCAGGGCTTTTTCGTGGGTACGGCGCGGCTGGCGGCCCGGCTCACCCAGCTTATTCCCAAGCACCTGCACGAAGACCTCTGGCTCGAATACAAGCCCGAGCTCGACGACTTCCTGACCCAGCTGCACGGCCGCCAGAAAAGCCGCGAACTGAAGTTTGAGTTGCCCCGGGAGCTAGTTGTAGCATAAGCCTTAGCTTGTGCGTTGTCCACTCTAACCTATCCTGCCGCTGCACAAGCTAAAGCTTATGCTACACACTGCCTGGCCCCGGGTGCCGCGCCTCGTCACCCTGCGTAACTCGATGAAATCGGCCCGCGACCCCATCGGCGCGCTCGATAAGCTACTGGCCCACTACGGCGATACGATGCACATGTATTTGGGCGGCGTGCGGCCTTCCGTGCTCTCGCGCGACCCGGCCCTGGTGCAGCACATCTTGCAGAAAAACCACCGCCGCTACCATAAATCCGACCTCACGCACGGGCTGCTGCGCTACCTGGGCCGGGGGCTGCTCACCAACGAGGGGGCCGACTGGCTGCGGCAGCGCCGGCTTATTCAGCCGAGCTTTCACCGGCAGCGGCTGGCGGGCCTCACGCGCCTCATGCGGGCGGCGGCCGACGAGTGGGTGGCCGAGCTCGACGCCCTCACCGCTGCCCATCCCGCAGCGGAGCTCGACGCCCACGCCGCCATGACGCGGGTGGCCTTCCGCATCGTGGCGCGGTCGGTGTTTGGCGACAGCCTCGACGATAGCCAGCTCACGCAGCTCAGCGACTGGCTCACGGCCATTCAGGCATTTTACGTCAATACCATCCGGCAGCCCTACCTGCGGCCCTGGCACTGGGCGCGGGGTAATTACGGCCGGCACGACCGGCTGGCCACCCAGCTGCGCGAGCTGATACAGGCTGCCGTAGCCCGGCACCGGGCGGCGCTGGCCGCCGTGCCCGCCGGTACTCCCGCCCCCGACGACCTGCTGCAACTGCTGCTCGACGCCCGCTACGAGGACACCGGCGAGGCCATGACCGACACCCAGCTGCTCGACGAGCTGAACATCCTGCTCGTAGCCGGCCACGAGACCTCGGCCAACGCCCTGACCTGGGCGCTCTACCTGCTGGCCCGTCACCCCGAAACCCAGGCGGAGCTAGCCGCCGAAATCGCCCGGGAGCTGCCCGGCGGCCAGCCCCCCGAATTTGCCGACCTGCCCCGGCTGCCCCTGGCCCTGCACGTAGTGCAGGAAGCCATGCGCCTCTACCCACCCGCCTGGATTATCGACCGCGTAGCCACCGAGGACGATGAGTTTCAGGGCCAGCCCATTGCCAAGGGTACGCTGTTTTCGCTCTACATCTACGGCCTGCACCA
>CAJYVK010000187.1 GCA_913778455.1 uncultured Hymenobacter sp. | reverse complement strand
AGGCCCCGCCGGTGCGCCTGGGGAAGGAGGTGCTGGAATTTGAGGAGCACCGCGACGGGGTACCCTTTGGGGCGTGGCTGCCGCTGGGGCGGGAGGTAATGAGGTAATGGGGTAATGGAGTAATGGGTAATGGGGTAATGGGGTAATGAGTTAATGGAGTAATGAAGTAATGAGTCCCATCCTATCTACAGTTCCTATGCAGCGCCTTTTACTCCCCCTGCTCCTGCTCATCGTCCGTCTCGCCGGCGCCCAAACCCCCGACTGGCACGCGGCGCAAACCCTCCCGGGCAACTCTACCAACTGCTTCTTCAAGGAGTCGGCCGTGGATGCCGCCGGCAACGTGTACCTCACCGGCTGCTTTAGCGGCGAGGCTACTTTCGGCGACACTACCCTGCGCAGCACCGGGGGGCTCGACGGGTTTATCCTGAAGTGGGACCACCGCCGCCGCCGGGTGGCCTGGGTACGGCAGGCCACCGGCCCCGGTAACGAATGGCTGGGGCGGCTGGTGGTGCAGCCGCCTTACCTCTACCTGCTGGGCAACTCCGACCGGCCCGACTCGGCCTTTGGGCAGCCGGTGGGCAACGGCGACCGGACGGAGCCCTACCTGGCCCGCCTCACCGATCACGCCACCCGCGCCACCATCGACTGGGTGCAGCCCCTCGGGGCCCCCCAGGTACCCAGCGGGGCCAGTCAGCTGGCGGTGCAGGGGCGTAACATCTACCTGGCCAGCACTACCGACGCCTTGCCGGGCCCCGGGTACGGCCGCACCCCGGCGCGCGGACCGACGGCGGGCGACTTCGTCGCCAAGCTTACCGACCAGGGCCGAGCCGCCCGCTTCGTCTGGCTGTACCAGCAACCCGCCCCGGCCCACTACCACGCCGTGCTGGCCCTGGCAGTACGGGGGCGGCGCGTGTACCGGGCCGCCACTCCCGGGGAACGGTATCCGCTCGGGCCGCCCCCCCCCCGGTGGCCGCCCCCGGGAGGCCGATGGCTTCGGCGAACATACTCGCTCCCTGATCACCTGCCTCGAAGACGAAGGCCCCGCCCCGCGCCACCGCTGGCAGCAGCTGCTCACCGGCCAGCTCCACAGCCTGGCGGCGGCGGGCCACCGGCTGTACGTGGTGGGCACCATCGACGAGCCCAGTGCCTTCGGCCCGGCCCGGGTCACGACCACCCACTCCAACCCCAAGGCCGACATGTTCGTGGCCCGGCTGGAAGTAGCCGACACCACGGCCCGCTTCCGGTGGGTGCAGCGGCTGGGCGGCCCCGGCTACAACGGCCACACCGAGATGACCCTGGTGGCGGCCCGCGGCCGCCACGTAGTCGTGGCCGGCAACTTCGACAGTTCCCGGATGGCCTTCGGCCCGCATGTGCTCACTAACGCGAACGTGAGCGCGTGGGGCACCGCCGACATGTTCGTGGCCCACCTCACCGACGCGGGGGCCACCGCCCGCTTCGCCTGGGCCCAGCGGGCCGGCGGCCCCACCATCGACGGGGCCAGCGCGGTAGCCCTGCGGGGCCGCCGGGTGTATTTCGTGGGCAATTTCTACGCGGCCCCCTCCGCATTCGGCACCCACCCGGTCACCGTCGGCTCCCACGGCAACGGCACCCCCGGCTGGGCCTGGCTGCGGCTAGGGCGCTGAATAACTGCCCAGCGCGCGGCCCGTCAGCGGCCGCGCGCCTACCGCACCGGGCCGCCTTTCGGCCGGCTCAAGCCCGTGCCACGTGGCAGATGCGCGGCTGGAAGGCTGCCGGATACGCGTTGCTACCAAGCGCCTGACAACAAAGCCGCCGCCTTTCGAGAGGAGCAACTCGCTGCCGTATAACACTCAACCTAGTCCATGAATCCGCCTGCTGCCTTGACAGCAACCTGTTTGTTACAAGAAAGTCCCAGTCAAGTAGCTCGCCCAAACGGCGATAGAGATTGTGCGGCAGCACGCGCTCCGACAACTGGACGCGCAGCACGACTTTGTTGACGAATTGCTTGTGGCCCTGCATAAGCCCAAGGTCCCAAGAACCTGGCACCTACTTCTGCAACAGCCATTGTGCAATAGTGAACCCCCACCCTTTTACAAACCAGGATCCGTCGTTTGCAGAATTTAAATAGCCAGTGGCTGTTTAAATCACCGTTTGGGTAAACCTATTGGCAGAGCATTTTTGCGCGTCGTCTGCTTACTTCGTGGTGCGTAGCCAACTTCTGAACGCTGGCCCCATTTCTATTCTATGGACAGCCCTTTCTACCGCACCGAATTAAATGGGGAACGTGTGGGCGTGGAGTTTGCCGAAATTCATGCCCTACGCAAGGACATCCTGCTTTACTTCGATGACAACCTCGAAGAAGACATCTCCGTGCTGATGCCGGAGGGGCAGTACCAGCTAGCTTATTGGCAGTACCTCTCCGTATCATTCGAGCAGGAATGGGCCGAATCAGCTCGCTACCAAAAGCTGGTCGAAGAGGGGTGTTTGGCCTGGTTGAACGGCATCGCCATGGAACTGTTGGACCAGCCCACCACCTGCCTGCGCCAGGAATGGCTCGGCGTTAGTGCGTCCCAGATGTTGGCGTACCTGCACCAGTACCGGCCCTCCTCGCCGCGGTTGGCGACTGCCAAAGCCCACCTCGTGCGCACCTATTCCTTTATCGAGTCCCTCTCTCCGCAGGAAGTAGACGCCGATGGTATGCTCCCCCGCTTTAACCTCGTGCTCGGTGGAGAATGGTTTAGGCAAGAGATTGTACGCGCTTATGTTCACTGGCAGCGTAGTCACTAAGAACCCTCCTTTCGGTGAACGCCTAGCAGCTGGCTGGCACCAAGTGCCCACAGGCCACTGTAGCGCGGGACGAGTTTAAGAAACCCGTTTACAAATCAACGCTTGCTGAACTAGCCGGAACAATGAGTTTCGCAAATTTGAAAACAGCCCCTGGTGCACCGCCAAGGTACCACACTAAACCCAGCCATTAGAAGGGCTGAAAACCGCACATATTCTAAGGAACATCCCTGAGCAATACAGCTAGTACATTTGCGTAGTGGTGCCTACCACTGCTTAATAGCCAACGGGCTACTAACGTTTCTTTTCCGGTAAAGTCAGTGAGTTCAATAGGCTATTGGGGACGTGGTCTTGCGTGGGTACTAGCCTGCTGCAGCGGGTGGCTGGCTGTCGCCAGTTGCCAGACAGCCCCCCCGCCACCTGCTTTACGTACTGCGCCACGCCGGGCCAGGCTGGTACCCACTGCGCAAGATTCCGTGCCGCCAACGGCCGCCCAGCGCGGGTATCTCCGCTACCGGGGTACATTGGGGGAGCGGCCAGTGCAATTGGAGTTAAACGTGGTACCTACCACGTCGCCTTATCTCAATGCGATGGGCAGCGCGAATGTGGACGCAGAGTTTCGCTACCTCGATTCGGGAGAGGTCTTTGGTATTCTGAGTCAGGGCTTCCCGGCTAGCAAACCACTGGAAGTTGAGGAGAATTTGAACGAGGCCCTCTTCTGTACTGACCAGCCACTAGGGCCGCTTCTTACCGGCACCTACCGATTGTAGGGGCAGTTGGTACCGTTTCGGGTGCGGGAAGACTATTCCGACTGCCTGCGCTACGAGATTTTGGCCGAGACGACTGGGGTGGCTGAGCCGGAGTCGACTCTGGTGAGCCGGTCCTACCTGCACCTGCTGGGAGCCGACACGCTACGGCCGGCGCACGCCCGCTTGCAGTGCCCTACGCCCGCCCGCCGCCGGCAAGCCCGGGCACTGCTAGCCAAACGGCTAGACGCGCGGCAGCAGCGTAATCAGTATCTAACGCTTAGCTTAAATCAGGCCGCGTTAGTTGCTTACACCCTGGAAGAGCGCCTGGAGTATACTGGCAGTAGTCGTTACGAAACCAGTACACGCCAATTTCTCTACGACCTGCGCACGGGGCGGCAGCTGACTCTATTCGACCAGCTGCGGCCGGGGGGGCAGCGACGGCTCCGGCAGTTGCTCACGCGGCAAGCGTTAGCGGATACGGTCGGAACCCGCCAGCGCGATTATTGGCGCAAAGAAGGGGGAGCGATGGCCTTTCCCGCCACGGGCTTTGCCGTGACGCCTGAGGGCTTGGTGGCCCGGTATGGCCTCACCGAGGCAGACATCGAACCGTATTTTTATAGCCAAACCCTTACCTGGGAAAGCCTCCGCCCCTTGTTGCGGCCGACCAGCCCCTTGCACCGGCTGCTGAAGGCATCGACTCCGGTGCCCAGCGCGCAGTAGGCGTCTAGGAGGCAAGCGGCTTTACTTGTGTCTGCCGCAGCATTTACCACGGCTTTAGCCGCTCGCGTTATGCCGCCTAGCATCGGCCTTCCGCGAGCAGGCCTGCGAGGGATAGTAGCTAAGCAGTAAGGGGATTCCAGCTAGTACATTTACCGCTCATGCAGCATATTTTTTTCAGTGAAACCAATGGGTGCGACCCGTTTACTCTTCCGCGGCTCGGCGTGGATGAGCGCGCTAGCAGGTATGTGGCTAGCCATTGGTGGCTGTGAAACGTCCCCTTCCCAGCCTGTCTCGGCAGCTAAACCAAGTTCACCAACGACCGCGAAAGCCGGCCCCACGCCACTCGCCCTCACCGCGCAAGATTTTGTGCCGCCTACGGCTGCGCAACGCGGTTACCACCACTATCGGGGCATCTTTGGTGACCGGCCAGTGGAGTTGGAATTGACTGTGACAGTAGAGTCGCACCCTTATGCTTCCACGGTCGGGAGTGCGGGCCTGACTTGGGCTTTTCACTATCTTGATTCAAGGCAGCTAGTGAGTGGTAGTTCGCCGGGCAGCTTCCCACCCAGCCAGCCACTCGCAATAAGCTGGACCGACAGGTCGGCCGGTTCCCAGGAGGGGATGCTGTGCACCGACCAGCCCGTGGGACCACTGCTCACCGGCACCTACGCACTAGGCCGCTGGCTAGTGCCGTTTCGGGTGCGGGAAGACTACTCAGACTGCCTGCGCTACGAGGTTTTGCATGAAGAAACGGCGGGCTTCCCGGAGCGCCACGGCGAAGACACGCTATGGGCTTCGGTAGGGTGGGATTACCTCCACCTACTCGGGGCCGACACCCTGCGACCAACGAGAACCCGAATGCAGTGTCCCTGGCCTGCCCAGCGCGAACGAGCCCGAATGGCCCTAGCCCGACAGTTGGGGTCCGGGATGCATGGCCGCCGGTTTATGGATATACAAGTAAACGAAGCAAACCTGCTGGCTTATACCGTGGAAGACCGGGAAGAGTATTACAGGAGCCGCTACTACGAGAGTCGCGGCCGTCAAATCCTGTACGACCTACGCACGGGGCGCGAACTGCGGCTATTCGACCAACTGCGGCCCGGTGGGCGTCGCCGGCTGTTGCGGCTGCTCCACCAGCAGGCAATGACTGATACTGCCCGTGCGCGCAACCGCGATTTTTGGCGGAAGAACGGCATCCTGCCGCTGCCCGACCAGGGCTTTACCGTAACGACAGCGGGTTTAGAGGCCTACTACGCGGAGCATGAGTCAGAACCAGATATGCATGGGTATAGCCAAACCATCGCGTGGACCGCTTTACGCCCCCTATTATGGCCATACAGCCCCTTGCATCGGTTACTTCGGAAGCACCACCAATAACTTTCCGGCTAATTGGCACGCCGCTACCTGTAAACGTTGCTGTTTTCCGCCAGCAGATGGCAGAGAAGCTCTTTTACACGAAAAAGCTAAGTCTGTGCGTAGCTCTCTGAAACAGCTTTCGCTAGTGGGCATAATCTAGCTTGGTTGACTCGTAGGTCAATTTTAATTATGCTCCGACAGGTGCACCACCTTCCCGATACCCCCTCTCCTCCTGCTAGCGACCTGCAAAGGCCCATTCTACCGGGATAAGCCAAGTCGAACCCAGGCTACTCGCCTACTGCACCGGATCGGGACGGCAGTACTGGCCGCCGGGGAAGCTGACGACGTACGCCGACTTGAAATGCGTGCTCGGGCGGTAGTAGTCGGTGCTGATGATTTGCGCCCCCGACTGCATGGCCGCCTCGAAGCTGCGCTTGTCGTTGCGGCGGGCCTCCTGGGTGTCGCTGTCGGCGCGGGTGCGGATGAGGTAGCCCTGCTGCACCAGGGCCTTGATGGTCGCCAGGTCGCGCCTGGCGTTGTTGAGGATGTGGATGGCGGCCTCGGGCGTGCCCGGCTCGGCATCGGCAAACAGCACCCGGCCCCTGAGCGACGGGTGATCCTTGATATAGGCCGCCCGCTTCTCCCCCACCTCATCGAGCACGAACACGAACTTGCCCCGCGCCGCCCGCAGGGTGGGCCAGTTGCGGTGCAGCACGGCGCTTTCGAGGGTCACGTACCGGCCGCGCACCTGGTCGGTGGTGATGAGCTGATCGGCCCCCAGGTAGTCACGGATTGCCTGGTCCAGGGCGTCGAACACGGCCGGCGTAAAGGGCTCGGGTACGGTCAGGCCCGGCCGGGACAGCGCCTCCGCCTTGGCATTCATGGTGATGAACACCGGGGTGTGCGTGGGGTGGGCCAGCGACCACTTTCGCAGCTCCCGCAAGGCCAGCTTGAGGGTGGGCGCGTTGCTGCGGTAGTCGAGATCCTGGATGTGCAACACCTTAAAGCCCGGCTCCTTCATAACCCCGGCCGCGTCGTAGGGCGGCTGGCCGGGGGCCAGGTCGAGGCCCTTGGGGTGGGCGTACTTGCCGCCCTGCGCGTCGGCGTACACGTCGATTTCCAGGCCCCGCAGCCCCAGGTCGAGCTGCTCGGTCAGGGTGGCGTGCTCGTAGTCAAACTTGTTGAAGGTGGCCGAGTCGGCCTGGTGCAGGACACTAAACAGCTTGGGGTCAATCGCCTGCTTGTAGCTGTTGTGCGAGCCGATCACCTGGATTTGATTCAGCAGCGGCTCGGCGGGCTTGGGCTTGGGGAAGGCGAGCGGACCTAGGGCGAGGAGGGCGGTGGCGGAGAGTTTCATAAGGGTATGAGGGTGGGAGGGTCTGAGGGT
>CAJYVK010000186.1 GCA_913778455.1 uncultured Hymenobacter sp. | reverse complement strand
ATAAGATGCTTCGCAAGCGGACGCCAGATGAGCATGACAGCCGTTTTCTTAACGCGTCAGCCGCGCTTAAGGCACGATAATGCCGCTGCTTGGCTTGTCAAGCTTACGGATTAATCGTCACGATGCTGCCGTCGGGGTTGCGCTTGAGCTCGGTCACTTTCACGTTGCGCAGCCAGGTTTTGCCACTGAGCTGGGTGTCGTGATAGAAGATGTACCACTTGCCCTTGATTTCGACGATGGAGTGGTGGGTCGTCCAGCCCTCTACGGGGTTCATGATGACGCCTTTGTAGGTGAAGGGACCGGTGGGCGAGTCGCCCACGGCGTACACGAGTAGGTGGGTATCGCCGGTCGAGTACGAGAAGTAGTACTTGCCCTGGTACTTGTGCAGCCAGCCGCCCTCGAAGAAGCGCCGCTTGTTATCACTGGCCAGCAGAGGCTTACCGGCTTCGTCCAGAATTTTGAGCTCTTGCACCGGGCCGGCAAAGTGCTTCATGTCGGCGCTGAGCTGGGCTACGCGCGGGCTAATGGCGGGCTCGCTGCCATCGGGCTTTTTCTCGGGCGCGTTGGCGTCGTACTTACCAGTTTGCCAGCGTTGGAGCTGCCCGCCCCAGAGGCCGCCGAAGTACATGTAAGACTTGCCGTCGGTATCGGTGAATACAGCGGGGTCGATGCTGTAGCTGCCCGCGATGGGCGTAGCGTCGGCCTTGAACGGCCCGGTGGGTGACTGGCTGGTCGCCACGCCCATGCGGAATACGTCCTGCTTGTCCTTCACCGGGAAGTAGAGGTAGTACGTACCGTTTTTGAACGCCGCGTCGGGCGCCCACAGCTGGCGGCCGGCCCAGGGAATATCCTTGAGGTCGAGGGCTACGCCGTGGTCGGTGACCTTACCCCCGATGCTGTCCATCGACAGAATGTGGTAGTCGCGCATGGCGAAATGGTCGCCCTTGTCGTTTTCCGGCATCCCCGTCTCGATGTCGTGCGAGGGGTAGATGTAAATCTTGCCGTTGAAGACGTGCGCCGACGGGTCGGCGGTGTAGATACTGCTGATGAGCGGCTGCGACAGGTACTTGGCCTTGGTACCGGCCGGGTCGGCCTGGGCGGCGGGGGATCCGGCGGCGGGCTGGTCGGCAGTTTGGGTGGGCTGGCTTTGGCAGGCGGCCAGGGCCAGCGGGGCGGCCAGCAGGGCCGGCCGGCAAGCGGCGAGGGTGCGAAGCATCGGCTTGAGAATGGGGATTGAAATGGTGGGGCCGCAAGCTAGCCAGCAGGTTTTTGCCTTATCTATCGGTTTCGTTTGGATAGCTCCCGGCGGCATAGCAGCGGCGGGTAGGCACGACGGGCCAGCGGCTTAAGGCCGGAGCGAGTGAATAATCGGCTGGCAGTTCTATCGTGAATTCTTCCGGGAGACACGGGCGGTCAGGGCATCTAGGAAAGGTGGTAGTAGCTGGCTAGCAGTAGCGGTGTCGTATAAACGCAGAGTTTCTGGTTTATATCCGGGCGAAAGTGGCAACTGCCAACCGGCTATTTTTGCCTGGTGCAAACATCTTCCCCCACCCTGCGGGCCGCCACGCCCGCCGACACCCCCGCCCTGGCCGACCTCATCAACCGGGCCTACCGCAATGCCCCCGCGCAGGCCGGCTGGACCACCGAAGGCCACTTGCTCGCCGGCCCGCGCATCGATGAAGCCGCGCTCTTACCCATGCTGGCCGCCGCACCGGCCGTATTGCTCCAAGCCGAAATCGCCGGCCAGTCCGCCGGCTGCGTGTACCTGGAGCCGCGGGGCGACTCGCTGTACCTGAGTATGCTGGCCGTAGCCCCCGAAGCCCAGGCCCACGGTCTGGGCCGCCGGCTCCTACTCGCCGCCGAGGACTACGCCCGACAGGCTGGCTGCCGGCAAATCCAGATGAGCGTGCTGGCCCAACGCCCCGAGCTGCTGGCCTGGTACGAGCGCCAGGGCTACCACCGCACCGGTGCCAGCGAGCCCTTCCCAGCTACCTCGCGCTTCGGCCAGCCACGGCAACCATTGACGCTACTCACGCTTGAGAAGGTAATGGGTAATGGGTAATTAGTACCTATTACCCCAGGTGCTGCACCAACGCCAGCAATTCGCGTTGCGTGGCCTGGGTGCGGTCGTGGGCGTACCAGGCATGAATCTCGCGCACATAATCGTCGTGGGCCATGCCTTCGGCCCGGAGGCGGTTGAGGAGGGCTTGGGCCTCGGCGGGGCGGGGGCCCCAGTGCAGCACCTCGGTAAGGGTATCGGCCCGGAGCACCACGAGCTTGGGAATGGAGCGGGTACCGTTGGTGAGGTAGCGGTCGATAAGGTCGGGGTTGTCGTCGCGCAGCACGTAGGCAGTGCGCAGGTGGCCGGCGCTGGCCTGGGCTACGGCCTCCATCACGGGCACTAGCTGGGCGGCGTCGCCGCACCAGCCTTCGGTGATAATGAGCCAGATGTACTGCTCCTTGAGCTGCGCCGCCGCCGCGGCTAATTCGGGCAGCAGCTTCACCGTTTTGTCGAGGCGGCTCATGCGCTGCACGTTCAGGACGGTATAGGCGGTGAGGGCTTCCGACTGCTGCGGGCCAGTGGTGCGGCCCTGGGCCAGGGCATCATCGATAAGCTGGCGGTAGCTGACGTAGGAGTAGGCCGTAGCCAGGCGCTCGGGGCTGATAACCGGCGCGGGGGAAGAAGTAGACATAAGTACGTAAGCTGAACAGAGCATCTATAACACAAAAGTCGCCCTTTCGGCGGTACCCGGCGCAAACGAGCGGCGGCTCTAGCTTTGCGGCATGCCTAAAATCCTGCTCTCCGCTGCCCTGCTAGCTGCTTTGGCTAGCTGCCAAACGGCCACTGCGCCCACTACTCCTACCGCGCCGCCCGCGCCCACCCTCGGCACCACCCTGCCCCCGCCCGCCAATGCCCTCACGGCCGAGGGGGCCCGCGCCGCCGTAGGCCGCTACCTTCAGGGCCAGCCCAACGCCGCGCGCTACGTGCTCGACTCGGCCAGCGTCGTCGACGTCGATACGCACTGGCAGGTGCTGGTGCCGCGCACCGACTGGGCCAAGCGCATGCTCAACAAGGCTGCTTTTGAGGTGGAGAAAAGCACGGGGGCCGTTAGCGTCCGGCCCGTGAAATAGCCCCGGCCGCGAGGTCCACCCAGCGGGGGCAGTACTCGCAGCCGGGGCCAGTCGCTGGCTTAGCCTGCTCATTTTATTACTTCCAGCCAGCCTTTTACCCGCTGGCCGCTGGGGTACGTAAGCAGGTAGTAATAGATGCCCGCCGGATGGCCGGTTGCGTTCCAGTCGTTGCGGTACTCCGCGGCGGCGTGCACGAGCTGGCCCCAGCGCGAAAACAGCTCCAACCGGGGAGCACAGCCCGGCGGCAGGCGGAAATACCGGTTGGCCGGGTTGCCGTTGGGGGAAATGATGTTGGGAATGATCTGGTTTTGCGTTTCAATGACCTGGAGCGGGGCGGTCGTCTCGCACTGGGCATTGAGGTAGCGTAAGCTCACGCGGGGCTGGAAGCGACCGGCCTGCTGGTAGGTATGCAGCACTTCGGCCCCCATCACCGGCGGGGTGCCATCGCCAAAATCCCAGCGGGTGGCGGCCCCGCCGCCCGCGTTGGTAAAGCGCACCACCAACGGTACCTGGCGGGCCTCGGGGCAGTCCACGGGCGCCCAGGCGACTTGCATGGCGGGCTCCGGGGCTATCCCTACGCGCCGCGTAGCCGTGCCCGAACAGCCTCCGCTAGCAACCTCGTAGGTGAGCACAGTCGAGCCGGTGAAGCCAGCGGGCGGCGTGAAGAAGAAGCCGGTGGCGGTGCTGCCACTCACACCCGTGCCCGTCCAGGTGCCACCGGCCGGGCTGGCCCCACTCAGTCGGAAGGCCCGCGTGGTACCCACGCACAACAGCGTATCGGCGGGCAGGGCAACTTGCAGATTAGCCAGCACTGTGACGGTCATTGACCGCTGCGGGCTGCACGAGGTAGTGTAGTTGGGCGCATAGTACAGCGTGAAGGTGCCCCTGCCCGCCTGGCTGGGGGTGAAATAGTAATTACCACCCGAAAAGCTGATGCCGGACCCGTACCAATTTCCCCCGGCCGGGGTCGCCACCAGTTGGTAGCGGGTAGTGTTGCTGACGCACAGTGGCGCAGGCAGCGGCGTAAGGACGGTCGGCGCGGCGTCGAGCACGGTAATGCGGCGCGTACTCACGGCGGCGCACGACCGGTCTTGTGCCGTCTGGGTGTAAGTGAGCGTTACCAGGCCCGGCGAGGCGGCGGAAGGCGTGAATACGTAGCCCGTCGATACGGAGCCGCTTACGCCGGGGCCAGCCCATGCCCCGCCTGCCGGTGAGCCGTACAGGTAGACTGGCGAGGCATTGCCGCACAGGGTTTGGCCACTGCCAGCGTTGGCCCGCACCACTTCTACCCGGCGCGTGACCGTTAGCTGGCAGCCGGCGCTGTAGGTGTAGGTAAGCTCGACCAGCCCGCTCACCAGATTGGGGTTGAAGGATTGATTACCCAGGTACCCCGTTACGCCCGGTCCACTGAACATGCCGCCCGCCGGGCTGCCGACCAGCGGCGTAACGGGCAGCACGGCCCCGTCGGCGGCGCAATAGGCAGACGGTAGCACCGTATCAAAGCGCACCGTGGGGGCTGACACTACGGTTATCTGCCGGGTAGCGGAACCCGTGCAGAGCCTCGTCGGCACGGTGTAGGTCAGCGTATTGGTACCCGTGGGTGCGGTGGCGGGGGTAAATACGTAGCCGGCTGCCAGTGAGCCGCTCACACCCGGCCCCGTCCACACGCCCCCAGCGTGCGAACCCACCAGGCTTATCGGCGCGGCACTGCTACACGTCGCTTGACTGGCCCCGGCGCTGATGCGTACTATTTCCAATTGCCGCGTTGCCGTTAGCGGGCAGCCCACGTTGTACGTGTACGTGAGCTCGACCAGGCCGCTCACCAGATTGGGGTTGAATACCTGGCTACCGGCGGCCCCCGTTACGCCCGGGCCGCTGAATACCCCGCCCGCCGGCGAGCCGACCAGCGGCGTAATGGGTAATACTGTCCCGTCGGCGGCGCAATAAGCGGGGGGAAGTACCGAGTCGATGCGGACGACTGGCACCGGCACGACCGTTACCGCACGGGTGGCCGAGCTCACGCACAGCCCCGACGTAACGGTGTAAGTCAGGGAGTAAGTACCTACGGCTGGGGGCGTGAATAGGTAGCCCGTCGCCACCGAGCCGCTCACGCCGGGCCCCGTCCACACGCCCCCGGCGGGCGAGCCCACCAAGGGCGCCGTAGCGTTGCTACACACCGTTTGCGGGGGGCCCACGTCGGCCACGTCGGGCTGGAAGTTGAGCACGAAGGCGGCGTTGTTGCAGTTGCCCCCGGCTCCGCTGGTGGCCGTGTAGTAGTTGGCCCCCGGCGGCACCGGAAAGCCGGCCCCGGTACCACAGCTGCACACGGCCTGGTACACCACCCCGCGCGGGTCGAAGCGCGAGGTACCGCCGTCCACGTGCTCACCCCAGTAGGGATCGTTAACGTAGCCTCCCAGGAAGGTGCCGTAGCTCAAGCCGGTGAGGCCGGTCGCGAATTGCGCCAGGTAGAAATCCGACCCGTCGGTGCGCGATTGAACGGCGTAGGCCGTTACCGGCAACCCGTTAGTGCTACAGTCTTTATTGGCATCCAAATAAGGGGAGTTAAAGTCACTACGGTTGGCTCCCCCTCCCCAGCCGCACACGTACACACGGTCGCAACGGTCGACGAGAAAGGCGGTCAGCGATATATCTACCGATTTGCGCCCGGCTCCGAATACCGTAGCCAGCTGCGTCCGGCTCAGCCCGGCGTCGAGCTTGTGAATGAATTGCCGGCCGTCGACCGTGCCGTAGAGGCCAGGGGTGGTGGGGTACGAGCCGGCCGTTTGCCCCAGCACGTACACTCCCCCGTCGCCCCCGAGCTGCAAAAAATAAGCTTGGTCGTAAGCAGTGGTACCCAAGTAGGTAGTGCGTACCAGGCTGGCCCCGCTAGCCGCGATACGCGTTACGAAGCCATCGACGTTGCCGCTCCAGGTAGGTTTAAAAGCGCCAGCCGTGGCCGGCAGGTCGGCGCTGAGCGTACCGCCCGCTACGTACACGTCGCCCGAAGCTGGCTCAATCTGCACCGAATAAACGGCATCCGATTCTCCCCCACCCAGGTAGCCGCCCCACAGCACCGCCGAGAGATCGCCCTTGAGCTTGCACACTACGGCGTCGGAGGTACCACCCCGGTAGCTGCGCTGAAAGCTACTGGCACCCAGCGGAAAATTGGTCGAGGAAGTACAGGAAGCAATGTAGACGTTGTCGGCGGCATCCACCAGAATATCGCCGCGAAACGCATCGCCGAAATTATGCGCCAGCTGCGGATTCGTAGGATACGAATACGGTGCCACCGGCAGCAGGCCATCGTTGCCCGAGCCTCCCAGGTACGTACTAGCCCGCAGGGCGGCCCCGGTGGCTGACAGCCGGCACACGACCATATCGGAGCCCTGGGGCAGTTGCTGGTAGCTACCGTTACCGAAAGGATTGGCCGGGGTACCGCCGGCAAACCGACGCTGCAACGCGGTAGCCGTCACCGGAAAATCAGGCGAATCAGTGGAGCCCAGCACGAGCAGTTCCCCCTGGCTGCTCACCACCATGCTGTGCGGCAAATCGGTCAGCCGGCCCCCCACGTACGTGGCCCACACGCGGGCCGGGGCTCCTTTTTGCGTTACGTCGTACTTGATGAGGGCCATGTCAATGATGCCCCCGAACGTGGTTTGAAAAGCACCCGCCGTGTTGGGAAAGCCGAGGCTGAAGGCGATCCCCCCCGAATAGAGATTACCCGCCGCATCGTAGGTAGCCGTGAAACCCCAGTTAATGGCCGTTGAGCCAGTATAGCCCGAAAACACGACGGTCGGATCGATGATCAGCGGCTGCGTGGTATCATAGGCCCCCAGCTCGAAGCGGACGGTGCCCTTGGCATCGAGGCGGTAACGGCAGGGCACGGCCCGGCGGCCACCGCCCGCCTGGGGCTGCCAGGCCTGCGGGGCCAGCTCGCGCACAATGCCCACCGAAGTGGCAATCTGAAGGTTGCCGAGCGCATCGAGCGTCACGTCGGCCCCTTCGTGGCGCAGGCCGATGGCGGCCGGGCTGGTCCCCGGGGCCAGCGTGAAATCATATTCGAGCTGCTGCTGGTCATTTTCGTAAAAGCGCGCTTCTACCCCGGGCCACAGATCGGCGTAGCGCAGCTCGCGGTAGCTGCGCACGTCGGCGGCCCAGTGGGCGGGGTCCTTGCCCTTGAAGTAGTTGCGGTGCTCATTCGTAATGCCACCGGCCAGCAGCTGGGCAGCGGCCGAGGCTCCGACGAAACGCAGGTCGAAGGCGTGCCCCCGGATAGCGCGGGCCGCTTGGCGCCGCTGCGCCGCGGCATCGGCCGGCTCGGCGTGGCCACCGTGGGCCAGTGCGCCATTTTCGAGCAGCGCGATGCGCAACCCATCGCGCATCGCAAAGAGCTGCCCGCCGCCCACTAGCGGGGCCGTATAGCGCACCGCCTCTTCCCACTGCCCCTTGTTTTCGAAAAATTCCAGCGTTGCCTGGGCTGGCCCTTGGTGACCCGGCGGCTGCGCCCGGGCCAAGCAAGTGAGTAAGCTTAAAAACAGCGTATAGAATGTTCTCACTAGTTTTTGCAGAAAAGAAGGGACAAAGTCTCTCAAATATACTTCGGGTTTCACGCCGGTAGCGTAGCCACCCCGCAGCTGGTTTTTGCGTATGCCAGCCCACTCCTTTTCTTTCCCTACTCTCTTCTGCCTTATGGACCAAGTAGCCGCTGGCGTGCACCAGCTTCGCATCAAACGTTTTGTCAACGTGTATTTTGTCGAAACCGGCACCCCCGGCGAGTGGGTGCTCGTCGACACCGGCCTGCCCGGCTCGCACAAGGAAATCATCGCGGCGGCCGACGAGCTGTTTTACCCCGGCACCCACCCCGAGGCCATCATCCTCACCCACGGCCACCTCGACCACATGGGCTCGGCCAAGGAGCTGGCCCAGCACTGGAACGTGCCCGTGGTAGCCCACCCGCTGGAGCTGCCCTACCTCACCGGCCGCGCCCTCTACCCGCCCGCCGACCCCACCGTGGGCGGCTCGCTGGCCTTCATGAGCCGGTTTTTCCCCACTCAACTACCCAACCTCGAAGGCTTGGTAGAAGCCCTGCCGCTCGACGACGAGCACCCACCGCACTTGGCGCAGTGGCGCTGGCTGCACGTGCCGGGCCACGCGCCGGGCCAGATTGCCTTGTTCCGCCTAGCCGACCGCACGCTGCTCGGGGCCGATGCCTTCGCCACGACCAACCACGAGTCGGTGCCGGCCGTGCTGCTGGGCCTGCCCGAAATCAGCGTGGCTGGCGCCCCCTTCAACTACGACTGGGCCCAGTGCCGCCGCTCGGTCGAAACCCTGGCCGACCTGGAGCCCCAAGCCATCGGCTGCGGTCACGGCCCCGTCATCACCGGTCCCGAAGCGACCACCGGCCTGCGCCGCCTGGCCGACCACTACCAGCTGCCGGCCCAGGGCCGCTACCTGCACGACCCCGCCCGCACCGATGCCAGCGGCGTAGAGCACCTGCCCCCGCCCGCCGAAGACAAGCTGCCCCGCCAGGCCGCCGTAGTGGGCGTGAGCCTGTTGCTGGCCGGCGCCGCCTGGCTGCTGGTGGGCGGCCGACGCAAAGTGAAGCGCTACAAGCGGCCAATTAGTTAGGAAATGCCGTGCTGGGGGTAGGGTAAGCTTTAGCTTGCCCGGCGTGAGGGGGGTCGCGGCTCGCCGGACGCCGGGCAAGCTAAAGCTTACCCTACCCCCAGCACGGCGCTATTTTTGGCGGTGAGCGGGTCGGCCGGGCAGCGTGACGCTGCGGGCTGACCCGCCCACCGTTTTTATTTCCCCGGTACTCACATGACCCGCTTCCTGCTGGCCGCGCTGCTGCTTTCGCCCCCGGCGCCGGGGCCGCCCGCCGCGTTTTACACCACCTATTCCTACACCGCCTACACGGTGGTGGACCTTACCACCGGTGAGCCCCCCACTAAGGTGCCGGGCGTGGGCGGCACCCTGGCCCTGCGGGCCGACGGCACCTACGACAAGCGCCTGAGCCTGCTCATGGGCGACAGCGGCCCCCGGTTTTTCACTCAGCACGGCAAGTTCACGACCAAGGGCGACAGCATCGTGTTTCGCTTCACCGACCTGAAGGGCAGCGACGTGCAGCGCGGCACCTACCGCTACAACGCCAAAACCCGCCGGCTCACCATCACGCTGCTGGGCTACCCGCCTGGCAACAAGGGCGTGTACGAGCTGGTTGCCGCGCCCCCCGCCGGCCAGTAACCGGGCCAGCCGGTCCAATTATGCCCCCCGCCCGACCTTACGTAACTTGCGCCCCCATTCGGCGTGGCCCCAAAAGGCCGCGTAGCAGTCTCCAGAGCAGGCTGCCCCCAGCCGATAACTCATAATTCATAATTCATAACTCATAATTCATAACTCAACGAAATGGGACGCGCATTTGAATTCCGGAAAGGCCGCAAAATGAAGCGCTGGGACCGGATGTCGAAAGACTTTACCCGCATTGGCAAGGAGATCGTGATGGCCGTGAAAGAAAGCGGCCCTAACCCCGATACCAACGCCCGTCTGCGCACGGCCATCCAGAATGCCAAGGGCGTGAACATGCCCAAAGACCGCGTGGAGGCCGCCATCAAGCGCGCCACCGGCAAGGACGAGAAGGACTATCAGGAAGTGGTGTACGAGGGCTACGGTCCCCACGGCGTGGCCATCGTGGTCGAAACCGCTACCGACAACCCCACCCGCACCGTGAGCAACGTGCGGATGTACTTCAACCGCAACAGCGGCGCGCTGGGCACGGCGGGCTCCAGCGATTATACCTTCACCCGCAAGGGGGTCTTCAAGCTGGCCGCCGAGGGCCTGGACCGCGACGAGCTGGAGCTGGAGCTCATCGACTCCGGCGCGGAAGACGTGTACGAAACCACCGAGGAAGACGAGCACGGGGCCGAGCACAAGTACATGGTGGTTGAAACGGCCTTTACCGACTTTGGCCAGATGCAAAAAGCACTGGATGCCAAGGGCGTAAACATCGTGAGCGCCACGCTTCAGCGCGTGCCCAACACCACAGTTTCGCTTAATGACGAGCAGGCCGAAGAGGTGGAGAAGCTCATCGACAAGCTCGAAGAAGACGAAGACGTGCAGGCCGTGTACCACACGATGGGGTAGTGTTGCGCGGACTTTGTAGTCCGCGACCCTGCAAAATAGC
>CAJYVK010000185.1 GCA_913778455.1 uncultured Hymenobacter sp. | reverse complement strand
TCACTTTAAGTCAGACGTATCGCACAGGCTGAGATTCTGCCCGGCGGCAAAGACGTGGTCCTGAGCGCCCCGCAGAACTCGGCCCAGAACCGCTACGTCAATCGCTTGACGCTCAACGGCCAGCCCTATGACAAAAACTACCTCGACTTCGAAACGCTCAAGCAGGGCGCTACGCTCGATTTCGAGATGAGTGCCAGCCCCAATAAAACGCGCGGCACTGCACCCGCCGCTGCGCCCTACTCCTTTTCAACTGACAAAAAGTAGCGCGGACTCTGTGAGTCCGCACCCGAGCGTACAGTAGTACCAGCTACCAGCCGCTCGCTGCACTCGCGTGCGGACTCACAGAGTCCGCGCTACATCCCCACCCTCACTTTATGAATCGCAGAACTTTCGTCGGAAATGCTTCGCTGCTGGCCGCTGGGCTGGCCCTTCCTTCTTCCATTCTGGCGGCAGCCGCGCCGACTTTTCCGGTGGTGCGGCCGGCGGCGAGCCAGCGCCGGTTTCGCAGCAAGGCCGTGGAGGCGGCCATTGCCGAGTTTAAGAAAAAGGTGAAAGACCCGGAGCTGGGCTGGCTGTTTGAGAACTGCTTTCCGAGCACCCTCGACACCACCGTGACTTATGCCGAGCGTCAGGGCCGGCCCGATACCTACGTCATTACCGGCGACATCGACGCCATGTGGCTGCGCGACTCCTCGGCCCAGGTGTGGCCCTACTTGCAGCTCATCGACCGCGACGTGCCGCTACGCAATCTCGTGGCGGGAGTCATCAACCGGCAGACGCGCTACGTCAACAAAGACCCCTACGCCAACGCCTTTTATGGCGACGACAGCAAGGTGGGCGAGTGGGCCACCGACCACACCGCCATGCAGCCCGGCGTGCACGAGCGCAAGTGGGAAATCGACTCGCTTTGCTACCCTATCCGGCTGGCCTACCACTACTGGAAAAAAACCGGCGACAAGCAGCCCTTCGACGCGCAGTGGCAGCAGGCCATCCGTACTACCCTGCAAACCTTCCGGGCGCAGCAGCGCAAGCAGGGGCCGGGGCCGTACAAGTTTCAGCGCGTGACCGAGAAGGCCACCGATACCCAGCCGCTGGGCGGCTACGGTTACCCGGTGCGGCCCAACGGGCTCATCTGCTCGGCCTTTCGCCCCAGCGACGACGCCACCCTCTACCCCTACCTGATACCCAGCAACTTCATGGCCGTGGTGAGCTTGCGCCAAGCCGCCGAGATGCTCACTGCCCTGGCCCCCGCCGAGGCCGCCACCGCCGGTGACTGCACCGCCCTGGCCAACGAGGTCGAAGCCGCCCTGCGCCAGCACGCCGTGGTCGACCACCCCCAGCACGGCAAGCTTTACGCCTATGAAATCGACGGCTACGGCAGCCAGATTCTCATGGACGACGCCAACGTGCCCAGCCTCGTGGCCCTGCCCTACCTGGGTGCGGTAGCCGCCAGCGACCCCGTGTACCAGAACACCCGCAAGTTCCTGCTCTCCGAGGCTAATCCCTTCTTCTTCAAGGGTACGGCAGCCGAGGGCATCGGCGGCCCGCACGTGGGCATGGACATGATCTGGCCCATCGCCATCACCACCCGCGGCCTCACAAGCACCGACGACGCCGAAATCCGGGCCTGCATCCAGGCGCTCAAAACCACCCACGCCGGCACCGGCTACATGCATGAGTCGTTTCACAAAGACGACCCCAAGAAGTTCTCCCGCGCTTGGTTTGCCTGGGCCAATACCATCTTCGGCGAGTTTCTCTGGAAAGTGTACCAGGAAAAACCGCAGCTGCTGGCGTAGTGCCTAAGCCGTGCCCAGCACTCGCAGTAGTAGTAAGCACTACATAACGTCCGTCATGCTGACGCAGGAAGCATCTTATCGCGCTAGTAAGACTAATGCTAGGATGATAAGATTCTTCCTGCGTCAGCATGACGGATAAAATATTGGCTGTAAAACCTAACTAACGGGTCTCCTTCCGACTACTATTAAACTACCGTAGCATACCACACTTACCGTCCATGCCCGACACCCCACACCCTACCTACGCACTCGAAATCTGCGCCGGCTCCGTTCAATCGGCCGTGGCGGCCCAGGCCGGGGGGGCGCACCGCATCGAGCTGTGCCAGAACCTAGAGCAGGGCGGCACTACGCCTTCCTTTGGCTTGATTCAGGAAGTGCTCCGCCGGGTGAGCATCCCGGTATTCGTGCTCATTCGGCCCCGGCCGGGCGATTTTTGCTACGATGCGGCCGAGCTGGCCATCATGCTGGCCGACGTGGCCCAGTGCCGGGCGCTGGGGTGCGCGGGCGTCGTTATCGGGGCCTTGGATGAAGCCGGCCGGGTAGATGCCGCTAGTTGCCAGGCACTCATCGCCGCCGCTGGCCCGCTGCAAGTCACCTTCCACCGCGCCTTCGACGTCTGCGCCGACCAGGCGCAAGCCCTGGAAACCATTATCGGCCTGGGCTGCCACCGGGTGCTCACCTCGGGCGGCCAGGCCAGTGCGCCGGCGGGCCAGGCACGGCTGGCGGCTCTGGTACGCCAGGCCGCGGGGCGCCTCCGTATCATGCCGGGGGCGGGCATTACGCCCGCCAACGTGGGGGCGCTACGGGCGGCCACGGGAGCCACCGAGTTTCACGCCAGTGCCAAGCGACTGCTCACCGGCCCAGCCGCCCAGGCTACGGAATTTGATGCGCCGCGCTGGGAAACGGACGCCGCTACAGTAGCTGAGCTGGTAACTCAGCTGCAATCGGGAATGTAACACCAAGCTCCAGCTTGGTGATGCGACAGAGCGCGCTCGCCGGGTGCACCACCAAGCTGGAGCTTGGTGTTACTACAGTTGGTTTGCTGTAAGCGCACCGCCTACCCGGGCCGCGTGGCTACGGCAATCTTCGAGTCGGCCGTGCCGTAATACAGGAGCCACTTGCCCTTGAAGTGCGCCAAACCTTCCAGGAAGACCACCTGGTTAACCTGCCCAGTCGTTTCGTAAGCCTTCTCGGGCCGCATGAAATAGGTATCCAGCCGCTGGAGCAGTCGGGTGGGGTCGTCTTTGTCGAACAATGCTTGGGCGGCCGAGTAGGTACCCACGGGCAGACTCTTATCGCCAAAGGAAGGCTCGTTACGGCTATTGTAAATCAAGCGAATACCCTGATCGGTGAGCATGGCGGGCGGCCCCGACTCCACGAGGTCGCTGTCGAACTTACCGGCGCGGGTGGGCAGCACGACTTTGAGGGTGGGCAGGGTCGCGGCCTGGGCGCGCAGCGGCACGGGCGGCTTTTCGCCCGCAGCCATCTCAATGGGCGTCCAGTGAAGGAGGTCGTCGGATGTGGCCGCCCAGAGTTGGGCGTCGCCCCAGTACATCCAGTATTTTCCCTTGATTTTGGCGGCCACAATGCGGCCGTCCGGCTCGTAGCGCGACACGATAGAGCCCGACTTGCTCCACTTGTCTACGTACTTACCACCGGCGGCTTGGGCAAAGGCATTGCCGTATTTGGTCCAGTGCCGCAGGTCGGGCGAAGTGGCAACGTGCAGGCGGGCCAGCTTGCCGTCGTAGGCAGTGTAGGTCATGTAGTAGGTGCCCTTGTCGTCTTCCACCACGCGCGGGTCTTCGGTGCCGCCGGGCCACTCGTACTTTTTCTGCGCGTCGTCGGCTGGGTACAGCACCGGCGCGGGCTCGCGGGTGAAATGGATACCATCGGAACTGCTGGCCAGCCCGATGCGCGAAGCTTTGCCGAAGGTACCGATTTTGTTTTCAGCCCGGTACAGCATGTACACCTTCCCATCGCGCACCACCACGGCGGGGTTGAACACGTCTTTTTCTTCCCACTGCACGGCCCTATGCAGCATGGGGTCGGTGAATTTTCCCGCCGGGCTAGGCCCCATGATGGGGTTGGCGCTGTCGGCCTTTACGAAGCCCAGCAGGGCCCAGCCGGGGCCGGCGGCGACTGCGGAGGTAGTGGCCGGAGTAGCAGCGGGCAACGCAGCCGGAGCGGCGGCTTCGGTAGTGGGTTGGGACGGGCCGCCGCAACCGGCTAGCAGTGCCAGTAAAGCGAGGCCGCTGGCCAGTCGATAAACGGGACGCGAGAAAGTGCGCATGGCGTGGCGAAGTAGGTGGGTGGGAAAGCAAGGGTAGCGGCGCGGCACGCGGCAGGTAAGCCCCGTCCAACCGCCGCAAGCGCTCGCAATCTACACGCCGAAAACTCAGCACCCCAGGCCCCACCTTTTGCGTCGCAGCTAGCCAGCCAGCGCCTTAGCAGCACTACCCACCAAAACGGGCTGGGCATCCGGGCCGGCACTGCCTACCCGGGTACCCAGCCCGCTCACGAGCCGCATCAGGCCCGGCTGCTTACCGCACCCGGCCCTCCACCTGGGCCGTTACGGGCTGGCCCGCGGCGGTAAGGGCCTTGATGTGGTCGATGATGACCGTGCGCAGCAGCAGCCCGGTGTGACGCAGCGTAGCCGCCTTAATAAACTCCATGTGGTCGCCGCCGCCCGCAAGGTAATCCGACAAGGCGATGCGGTAGGTTTTGGCCGGGTCGAAGGGCTGGCCACCAATGAGAATGTTCTGCGGCCGCTTATCCGGTCCCACGGTGTATACCGCCCCCGACACGGCCATGCCCACCGGCGCCGCGTAGTCGAACAGCTGCTGCACCACCGGGCCGGGCGCGTCGAGCACTACTAGTTCATTCTCGAAGGGCATGAGCTCGAAAGCATTACCCACGGTGATATTGCCAGCGGGCAGCGAGTTGCGCATCCCGCCGTTGGTCATCACGCCCAATTCGATGGGCTCGCCCTTGAAGTACTTGCTGGCGGCGGCGCGCTGCAAGTCGGCCACGAAGTTGACAATAGGGTTCTCGCCGGGACTTTTGCTCAGCGCCACCGGGGCCCGGCCAATAACCACCTGCATCTGCTGCTCGACCTGGTCGTGAAAAGGCTTGATGTAGGCCGCTGCCCCGGCATCGGGCACGATAGTGCTGCCCACGGGCTGGCTGGTACTGGCCGGTAGGTGCGCCGTGGCTTGCAGCGGACCGCGCTGGCAGGCGGTGGTGAGGGTGAGGGCGAAGGCCAGCAGGCTGGCGGCAACAGGACGAACGAAACGCATGTTGAAAAATAAATAGCCCGGCCAGTGGGAATGGCCGGGCTATGCAAAGATACTAACCCGCTAAGGGTGCCGGGGCAAAAGACGTGCGGCCGGAGCTTATCTGTAGCAGGTATCTATCTCCAGGCGCAGCCCTGAAAGGCCACCTAGTTCTTAGTCAAATTATAGCTAATCAAAAAGTTACCCCGAAATACCGACATGTTATACCCATTGATAAGCACGAACCCGTTGCTTTTCTCTGCCCGGCCTACTACGGCCAGTGAGTGCCCGCCCAGCAAACCGGGGAATTGCACTCCTAGCCCGGCCAACAAACCAAATTCATATTCTCGATAGCCTGCTCTTGACCCCGTCAGTAGTAGCCACTCAGTCCGGATGTTACCTGTAAAACGTATTTGCGGATCGAGCTTGGGGGCATAGCTCATGCTGAATCCGGCTTCTAAAAAGGGCCGCACTCTAGTCCCAGGCAGTGAGTAGCGTACTAGTATGGGTACCCGCAGATAAGACGTAACAAAACGTATATCGTACTTACTAGGATCAGGTAGATACAGCTGCTGCGACGAACTGGCTTCTGCCACTTGCCGCACGTAATGCAGCTCTGCGCGAAAAGTAAGTCGCTGACGGAGCACTCGGCGCCCCAGGCTCAGGGCCATCCCTACTTCTGGAGCCAAGCCGGCGGGCATGGTAACTTCAAATTTAGGCTCGCTATAATACGTGCTGCTCGCTTGCCCTCCCGCCAGCACTTCAATGCCCACCTCGGTACGCTTGATGGCCGATGGGGCCACCCACCCGGGCTGCCGACAGGCGTTGTACCGGTTGAAGGCCGCCACTAGCGATGAAGATTTAAACTCAGTCTTGGTAATACTGAGCAGCATGTCCGGGCAATCGGCAAACTGTTCGGTAAGCGTGCCCCGGTAGACTGGCATTATTTGCTCGCGAATAATGCCATTATCTACTATTCGCAGGCGCGTCTGCACCAGTTCGGTGGGCTGAGCGGCCCCGGCCTTCAACACGTAGAAATGGTCGTGTAAATCCTCATCTCGCCGGTTTAGCAGCGCGGCCGGCCCTTCCGTCAGCACCTCCAAAAACAGCTGGCGGGCCGGTACGCTGGCCACCGGCACCGTGCTGCCCTCGGGGGCCGGCGGCACGGGCATGGGCGTCAGCTGACTCGTAAAATGCTCGCCGCTCGCTAGTCCGTAGCCCTTTATCTGGCCGGGGAGCCAAGTAGTAGTAGCCTGCTCGCCAGTCGCTCGGAATACGCAACGCTCTGCACTTTTGCCAATACCGCGGTAGGCAATCTCTCCCCGCACCGTATCGCCAGCGGTCTTCACCAGGTAACCGGGCCGAAATTCGGTTTGGGCGTAGGCCGCCGTACTGCCAATGCTGAACAAGGCTCCCAGGCAAGCAACAACGTAATGTTGTTTCATATCTTTAAAAAAAGCATTCAGTAGGTAAACACAGCAAAGGTATAACCTCCACGGTACCTTTTAAGGTAAGCGGCGTATGTGAGGCACACGGTATCTTTCGGCCGGGTTGAGCCGGCGATGGCTGGCCCGGCGCGCGCGTAAAAA
>CAJYVK010000184.1 GCA_913778455.1 uncultured Hymenobacter sp. | reverse complement strand
GCTGCGCTAAACTCGCGCTAGTGCGGAGGGTAAGGATATCAGTGTTAATAGATTATGGTCTCAGGGCTGACTAATATTTCTGATAATTTGCTCCCAGGATTATTTAATAATATTTCATTTAGGGCGTGAAAAGAAGCACTACGACCAGCTATTTTATGATAGTCTGCATGTGTAAATACCCCGCACAGGTAAAGAGCCAGTTCGGATAAAATTATAGTATACCTTTTGTTGTCGGCGTAGAAATGCTTTATATTTTTGGTTTCTGAGATATATTCTAAGTAATACTCTGGCCACTTGACTTCTGCCAGAAGGTGGCGGCAAAAAGCTTGAGGTAAGAAAAGTAGAAGCTCAACTGCTTCCTTAGGAGGAATACCGTTTTTCTCGAACAGAGAGAGTATTTGCCCATCCTCTAACTGTCCATGACTTTCTGTAATTAAGTAGATCGCTTTTTTGGTGTATTGAGCAAATTCAATGGGTACGCTGGTTCTATTTTTGTATTGTTTGCCTGTTAATAAGCTACGTAAAAACTTTTTTATAAAAAACATAATATATTAATTATGGTAAAAATATTGCAGCATAGACTTGTAAATTTTTTAATCAACAGCGCCCGGCCCGCACGCAAGTGCAGACCGGGCGCTGTTCGGTAAAGCGAGCTAAACCCTATTGACGCTCAACCGTCGTGGCGGTGCTGGCCGTCACCGGCGCGGCGGCCGACTTGGTCGAGGTGTAGGCGGGGCAGGTCTGCTTGTTGCAGGCACCGAGGCCGAGCGTAGCGGCCCCGAGGGCGAGGATAAAGAGCTTTTTCATAAAGGTATTAGTGAGGAGAGACGCGGTTAGATTCCAAAGATAAAGCCTGTGAGGTAGAAACGATTACGCCAATGAAGAGTTTCTGAGAATAGTGCTTTTCTTCCTGCTTAACCTCCAACCGGGCTTATTTATTACGCCGTGTAGCCCAAGATTTTGAGCATGCTGTCGGCTTCCTGCTTGGGAGCAAACACGTAGTCGGTAAGCGTGCCGTCGGCGGTGCGGTCGAGAATAACGTGCTTGGGCGCGGGAATGAGGCAGTGCTTGATACCACCGTAGCCACTCAGGCTTTCCTGGTAGGCACCGGTGTGGAAGAAGCCTACGTAGATGGGCTGGGTGCTGGCGGGCTGGTTGCGCGGAGCTTGCAGCTGGGGCAGGAAGGTCTGGTAGATGTGCTTTTCAGCGTTGTAATAGTCCTGGGAGTCGCAGGTGAGGCCGCCGAGCTGAATCTTACGGTAGGGGCGATTCCAGCCGTTGAGGGCCAGCATGATGAAGCGCTGATTCAGAGCCCAGGTATCGGGCAGGTTGGTGATGAACGAGCCGTCGATCATGTACCACAGCTCCTTGTCGTTTTGCAGCTTCTCGTCCAGGATGGAGTAGATGGTCACGCCGCTTTCGCCCACCGTGAAGATGCCGAACTCCGTGAAGATGTTGGGCTCGGGTACGCCTTCTTCCTGGCAAATGCGCTGGATGGTGCGCAGGATTTCGGCAATCATGTACGGGTAGTCGTACTCCAGCTGAATCGACGTTTGAATGGGCAGCCCGCCGCCGATGTCGATGGTCTGGAGGGTGGGGCACACCTTGCGCAGCTCGCAGTACTTATGGATGAAGCGGCTCAGCTCCGACCAATAATATGACGTATCCTTAATCCCCGTGCTGATAAAATAATGCAGCATGGTGAGCTCGAAGCGCGGATCGTCCTTGATTTTCTGCTCGTAGAGCGGCACGGCGTCGGCGTAGCGGATGCCCAGGCGCGAGGTGTAGAACTGAAAGCGCGGCTCCTCGTCGGAAGCCAGCCGCAGGCCCATCTTCACCTTGGTGCCTGCGTTGACGTGGGCGTGGTAGTAGTCGATTTCGTTGGGCGAGTCGAGGATGGGCAGGCAGTTGACGAAGCCATCATTGAGCAGGGCCGTGATGTCGCGCTTGTATTCCTCGGTCTTGAACCCGTTGCAAATGATGTACTTACTCTTGTCAAACTTGCCCTGCTCGTAGAGCGAACGAATGATACTGATGTCGAACCACGACGAGGTTTCGAGGTGCACGTCGTTCTTGAGCGCCTCGTCGAGCACGAAGCGGAAGTGCGACGACTTGGTGCAGTAGGCGTAGGAATACGAGCCGGTGTAGCCAGTGCTGGCAATGCCGTCGGCAAACCATTTTTTAGCCCGCTGAATCTGGGAGCTGATTTTGGGCAAGTAGGTGAGGCGCAGCGGGGTGCCGTGCTTCTCGACCAGGGCCATCAGGTCGATGTCGTGGAAAAACAGCTCGTTTTCGCGTACCTGAAAATCGGCGTTCGGAAAATCGAAGGTTTGGGTAATGAGGTCCTGATAGGTGTCCATCGAAGGCGGAAAAACGGCGATAATTTCCGACCTTTACGGGCCGGCGTACCAAAAGTACCGCCGGGGGCCGGAAACCGTCCGGCCGCGCTCGCATCGGCCCCCGATGACAGGAAGCGACATGGCTACGGCGCTGCGGCGTCGCAAGGCAGCGCTCGCCGGCGTCCCCTCTTGCGGGGCGCGGGCGGTACGATGCAGCCAGCCCATATCCTATCCCCATTCCCACCCGATGAAACGCATTAAGTTACTGGAAGTCCGCTCCGAGCTCGGGGCCGGTACGCGCGGCGCGAGCCTGGGCATCGATGCCCTGCGCATTGCCTGCCTCAACAAGGGCTCCGACTATTTTCGGCGCTATAACTCGGTCGCCGTGCCCGACCTCAACCACGTGCTGTTCGAGAAAAACCCGTTCCCGCACGCCAAGCACATCGACGCCATCTACACCGTGCAGAAGGGCGTGGCCAGTGCCGTGGAGCAGACGCTGCGCTTCGGCGAGTTTCCGCTGGTGCTGAGCGGCGACCATAGCAGCGCCAACGCTACTATTGCCGGCATTAAGGCAGCTTATCCGCAGAAGACGCTGGGCGTCATCTGGATAGATGCTCATGCCGACATTCACTCGCCCTACACCACGCCCAGCGGCAACGTGCACGGCATGCCCTTGGCCGCCGCGCTGGGCGAAGACAACCGCCCCTGCCAGCGCAACGAGCCCGACGCCGAAACCGAGTTTTTCTGGCGGCGCCTACAAAACCTGGCTGAGCCCGGCCCCAAGCTGCGCCCCGAGCATCTGGTATACGTAGCCGTGCGCGACACCGAAGCCGAGGAAGATGCTCTCATCGAGCGGCTGGGCATCAAATGGATAAAGCTGCCCGAAATTCAGGCTAAAGGCACCCGCCGGCTGGCCCGCGAGATTTACGAGCACCTGCGCTACTGCGACTTGGTGTACATTTCCTTCGATGTTGATAGCCTCGATTCGAGTTTCAGCAAGGGTACCGGCACGCCGGTAGAAGAGGGATTATTCCTCTCCGAAGGCGAAAATCTATGCCAAGACCTGCTCGAAAACGAGCGCGTAGTCTGCTTCGAGATGGGTGAAATCAACCCCACGCTCGACAACGAAAATACCATGGCAAAAAACGCCTTCAACATCCTGGAAAAAGCCACCGCCGCCATCGAGCGCCGCCTCCGCCTGGAAGAAGTAGTGAGTCGGAGCATGTAGGGTAAGCTTTAGCTTGCCCGGCGTCGGGGGAGTATAGTTACCACCGTGCTGGTGGTTCATAACTCGCCTAACGCCGAGCAAGCTAAAGCTTACCCTACACTATTGGTAATACTGCCCAATGAACGAGTACGCCCCGAGCATGTAAGCCGCCGCCGACGAAAAGTGGTCACCGCCCTGAATGGGGTGCAGCTCGACCTGCTTGGCTCCTTGCTGCTGCATGGCATCGTACGCATCCTGAGAGTTGAAAAACGGCACGTAGTCGTCGGCCGTGCCGTGGAAGAGGGCCAGCGGGGCGGTCGGCTTCCAGTCGTAGATATCGTTGTCGGCCAAGGTTTTGCTGAGCGCCGCGTCCGAGTTATTCAGTACGGCCTGGCGGAGCGTCGGGGTGAAGAGCTGGCTGGGCTGGGTGGGTACCGGGCCAAACGGGTCGGCTTGCAGCTGCGTGGCGTAGGGCTCCTGGTAGTAAAAGGAGTAGGGGCGGTTGAGGGCGTAGACGCGGTCGTAGGTGCGCAGCACCCACACGTAGATGCTCAGGAAGTTGAGCGGCTGGGTAGAATTGAGGACGTAGCGGGCGAAGGCCGTCTTGTGGTAAGCGCCCGCGCCGGGTGCGCTGGCCGTTACGGGCAGGGTGGTGGCGTATTTTTCTTGCAGCAGCTTGTGCAGGGCCATCGTGGCGTAGCCGCCCTCCGAATAGCCCAGCAGGAAATTCTTTTGGTTGACGCTCACTTTTTGCTGGGTGCAAAACTCGCGAGTGGCCCGCAGCATGTCGGCCGAAGTCGAGGCCAGCGAGGCGGCGTGCTCGTAGGGATGGGGCAGGGCCTTGGAAGCGCCGTAGCCCAGGTAGTCGGGCGCCGACACCACGTAGCCCGTCGAGGCCAGCACCGATACGATGGACCACACATCGCTACCCTGCGCATAGTACGAGGGGGCCTGGTTTTCGCTGCTGGGTTGCAGCGTCCCGTGCTGGTAGCTCAGCACCGGCAGGGCCTGGCTGGCCGTCGGCACTAATACGGCCCCCGAGGCGGTAGTTTCCTGGCCTTCGGGCGTGCGGGTGCGGTACGTGAGGCGATACACCTTGAGCGGGTATTTTACCAGCGCCCCCACCAGCGGCACGGTCGAAACGCGGCTAGCCAGCGCAGCGGCGCTGTACTCGCCGATCAGCTTGCTGTCGATGAGTACCACGGCACTACCACCGGGCAAGGGAGTGGTGGAGTCGGGGTCGGGCGAAGTGTTTTTGCAGGCGGGCGCGGCTAGTAGGGCGGCGAACAGCCAGCCCACGCGTAGGCGGGCAAAAACGGCGGAGCGAAATAGCGACACGGGCAATTGCGTAGTTGAAAGAGCAAATAACGAGCTCAGAACGCAAGGCCGGGGCCGGGGCGTTCCCGGCCGCTGGCTTAGGTAGCGCACCCGGCCCCACCGTACCTTTGCCCTCGTGCAACAGCTTGAACAAACCCTAAAAACCGCCCTGCAAGCGGCCGCGCAGGCCACTTTCGGGCAGGAGATTTCCGCCGCCAGCCTCGTGCTCCAGCCCACGCGCAAGGATTTCGCCGGCAGCTTCACCCTCGTCACGTTTCCGCTCACCAAGGCGTTTGGCAAAGGCCCCGAGCAAATCGGCCAAGCCCTGGGCGAGTGGCTGAAAGCCCACGAGCCCGCCGTGCGCGGCTACAACGTGGTCAAGGGCTTCCTCAACCTCGAAATCGCCGATGCCGAATGGCTCCAGCTGTTTGGCGAGCTGCTGGCCCGCCCGGCCGGGGCGCCTGTACCTACCGGCGGCCCCCAGCGGGTGATCGTCGAGTATTCCTCGCCCAACACCAACAAGCCCCTGCACCTGGGCCACCTGCGCAATAACTTCTTGGGTTACAGCGTAGCCGAGATTCTGAAGGCCACCGGGGCCACCGTTACCAAGGCCAACCTGGTCAACGACCGGGGCATTCACATCTGCAAGTCGATGATCGCCTACCAGCGCTTCGGGCAGGGCGAAACGCCCGAGAGCGCGGGCATCAAGGGCGACCACCTGGCGGGCAAGTACTACGTGCTGTTTGAAAAGCACTACCGCGAGGAAATCAAGCAGCTCGAAGCCGAGGGCGTGAGCAACGAGGTCGCCAAAAAGCAGGCCCCGCTCATGCTCGAAGCCCAGCGGATGCTCCAGCAGTGGGAGGCCGGCGACGAGGAAGTAATGGCCCTCTGGCACCGCATGAACGGCTGGGTGTACGATGGCTTCAACGCGACCTACGCCAACATCGGCGTCGATTTCGACAAGTTTTACTACGAGTCGGGCACCTACCTGCTGGGCAAGGAGCGCGTGGAGGAAGGTCTGCAAAAAGGCGTATTCTTCAAGAAGGAAAACGGCTCGGTGTGGGTGGACCTGCAAGCCGAGGGCCTCGACGAGAAGCTGCTGCTCCGCGCCGACGGCACGAGCGTGTACATCACCCAGGACCTGGGTACGGCCGAGCTCAAGTACCAGGATTTTGGCTACGACAGCAGCATCTACGTCATCGCCGACGAGCAGAACTACCACATGCAGGTGCTGCAAGCCACGCTCAAAAAGCTGGGCAAGCCCTACGCCGACGCCATCCACCACCTCAGCTACGGCATGGTCGACCTGCCCAGCGGCAAGATGAAAAGCCGCGAAGGCACCGTGGTCGATGCCGATGAGCTGGTGCAGGAAGTAGAAGACGCCGCCAAGGCCGCCACCCTCGAAAAGGGTAAAACCGAAGGCTTGAGCGAAGAGGAGTTGCAGCAGCTCTACCACACGCTGGGCCTGGGCGCACTCAAGTACTACCTGCTGAAAGTGGATCCCAAAAAGCGCATGCTCTTCAACCCCGAGGAATCGGTGCGGCTGGAAGGCGACACGGGGCCGTTCATCCAGTACAGCTACGCCCGGATTTCCAAAATCCGGCGCGATGCCGAAGCTACCGGCGTAGTAGCCGGTGCCGATTTCAGCCAGCTCACCGACCTGCATCCGGCCGAGGTGGAGCTGATTCAGCAATTGGCTGGCTACGCGGGGGTAGTGGCTGAAGCCGCCCGGGCGCTCTCGCCCGCCGTGGTGGCGCAGTACGCCTACGACGTAGCCAAGACGTACAACCGCTTCTACACCGAAGTGCCCATTTTAAAGGAAGCCGACCCGCTGAAAAAAGCCTTCCGGGTGGCTCTCTCGGCCAAGACGGCCGAAACCATTAAAACGGCCCTCGGCCTGCTCGGCATCGCCGTGCCCGAGCGCATGTAGCGTCTGAAAGGTAAAACAACACGTTCGTCATGCTGAGCCTGCCGAAGCATCTCGCTCGCATCGTTGGGGTTCGTCACCCTGGCGGTGCGAGCGAGATGCTTCGGCAAGCTCAGCATGACGAACGTTTTTAAGTAGTTAGAGGATAAAATAAGAATGAAAAGCGTAGCAGTATACTGCGGCTCCAGCAGTGGCAACCAGGAGATTTACACCCAGCAGGCCCAGGAAATGGGCCGCGAGCTGGCCCGGCGCGGCCTCACGCTCGTGTACGGCGGCGGGTGCGTGGGCCTCATGGGTACCATCGCCGACGCGGTGCTGGCCGAGGGCGGCCGGGTTATCGGCGTCATTCCCCGCTTTCTGGCCGACAAGGAAGTAGCTCACAAGGGCTGCACCGAGCTGCACGTCGTAGACACCATGCACCAGCGCAAGCTGCTCATGGCCGACCTCGCCGACGGCTTCGTGGCCATGCCCGGCGGCTTCGGTACCCTCGAAGAATTGTTTGAGGTGCTGACCTGGGGCCAGTTGGGCCTGCACGGCAAGCCCGTGGGCCTGCTCAACACCCAGGGCTTCTATAATTCCCTGCTGGCTCTGCTCGACCACATGAGCGCTGAGGCCTTCCTGCGCCCGGAAAACCGCACCCAGCTGCTGCAACATGCTGATACCGCTACCTTGCTCGATAGCATGCAGGATTACCAGCCCGTGCGACTGGAAAAGTGGCTGACGCCGGAAAAAAGCTGAGGGCTACGGTCAGTTAATTTGAATAGTGTAGAACCGTCTGTCATGCTGAGCTTGCAAAGCATCTTCTCACCGCTGGGTTAGTTGTCCTGGCGTGAGAAGATGCTTCGCAAGCTCAGCATGACAGGCGGTTTTTGTTTCTTGGCAAGAGGTAGTTTTAGTAATAGCTGTACGGCAGGGCAATTGGGCAGCACTTGTATGCCGAAGGTAGTTTAGGTGGATTTCTAAAGTTAAGCCGGCAGCAGGTAATTGGAGTGCCTCGGCTTGATGCGGCTATAGCTGGGTATTGGTAAATTTGCTTCCCTCTACAGATTACCGACCTTATGCATCTATGAAATACGTCGTATTGGGTACGTTGCTACTTGCGCAAACGGCTTTTGGTCAAGGGCGTGATTCAATTCTAGCGGTGCACCATTTGTTTGCTCAGAAGCGTGGTAATGGCCAAGCCTGGGCTAAAACAGGTAGTGACCTGCTCTATGGGGCTAGCCCTGAGCAGCGTGCCTCCGGTACTGCCTTGGAAAAATCTAGAAAAGGGACGGCATTAGCAGTAATACCATTGCTAATTGGATGGTCGAAGGAAGAACTTTTTAGCAGAGAGCGCGAAGGCGATATAGTCTGGCGCTACCAACAGGGCGAGGCGCTGCCAGCCGATGTGCGGAGTAAACTACGGAGACGTCACTTTCACCGTACTGTGCACGACTTAGAGCAGAAATGGTAGCAGGATAAGGCTGGTAGATACGGCTTGGATGACGTCCCTACTGGCTCCGGTTGGGGAGAACTGCACACAAGCTACGCTACTCGCTAAAGTTATTTTTGCTTGTGTAGAGGAGGGACGCGGAGCCTAGCCTAGCGCGCCAGCCGCAGGCCGGTAAACTGCCAGCGCTTATCGGCGTGGAAGAAATTGCGGTAGGTGAGGCGGATGTGGCTCTCGGGCGTGGCGCATGAGCCGCCGCGCAGCACGAGCTGGTTGATCATGAATTTGCCGTTGTACTCGCCCAGCGCGCCGGCGGCGCGCTGGTAGCCGGGGTAGGGGTGGTAGGGCGAGTAGGTCCATTCCCAACAGTCGCCCAGCAGCTGGTGGCACTGCGTGGGGTCGGCATCGGCGGCCAGCGGCTGGGGGTCGAAATGACCGGTTTCGAGCCAGTTGCCGCCCTCGGGCGTGGCCCCGAAGTGGCGGGCGGCCGTTTCCCACTCGGCTTCGGTGGGCAGGCGGGCACCGGCCCACTGCGCATAGGCGTCAGCTTCGTAAAAGCTAATGTGCGAGACGGGCGCGGCCAGGTTGAGTGGTTTCAGGCCAGTGGGGCCGTAGCGCATCCACTGCCCAGCGGCGGCCTGCGACCAGTAGAGCGGGGCCACCCAGCCCTCCCGGCTGACCAGGTCCCAGCCCTCGCCCAGCCAGAACTGAAACTGCCGATAGCCTCCCGCTTCGATGAAGGCCAGAAAATCGCCGTTGGTCACGAGTCGGTTTTGCAGCTCGAACGGGGCTACCAATAATTCGTGCACGGGCAGCTCGTTATCAAACGAAAAGCCTGCCTGCTGATGCCCAATGGAGTAGATGCCGCCCGGCACCGACAGCCAGGTGGCGGCTGGCTGGATACCATCGGCGGCTGGCTGGATACCATCGGCGGCTGGCTCCTGGTGCTCCGGCAGCTGCTCCTGACCCAGGTAGCCGGGAGCCAGCGGGTTGGTGCTGAGAATATACTTGATGTCGGTAGCCAGCAGTTCTTGGTGTTGCTGCTCGTGGTGCAGGCCCAGCTCGATCAGCTCGGGAGCGGCGGCGGGGAGCTCGGCCAGCTGGCCCAGTAGGGTCGCCATGTGCTCATCGACGTAGGCGCGGTAGCGATACACGTCGGCCAGCGGCGGGCGCGAGAGCGTGCCCCGGTCGGCGCGGTTCACCCGCGAGCCCAGCGAGTTGTAGTACGAGTTGAATAAAAAGGCGTAGTCGGGGTGAAATACCTCGTAGCCGGGCAGGTAGTTAGTGAGCAGAAACGTCTCCCAAAACCACGTGGTGTGGGCCAGGTGCCACTTGGGTGGGCTCACGTCGAGGGTGGGCTGCACCACCGTATCCTCGGGCAGCAGGGGCTGCACCAGGGCCACCGACTGGGCACGCACGGCTTGGTAGTGGACGGGGAGCGTTGGGCGAGTGGCAGCTAAGGCTGGGAGGGGCGAGGATACGAGCGTCATAAAAGCAAAGAAAATAGGGCGCAGCTACCCCTGTAACCGTCGGGCGAGCAGTAGGGTTGTGCCTGCCCGCCAGCGTGGCCCGCTATTTGCAAAAGCCGGCGGGCGCCCCGCCGCTGGCCGCTGGCTCCCAAAAGACAGAATAAACTTAGCAAAAGGAATTTACTGCTTACTAATACGGTTTGCAATTATTGTCAGTATTAGTGAAAAAATCTGCTAGATAGCAGCAGATTTTTCTTGGTCTATTTCTTTTCCTATGAGCACGATTGGTGTTAATGCAAGTTCGCCCGTTCCTCCATCTGTCAACCAACCTACTTCTTCCGAGAAACAAGTCAAGCGTCCGGCCCGGCGCATAGGCGAAAAAAGCAGGCGGGGCTTCGCGGCCATGTCGCCCGAGCAGCAGCGGCGCATTGCCAGCGAAGGTGGCCGGGCCTCGCACGAGAGTGGCAAAGGCCACCGTTTTTCGACGGAGGAAGCCCGCGCCGCCGGTAAAATAGGCGGCAAAATAAGCCGGCGCGGCCCCAAAAAGCCCGGCCCCGACGCCGCGTAGCCCCCCGCGGCTGCACCTTTGCCCCATGCTGACTCTTACCTACCAGCGGCGGGCGCTGCACTTCAATTTTCCGGCTCGCACCTCGCGCGGAGCCCTCACCGAACACGTCGCCTACTACCTCGGCCTGCGCGATGCGCGCAGGCCGCAGGTAGTAGGCTGGGGCGAGGCCGCGCCGCTGGCTGGCCTGAGCCCCGAATACGGGCCGGATTTTGAGCACCTGGTAGACGAGTTTTGCCAACAATTCAACGCCGCTGGCCACGCGGCGCTGACGGCGGCCGAGGCCGCCGCGCTGGTGCCGGCTACGCTGCCCTCGCTACGCTTCGCCCTCGAAACGGCGGTGCTCGACCTGGCCAGCGGCGGGCGGCATCAACTGTATAACAACGACTTCAGCCAGGGCCGGGCGGGCTTGCCCATCAACGGCCTGGTGTGGATGGGCGACGCGGCCTTTATGCGCGAGCAGATTCGGCAGAAGCTGGCCGCTGGCTATGCCTGCCTGAAAGTGAAAATCGGGAGCCTCGATTGGGGCACCGAGCTGGAATTACTTACCGAGATTCGGGCCGAAGCCGGCCCCGAGCGCCTCGTGCTGCGCGTCGATGCCAATGGTGCCTTCGCCCCGGCCGAGGCTCCGGCCAAGCTAGCGGCGCTGGCCCGGTTCGGCCTGCACTCCATCGAGCAGCCGATTGCGGCCGGGCAATGGCCGGCGCTGGCGCAGCTGTGCCGCGAGTCGCCGGTGCCGGTGGCCCTCGACGAAGAGCTCATCGGCCTTACCGATACCGGCCAGCAAGCGGAATTGCTCGCTACCGTGCGCCCGCCCTACCTCGTGCTCAAGCCCACGCTGCTGGGCGGCCACGCCGCCACCCGCCGCTGGATAGCCCTGGCCGAAGCCCGCGGCATCGGCTGGTGGATCACCTCGGCCCTCGAATCCAACGTCGGCCTCAACGCCGTGGCCCAGCTGACGGGCGAGTACGCGGTGGGCGATTTTGCCCAGGGCCTGGGCACCGGGCAGCTCTACGACAACAACCTGGCGGCCCCGCTTACCATCCGGGCCGGAGCCTTGCACTACGACCCGGCCGGCCCGTGGCAGCGGCCCTAAAACGACCTTCGGCGGGCGGGTAGAAGCGCCAATCGCCCTGGTCTTGCAATCGCCGCTAAACCATTGTATATTTAGCCTTTGTCGGGTTAAAACAGCCAGTGGTTATGCAAGCGAGCTTGTGGAAATATTGGCATCGGCTGCGCGGGCAGCTGGTGATGGTGCTGGGGCTGCTCAGCGGCGTGGCCCGGGCGCAGCCGGGGCCGGCGCCGGCCCCGGTGTTTGCCTTCGTCAAGCCGGGCCAGCGGGAGGCGCGGCTGCCCTTTTCCTCGCAGCGTAATCTGCTCATCATCGCGGTTCGACTCAACGGGCGCGGACCGTACAATTTCATGCTCGATACGGGCGTGGCCACCAGCCTGCTCACCGACCCCACCCTGGCCGATTCGCTACACCTCGCCCGGGGCCAGGCTTACCACCTGCTGGGCGTGGGCGGGGCCGACAGCGGCCTGCGGGCCTACGAAACTTCGGGCGTGCGCGTGAGCTTGCCCGGCGTGGAGGCTCCCAATACGAGCTGGCTGCTGCTCAACAGCGACGTCCTCGACCTGTCGGGCTACGTGGGGATGCCGGTGCACGGCATCATCGGGGCCGACTTGTTCCGCTCGTTCGTGGTGTGCATCCGGCCCGAGCGGCATGAGCTCGTGCTCACCGCCCCCGACCATTACAAAGCCCCCGGCGGCCGGCGCTGGACCACCCTGCCGCTGTCGCTCGACCAAGGCAAGGCTTACGTGACGGCCAACGTGCAGCAGCTGGGAGCCGCTCCCGGCACCGCGCCGCTGCCGCTGCGCCTGGTGCTCGACACCGGTGCCGGCCACGCCCTCAGCCTCGAAACCACCGCCGACCCGCGCCTACGCCTGCCCGCCGCCCGGCTGCGCACCGACCTGGGCCGGGGCCTCACCGGCATCGTGAGCGGCTCGCTGGGGCGGGTGGCGGGCGTGCAGTTGGGGCGCTACCGCCTGCCGCAGGTGCTCACCTCGTTTCCCGACTCGACCCAGGTGCACACCCGCCTCACGGGTACCGAGCGCACTCGCCACGGCAACCTGGGCTACGAGGTGCTCAAGCGCTTCGTCACCGTGATCGACTACCCGCACGGGCGGCTGCTGCTGCGGCCCACGCCCGCCCTGCACGAGCCGTTCGAGCACGACATGTGCGGCCTCGACCTGCAAGCGGCCGGTCCCGACTACCGCCGCTACCTGGTACTGCGCGTGGTGCCCGGCTCGCCAGCCGCCGCCGCTGGCATTGCCGAAGGGGAGGAGCTGGTCAGTATCAATCTGATGCTGGCCAGCGGCCTGTCCATCTCCGACGTCAACCGCCTGCTGCACTCACAGGATGGCCGCCACCTCTTCCTGGTCCTGCGCCGGGCCGATGGCGAAATCTACCCGGTCAGCGTGCAGCTCAAGCGCCAGATATGAGGTTGAAGGTAGTGATGAGGTGAGGGGGGACGAGGTGATGAGGTGAGGGGATGATAAGGTGTTGCTGCAAGGCTAAGTCGCATGGTAACAAGGTCAGGTAGTGAAAGGCGAGGGAGTAAAAGAGTATTCGTTAGCGGGTTAATCTGCTTGATGGACTGGCTTTTCGGCTGCTAGGCCGCCAGTATTACCGCTACGTTGGCGGCGGCTCATTTCGGCGGCGGCAGTACCTTTCGGGGCCGCTCACCCCCGCTCCATGTCCGACGCCGCTGCCCCCGATACGCTCCCGCCCCCGGATATTCGGGCCAATCAGCACATCTACCGCGACTACTTTCGGGAAGAGTTCACCCAGGCGCTCGACGACAACATCCTGCAATTGCTCGACCGGGTGTGGTTTCGCTCGCGGCTGGTGGGCTTCGAGCCCTACCCGCAGCGCAACAACCCCAGCCGGCCCCTCATCTTCGCTTCCAACCACTCGGGCATGGCCTTCCCCTGGGATGCCATTATTTCGCTCTCGCACCTGTGGCGCTACCTCAAGCGCACCCGCGGGCACATCCGCGACCTACCCCGGCCGCTGTCGGCTCCCATGCTCTCGGCCACCACGCTGATGAACCCCTACCTCATCAAGGATTTCTGGAAAAAGTGCGGCAGCGTCGATGCGACCACGCCCAATTTCGAGACCATGATGTACTACCAGGACCACAACCTGATGCTGTACCCCGAGGGCGTGCCGGGCATCGGCAAAGGGTTCAACCGCAAGTACCAGTTGCAGCGCTTGGCTACCAGCATGGTGCGCCTTAGTTTGAAGCACGGTACCGACATCGTGCCGTTCTACACCATCAACGCCGAGTACCTCAATCCCTACGCCTACAGCTTCGAGTGGATAAATCGGCTGACCAAGCGCATCGGCATCCCGTTTTTGCCCATCACGCTGCTGCTGCTGCTCGTCATCATCCAGCCCTGGGCGTTTTACCTAGCTTTGCCCGCGCAGCTTACCTACGTGATGGGTACCCGCATCCGGCCCACTGATTACACGACCAAGCAGCACGACGAGCTGAGCCGCGACGAGCTGCTGGCCCTCAGCGAGCAGCTTCGCCAGCGCATGCAGGTGGAGATGGACGCCGCCGTGGCCGCCCACGGCCAGCACCCTTACCGCTGGCGCGAGCTGTGGCAGCGCATGAAGGAAAACCGCCGCTATTTCCCATTCTTCCTGCCCTTTGCCTGGCCGGCCGTATTCACCGAGTTTGAGCGCCGCTTCGTGAAGAATGGCGAGCGCGACTTCGTGATGCAGCTCGACCGGCCGGGGGCCTTTTGGCGCATGTTGTGGCGCAATCCCTTGGTGCTGGCCTATTTTGTGCCGGTGCTGGGCTGGATCCCACTGGCCATCAAAGGCTACCGTAATAATAAGCTGGCCCGCCTGCGCAAAGCTCCGCGCAACGAGCCACCCCGCCGTGCGTAAGCAGAGCGAGCTAAGTTACTTACTACTATTCTTTCACCCAAACCCCCTTTCAGTCATGGACGACCTGTTTAAGAAATTCATCAACACCGGCGTGGGCTTTCTGTCGCAGGGCAACAAGGCCGTGCAGGTCGCCATCGAAAAGCTGGTAAAGGAAAGTAAAATCTCGGAGCAGGAAGGCAAGAAGATTGTCGATGACCTGCTCAAAAGCAGCGAGACCAAGCGGGCCGACCTCGAAAAGCAGTTCAAAACCCTCACCGCCGACCTCAAGAGCCGCGTGAGCCGCAAGGGTAAAAAAGACGAGGCCGAAGACCAGCCCGCCGCCCCCAAAGCCAAAGCCGCAGCCAAGGCCCCGACCGCCAAAAAGGCTACCAGCCCCGCCCCGAAAGCCGCTCCCGCAAAGAAGCCCGCTGCTGACCCTGCCGCGGCGCCCGCCAAAGTAGCCAAGCCCGCTGCTAAGAAAGCTGTCGATAAAGGTGCCGCTGCCGCCGAGAAAACCCAGCGCTCGGCCGCTGCCAAAGCCGGTGCGCCCACCAAAGCCCCTGTTCTGTCAGCCGACGACAGCGGCGAGGCGCTGGGCCAGAGCTAAGCGTTGTAGAAGCCATTCAGAAATTCTTTTCTTTACCTTCCCTTTACGTCTGTCGTGCTTCGGCAAGCTCAGCATGACAGGTGCCTTAAGTAGAGGTGATTTTCTAAACCGTTTCTACAACAGAAAGCCCCGTTGCAGCACGCAACGGGGCTTTCTGTTGTGGTTGGGTTAGCCTACGCCTTGGCGTAGGTAACTTCTTTCACGGCCTTCAGGATGCGGGCTACGTTGGGTAGCGACGCTTCGATGAGGGTGGGGGCGTAGGGCAGCGGCACGTCGGCGCAGGTGATGCGAACTACCGGCGCGTCGAGGTAGTCGAAGGCGCGGCGCTGCACCATGTAGGCCAGCTCGCCCGAGATGCTGGCCAGCGGCCAAGCCTCTTCGATCACCACCAGGCGGTTGGTTTTCTTTACCGAGCTGATGAGCGTGTCGTAGTCAATGGGGCGCACCGTACGCAGGTCGATCACCTCGGCCTTGATGCCCTCCTTGGCCAGCTCGTCGGCGGCGGTGTAGAGCAGCTTCATCATTTTGCCGAAGCTCACCAGCGTTACGTCGGAGCCCTCGCGTACCACGTTGGCCTTGCCGATTTCGAGCACGTACTCTTCTTCGGGCACCTCGCCCTTGTCGCCGTACATCAGCTCCGACTCCATGAAAATTACGGGATCGGGGTCGCGGATGGCGGCCTTCATCAGGCCCTTGGCGTCGTAGGGGTTAGAGGGCACCACTACTTTCAGGCCAGGGCAGTTGGCGTACCAGTTCTCGAAGTTTTGCGAGTGCTGGCTGCTGAGCATACCGGCGTTGCCGGTCGGCCCGCGGAATACGATGGGGCAGGAGTACTGCCCGCCCGACATAGAATAAATTTTAGCCGCCGAGTTAATTACTTGGTCAATAGCCACCAACGAGAAGTTGAAGGTCATGAACTCAATAATCGGCTTAAGGCCGTTGGTGGCTGCACCCACGCCGATACCGGCGAAGCCCAGCTCGGCAATCGGCGTATCAATCACGCGCTCCGGCCCAAACTCGTCGAGCATGCCCTGGCTTACTTTATAAGCCCCGTTGTACTCGGCCACTTCCTCGCCCATCAGGAATACCGACGGGTCGCGGCGCATTTCTTCGCTCATAGCCTCCCGTAGGGCCTCGCGGAATTGAATGGTACGCATCTGGTTTTATTATTTAACGGGGTAAAGTTAAGGCAAAGCGGCGGGGCTACGAAGCGCCACCGCGTCGCGTAGCGCGTTAAGGCAAAATAGAGAATTCAATAAAGCCTTTGTTACCTTTAGCAAGTAGAAAGCAAAAAGAAAGGGAGCCAGGCCCTTGGCCCGGCTCCCAATCCCAGCTACTTAAGTAAGCGAGCCAGCGGCGCGAGGCCCACGGCCTTGCCTACTCCGCTCACGAACCCCAGTAACACAGCCGTCCAGACTGCCTGCTATAGTTTACGCGTTTTGTCCCTTGTCATGTGTAAGATGTGAGGGTTGTATAAGAACCCCGCATCGAAACCCCGGCTGCGCCAACGGTCGAGGTTTCCCTTTTTCAAGGGCTACCGTCTGGCCATTAAGGACTACCGAAACGCGCTTGCGGCAAAGGTAAGCCGGTTGTTAATCAGTCGAGTATTTAAGAAAATTACTTAAAATATATTAATCCGATTCGTCTGTCATGCTGAGCTTGCGAAGCATCTTATCGCCTCGGGACAAACCATTCGTGATAAGATGCTTCGCAAGCTCAGCATGACAGATGGATTGAATAAAGTAAGGTTTCCTGATTAGCTTAATTGACAAATGGTTAGCCGGTAAGTCAGCGTCAGCTTACTTCAGTGCCTCGCGGAAAGCCTTACCCTGCACGTAGTCCAGAAACTCCAGGTCTTCCACAGCCTGGGTAGCCAAGTCGTGGTTGAGGCGTACGGCCTGGCGCAGCTCGCTGGCCAGCGTGGCTTCGTCGTGGCGGCGGGCGGCGGCCACGGCCAGGCCGTAGTGCGGGTCGGCGGCCTGGGGGCGCAGGTCGAGGGCCAGGCGGTACTGGGCAACGGCCGCGTCGTAGGCCCCGCGCTGCACGAGCAGCAGCGCTTGGTTCATGTAGTTCTGGTAGCTGGGGCCAGCCAGGCGCAGGCTGGTGAGCGCCTGCTCGGGCTGGCCAACCTGGATCTCCAGCGCCGCCTTATCGGAAAAGACCTTGCGCAGCATGCTGCGCGGACCACCCAGCTTAATGGCGTAATCGTAGTCCTGCAAAGCCTCCAGGCGCTCCTGGGCGTGGTGGTGGGCCGAGGCGGCGCGGTAAAACAGCTCGGCCGTGGGGTGGCGGTGGGCGGCGAGGGTAAAGTTGACGGCCGCCCGGTGGTAGTAGTTCTGCTGCACGCGCAGCGTCGGTTCCTTGGCGGCGCGCAGGGCCAGCACCGTGCCCAGGTTGTAAAATGCTTCCCAGCGGGCCGTGCTGGCGGCGGCTAGTTCGTAGATACGCTGCTTTTCGGCCAGCAGCGGCGTGAGCGCGGCCGAGTAGCGCAGCTCCTCGGGCGTGAGGGCGTCGATGTCGGCTTCCTTTTCGAGGATTTTCTTACTCAGAATGTACACCTCCGAGTCGTAGCGCGGCGGCGCGGTGTAGGTGACAGCCACGGTGCCCCAGCGCAGCACCGGGTAAATGTAATCTTCCAGGTAATCGAAGTAGCTGAGCTTGTGCAGCGCCCGCTCCTTCTGGGCAAAGGAGCCGCGCGTATCGTTGATGATGCCCACCACTGAATCTTGCTGCGCGGGCTTAAGCACCGAGTTTTGCACCTGGTTGAGCAGCAGCTCCCAGCTGTTGCGGTAGGCCAGCGTGTCGAAGGTAATATTCTCGACCTTATTGAGGTACGAGAAATTCTTCACCCGCTGCTTGTAGTAGTACAGCAGCATTTTCACGCGCTTGCTGGCCAGCTGGGGCTTGTGGGCATCGAGCGAATCGGGTGAGTGCCCGGCCGCAATCAGTACCCGTTGGGTGTGCTGATTCTGGTCGATGAGGTCTTCGAGGGCCGCGATGTTGGTGCCCAGGCTAGAGCGGATAAACCACTGGCCCTGGTCGAAATACAGGGGCAGAATGCGGGTGCCGCTCGTCACGTTGCTGATGTGCTCGGGCAGCAGGGCCAGCAGCGTATCCTCGATGATGACGCGGCGGGCGGGGTCGGCGATGCCGCGGGCCACCAGGGTTTCGGTTTTGGCCGTTAGCACCTGGCCCTTGGGCTTGAGCTCGCGCACCTGGCCGCGGGCCATAAGCTGGCCCGGCGAGCGGCGCGGCGTGTTGGGAATGGTGAAGCGGTTGCGGCTCACGAGGCGGCCCTTCACCGAGTCGTCGTAGGTGAAGTCGCCTTGCGCAAACGAAATGCGGCCCACGGTATCGAGGCGCAGGTCGTGGTCGTATTTATACGTGAGCAGCACCTCGTACACGGCTCCTTTGCGCAGGTGGCGGCTGGCTACCCGGGCGGTGGCCTCGAAGGGAACCGACTCGCCCACGGCCGTGAGCGGCGCGGGCTCCACGCTCACGCGGCGGCCCGCTTCAGCTGCTTGCAGCATCTTGGGCAGCGGCGAGCAGCCGCTGAGCAGGCCCGCCAGCAGTAATCCCGTAGTGAGGAGCTTACTTGTTGATAATAAACGCAAATCGAAGAAAATTGACGGCCAACAACGCGGGCCGGTTCGTAACCCGGCCCGCGCCTTAACGTAAGACAGTCCCTAACGTTTGCCGGCGGTTGAGTTGTATCTTGGCCCGGCAAAGTTGCACCGCGCCGTTCACATCCCCGTTTTATGCACCGCCTTACCGACTTTATCGAATCGCAGTCTTTCGGGCTGTGCTCGGCGCTGGGGCAGCGCTGGGGCTTCAGCACGCGTAGCATCCGGCTCTCGTTTGTCTACGCTTCGTTTTTCACCTTTGGCTCGCCCATTGTGCTGTATTTCGCCGGGGTGTTCTGGATGAACATCCGCCGGGCCTGGCGCCAGCAGCGCAGCACAGTGTGGGATCTGTAAGGGGGTAGGGTAAGCTTTAGCTTGCCCGGCGTAAGGAAACGCCCCCTGGCGTAAGGCAAGCTAAAGCTTACCCTACAGCTCGTTGAAGTACTTTTTGCCTCGGGCAAAGTAGGCCCACACGATGCTGCCCGCGTAGGTGCCCGC
>CAJYVK010000183.1 GCA_913778455.1 uncultured Hymenobacter sp. | reverse complement strand
GGCGGCCTCGACTACGCCGCAGATGCTTCGGGCCTGTCCGACGATAACCCGACCAAAGGCTGTGGCCTGCTCTTCCGCGGCGCTTGGGTGAGTAATAAAACCCACCAGCGCCATTCCGTAGCCTTTGCCAGCTACTATGGGGCTGTGGTGCCACAGGCCCTGGCCGAGCTACACTTGGGCGAACGCAGCGAAGAAATCAACCCCAACCTGGCCAAGCTGGGCTGGAATGAAACCTGGGAAAACGACGAGTGGTGGGCCGACTCGCCCAAGTCTAGTATGAGCTTATAAGTCTGCTGCGTAGAATCATATGCAAAAACAAATTGCTATCCTGGCGCTGGCTTTCGTTGGTGTCGCCTGTCAGCCGCAAACTGCTTCAACCACTGCGGGGACGGTAAAGAATCCGAACGAGACTGAAGTCTCGTCGGATTCCGGCGCTACCGTGGCCGCCTTACGCGCCAACTCGCCTGTTGCTTCCACGCAGGCAATACTCCGTCAGCACGACTTGGCTGCTCTGTGGAACGACCCCCACGGCACCTATCAGGAAAGTCCGGTGCTCGACGGATTTTTAGGAAATGAGCACCGGCGCTTCGCTCTTGCCATTAACGCCGCGCATCGGGAAGCAAAGCAGCCTCAGCTAATTCACGTGGTCGGTAAAAGCCGGCTGAAGGGGATAACTACTCCTTTTACCGGCACCATCACCGTCGTGCGTATTACGGACCTGGCCGACGATAACGTGGCACCTGGGGCAGCTTCCGATCCTACCAATAGCCTGTATACCGCTAAAGGGCTATTTCACTTGCAGCAAGGAAATTCTAAAGCTATCAGCAAGTTGGAGGGCGAAGTCTATTTTGACTTTATGGTTGATCGCCACGGGAAAGTAGACCTGATAACGACAATCATGCCTGACCTTAACAATAAGTTTCCCGCCCGAGGGTGCGGCATGGTAGTACGTGGCCGACGCACCAATCAGGCTACCGGTGAGCACCAATCAGTGCTGCTGGCCAGGGATGTATTCGTTATTGCTCCCGAAATATTCGCAGATTTTGGCGTAGGTGACCGCGGTACTTTAGTGAATCCTAAATACGCGAAGCTGGGCTGGAACGAGGCCTGGGAAAATGAAGAATGGTGGGCCGACTCGCCCAAGCCTAGCCTGAGCTTATACTAATACCCCGCCCCAACTAAAAACAGCCGTCCTACTACCGGGCGGCTGTTTTTGCTAGTGCCCCACCCAAATTTACCCGCCGCCAATAATTCCCATTGCGTTAGCGTTGGCAAGTCTAATGGAATTAGTAACTTGCGCCCCGTGTTGCTGATTTTGTGCGTCGCGCGCCCTCCGCGTTGGGTTTTCTTCTGTTTGTCTTCCCTACCGTTATGATTAATACCAACCTCAAATTCTGGCGCCGCGAGCTGGGTCTGACGCAAGCTCAATTGGCTGATAAATTGAATATTAAGCGCTCGCTGGTGGGTGCTTACGAAGAAGGTCGTGCCGAGCCCCGCCTGGCAACGCTCGTCAACATGGCCAGGCTCTTCAATATCCCGCTCGACTCGCTGGCTACCACCGACTTTACCAAGCGCAAGAACGCCAAAACCGCCGCCGCCCTGCGCGAAGCCGGTCCGCTGGTCGATGCGCAGGCCGAAGACAAGCCCCTGCGCGTGCTGGCCTTCACCGTCGGCCCCGACGATAAAGAAAATATTGAGCTCGTGCCCCTCAAAGCCGCCGCCGGCTACCTCAACGGCTACGCCGACCGGGAATTTATTGAGGAATTGCCCCGCTTCCGCTTGCCCATGCTGGCGAGCACCGGCACCTACCGCGCCTTCGAAATCGCCGGCGATTCGATGCTGCCGCTGGCCAGCGGGACCACCATCGTGGGCCGCTACGTCGACGACTGGGCCGCCATCAAGGACGGCACGCCCTGCATCGTGGTCAGCCAGAAAGATGGCATCGTATTCAAGCGCATCTTCAATAAGCTTAAGCAGCACGCGCTTTTCGCCCTGCATTCGGACAACCCCGTGTTCGCGCCCTACGACGTAAAGGCCGAGGACATCCTCGAAATCTGGGAGGCGAAGAGCTACATCAGCAGCACCTTCCCCATCGGCGGCGTGTCGCTGGAGCACCTAGCCAGCATGGTGCTCGACCTCACGCAGCAGGTCAAGCAACTGCAATTGCAGCGGGCGTAAGCTACTATTCAGCTAAGTAACACCAAGCTCCAGCTTGGTGAGTCGTTGTTAGGTATTCAACTGTACCTTGGCAACGACTCACCAAGCTGGAGCTTGGTGTTATGGCAGATAAGTATAAGGCCAATGTTGCCACTCCGCAACCAAGCCGGCCTTTACCGGATTTAGCAGAATATAGTCAGTAATACGCTGTACCTCATCGGTGCCTCGACAGACGTGGTCGTAGGTTTCGCGGTGCCAAAAAGCACCGGTCCGGTCCAGGAGTTTATTGGCTTTAGTAGCCGTGAAGCTTTTAATCGATTGCAGCGTGCGAGATAGGGGCGGAGCATCATCGGGCAGCGTAAGCAGTACGTGCACGTGATTGGGCATAATGCAGTAGCAATTCAATTGGTAAGCCTTACCGTCGTAGTACTGTAAGCTGTCGCGCACTAAGTTGGCGACTGCCTCCTGCTCCAGCCAAGTAGGCCCAAGCTCCCCCGCCAACAGTGCATCGAAGCGCCCAAAATAGCGCCGCTGGCGAGCGTAGGAAGTTTCCTCTCGTGATACTGTGAGGTCTTGCTGTATCCATTCGGTCTGGTAGCGAGCTAAGACTTCAGCCGGTAGCGTACCTGCCAGGCGAAACGTCAGAAACAGCGTGCTACCTGGCGGTAGCCAATGAGGTAAGCTACGCTCATAAAAAGTAAGGTCGCTCATCAGCGTTGTAACACCAAGCTCCAGCTTGGTGAATCGTTGCCAAGGTACAGTTGAATACCTAACAACGACTCACCAAGCTGGAGCTTGGTGTTACTTCATTTGGGATTACTTCAGCTGCATCTCCTCAATGATGCTCTTGATTTTAGCCTCCGCTTTCTGGTGCGTAGTCTCGTAGTCGGCTACCGAGGCCAGCGGCTCCTTCACGCTGAAGTAGAATTTGATTTTGGGCTCGGTGCCGCTGGGGCGGGCCGAGATTTTATCGCCGGCGGCGGTGATGAATTGTAGCACGTTGGAGCTTTCCGTGCCGGTGCTTTCCTCCTGACCCGATTGCAGGTGGTGGATTTTGCCGGTCTGGTAATCGCGGATTTCTACCACCGGCGAGCCGGCTAGGGTTTTAGGCGGGTTCTGGCGCAGGCCGGCCATCATCTCCTGAATTTCCTCGGCGCCGCGCTGGCCCTTCTTGGTCAAGGAGATGAGGTCTTCCACGTACAGGCCGTACTCGGCGTACATGCGCTGCATCTCTTCGTAGAGGGTGCGGCCCTGACCCTTGGCCACGGCGGCCATCTCGGCCACGAGGGCGCAGGCCGTCACGGCGTCTTTATCGCGCACGAAGTCACCGATGAGGAAGCCGTAGCTTTCCTCGCCGCCGCAGATGTAGTTTTCCTTGCCGGCCAGGTCGCGGATGAGGCCCGCGATGTACTTGAAGCCGGTGAGCGTGCGGTACGATTTCACTTGGTAGTGCTGGGCGATGTCGCCCAGGATTTCACTCGTCACGATAGTGTACACGATGAAATCATTGGGCTGGGCCTTGCCGGCCTGCTGCCGCGCCGACAAGATGTAGTGCGTGAGCAGCGCGGCGGTCTGGTTGCCGTTGAGCAGCACCCACTCGCCCTTGTCGTTTTTCACGCCCACGCCCACGCGGTCGGCGTCGGGGTCGGTGGCGAGTACGATGTCAGCATTTTGCGCCTTGGCTTGGTCGAGGGCCAACTGCATGGCCGATTTCTCCTCGGGGTTGGGCGACTGCACGGTGGGGAAGTTGCCGTCGGGCGTGGCCTGGGCCTCCACCACGCTCACGTTGGTAAAGCCAAACTCGGCCAGCGCCGGCGGCACCAGCTTGATGCCCGAGCCGTGGATGGGCGTGTACACAATCCCTAAATCATGCTGCTGCTGAATGGCGGCGGGGTTGATGCTCAGCTTCTTCACCTCGGCCAGGTAGGCGTCGTCCACTTCCTTGCCGATGAGGTGAATGCGGCTGGGGTCGCCGGCAAACTTCACTTCCTCGGGCGAGGTAATTTTATTCACCTCCGTGATGATGTTCTTGTCGTGCGGGGCTACTACCTGCGAGCCGTCGTTCCAGTACACCTTGTAGCCGTTGTACTCCTTGGGGTTGTGCGAGGCCGTGATGACGCAGCCGCTCTGGCAGCCCAGGTGGCGGATGGCAAACGACAGCTCGGGCGTGGGCCGCAGGCTCTCAAACAGGTAGGCCGTAATGCCGTTGCCCGAAAAAATATTGGCGACGGTTTCGGCAAACAAGCGCGAGTTGTTGCGCGAGTCGTGGGCGATGGCCACCTTGATCTCCTGGTTCTGAAAATTCATTTTCAGATAATTGCACAGGCCCTGGGTCGCCATGCCCAGCGTGTAGCGGTTCATGCGGTTGGAGCCCGCGCCCATGATGCCGCGCAGGCCGCCGGTGCCAAACTCCAGCGAGCGGTAGAAGGCGTCGTTGAGCTGGTCGTCCTGGTGGGTATCGACGAGCTGTTTAATTTCAGCCTGGGTTTCAGCATCGTAAGCGGGCGTGAGCCAGGTATTGATGCGCTGCTGAACGTCGGGGGAGAGGGGCATGGAAAGAGAGGTTGAAATGGCGTAGTCCCACAAAAGTAAAGACGCCGGCGGGCGTCTTTAGCGGGGTTGGTTTACGGGGGGCTGGCCGCGAAGTTGGGGCCGGGGAGGGGCTTACTTGGCGGCGGTTTCTTCGCGCAGCTCGACGTTGTAGCGGCGGGCAAAGCCTTCGAGCTGGCCGCGCAGCACGGCGCGGCGGCGGGTGCCGCGCACCTCGCGCAGGTTCAGCACGTGAATGTCACCATCCTTGAGGCGCACCCGCAGCTGCCGGGGTAGCAGCTCCAGCTGGGTCATATTTTCGGCCGCGAATACCTGCTTGGGGCGAAACAAGCCGGCCTTGTGCACCAAGTAGCCGGGCGCAAACTCAAAATAGCTCTGGGTGCCGAACACCGGCGCGTTGTGCACCAGGATAAAGCCCAGGTACACCACGCACATCGCCAGAAAAACGTAGCTCAACCAGTAAAAATCCTGGGTGTCGGGCGAGTTGCGCAGCATAAGCAGCGCGTAGACGATGGCGAAAAGGGCCAGCGAAACCTGCACCCCAAAGGAGAGGCGCGAAGAGTTGGCGGGGCGTAGGCGAATGCGAGTAGTACCAGTGGGCATAGGGCAAAAGTAGTTATGAGTTAAAAGTTATGAGTTATGAGTTGGGGGTGAATTGCCCAATAGGCTAATTTTCAAGATATAACTCATAATTTTTAGCTCGCCGCCGCCAAGCAAAATGAGTTATGAGCCGGGAGAGAATTGCCCAGCAGGCCACTCCCCAGCTCATAACTCACCGCCGTAAGTAAATGAGTTATGAGTCAGAATGCATCGCCGACCAGGCGAACCACCCAACTCATAATTTCTAACTCATAACTCCACGCTAGGCCAGCTTGGCTTCCAGCGTCATTTCGGGTACCGCGCTCAGGGCTTTCGACACGGGGCAGTTGGCCTTGGCAAATTCGGCGTGCTGCTGGAAGTCTTCGGGGGTGATGTTGCCGCCGGTTACTTTGCCGGTCACGCTCACCGCGATTTTGGTGATGACGGGCGGCTGCTGGGCCGGGTCCAGCGAAACGGTCGAAGTGGTAGCCAGGTCCTCTACCGAGATCGGAAGAGCACACGTCTGAACTCCAGTCACT
>CAJYVK010000182.1 GCA_913778455.1 uncultured Hymenobacter sp. | reverse complement strand
TTTTTTCAACCTTTTACAATATGAAGCATCTCTCTTTACTATTGGTCTTTTTGCTCAGTTGCTTGTGGTATCAAGCAGCGGCGCAAGACCGCAACGTCTCGGGCCGGGTGACGGACCGCTCCACAGGTCAGGGCTTACCAGGTGTGACCGTAGTGGTAAAAGGCACTACCTTAGGCACTTCCACCAACTCGGACGGTATATTTTCGCTGAGCGTCCCCTCTTCCGCTACGACGCTCGCCTTCAGCTTTGTCGGCTATACCTCTATCGAACAGCCCATCGGCAGCGGGGCTAACATTAACGTTGCCCTGGCTACTGATACCAAGCAACTTGGTGAAGTAGTAGTAACGGCTCTCAACGTAGAGCGGACCCGCAACTCGCTGTCTTATGCAGCGACGGTAGTAGAAGGGCAGCAAATCACCGCCGCCCGTAACCCGAACGCCATCAACGGTCTGTCGGGTAAAGTAGCGGGTGTGCAAATCCGCCAAAGCAACACGCTGGGCGGCTCAACCAACATCTTGATTCGCGGTACTAAGTCTATCACGGGTAACAACCAGCCTTTATTCGTAGTTGACGGGGTGCCGATCAGCAACGCCAACACGAACTCTACCGGCCAGCAGACTGGCGGCGGTGGCTACGACTACGGCAACGCTGCCAGCGACATCAACCCCGACGACATTGCTTCGACGACTATCTTGAAAGGCGCAGCGGCTACTGCCCTGTATGGCGAGCGGGCTGGCAACGGCGTAGTACTCATCACCACCAAGAAAGGCCGTCAGGGCCTGGGGGTTACTATCAACGGCGGCATCACGGCGGGTCGGATTGACCGGAGCACTTTTATTAAGTATCAGAAAGAGTACGGTGCTGGCTACGGCCCCTATTTCAACCAGGCAGATATCAACGGCGACGGGGTGCTCGATGACTATATTCAACTGAGTGCCGATGCCTCGGTAGGCCCCCGCTTCGACCCGAACTTACAAGTGTATCAGTGGAATGCCTTCCAGCCCGGCAGCAACCACTTCGGTCAAAAGACGGCCTGGGTAGCCGCTGAGAACGACCCCTCGACCTTCTTCAAAACGGCAGTGACCCTGAACAACAGCGTTACCATCGACGGTGGCAATGATAAGGGTACTTTCAAGCTTGGCTATAACAACGTTGTTGACAAAGGCATTCTGCCCAATAGCCAGGTTAACAAGAACGTATTCAACTTCGCTGGCTCCCTGAACATTACGCCACGCTTGACGGCTAGCGCTTCCGTAAACTTCTCGACGGTAACCGGCAAAGGCCGCTACGGCACTGGCTACAGCGGGGCTTACAGCGAAAACCAAATGACCAACTTCCGGCAGTGGTGGCAGACCAACGTTGATATGAAGGAGCTGCAACAGGCTTACGAATATCAAGGTCTCAACGCAACCTGGAACCTCAACGGTCTGAACACCACTACCGGCGCCTACTGGAACAACCCCTATTGGTCGCGGGCCAAGAGCTACGAAACCGATACGCGCTACCGCACTTTCGGTAATATCGCCCTCACGTACAAAGTGACCGACTGGTTCAACGTATTGGGCCGCGTAACCATCGACTCTAACGATGACTTGCAAGAAGAGCGCCTAGCTTTCGGTAGCGTTAACGTATCGGGCTATAACCGCTACAACCGCACCTACCGCGAAGGCAACTTCGACCTGATTGGTAACTTCAAAGCCCGCATCGTAGAAAATCTTAGCTTCACGGGCTTGATTGGTGCCAACCTGCGTCGTCAATCGACTCGCTCTATTTACGCAGCCACGAACGGTGGTCTGGCTATCCCGGATTTCTACGCATTGTCGAACAGCATCGCCCCCTTGATTCCGCCGACCGAAGCTGACCAGCAGCAGGCAGTTGACGGGGTATTCGCCAACGCTACCTTCGGCTACCGCGACATGGTGTTCCTGGACCTGACGGCTAGAAGAGACCAATCTTCGACGCTGCCGAAAGGCAATAACGCTTATTTCTACCCTTCAGCCTCTTTGGGCTTCGTATTCTCGGAACTGACCAAAGAAAGCGCCCCCTGGCTGTCTTACGGCAAAATTCGCGGTAACTACGCCGAAGTTGGTCAAGGTGCCCCTGTATACAACGTCTACAGCGGCTTCGACAAGCCTACCCCTTTCGGCACCGTGCCGCTGTTCTCGGTACCCAACACCCAGAATAACCAAAACCTAAAACCCGAGCGCACGAAGAGCGCTGAGATTGGCTTGGAAACCGCCTTCTTGAATAGCCGCTTCGGCCTTGAAGCCAACATCTACCAGTCGAACACCATCAACCAGATTATCACCATCACGACTTCGGGGGCTATTGGCTACACGGGTCGCGTAGTAAATGCTGGTACGGTTCGCAACCGCGGCGTTGAGCTTTCGGCTTACATCAGCCCCGTTCGCAACGAAAACTTCACCTGGACCATCAACGCCAACTGGACGAAAAACCAGAACCGCGTCGTGGAACTGATCAACGGAGTTGATAACATCGTACTGGCTTCGTACCAAGGCGGGGTAACGACCAACGCTACCGTTGGCCGCCCCATCAACAGCATCCGCGGTCAGAACTTCGTATACCGCGATGGCCAGCGCGTAGTTCGCACGAACGGCTACTATCAGAAGTCGGCTACCTCGAACGAGGAGATTGCCAACCCCAACCCCAACTGGACGGGTGGTGTATCGAACACCCTAACGTACAAAGGCCTTTCGCTCTACTTCCTGGTTGACGTTCGTCAGGGCGGTTCTATCTTCTCGCTCGACCGCGCCTACGGCCTCGACACTGGCCTGCCGGTAGAAACGGCTGGCTTAAACGACCTCGGCAATCCCTCGCGCGACCCCATCGTGCGCAACGCCGACGGCACCTACGCTGCTAACAGCGGCGGGGTAATTTTCGCCGGTGTGCAAGCTGATGGCACGCCCAACAAGGTTCGCGCCGACAACAACGGCGATGCCAGCGGGGCAACTGCCTACGGCATCACGGCCAACCCGGCCGCCGCCTTCGTGTACGATGCCAGCTACGTTAAACTGCGTGAACTGTCGCTGACTTACTCGCTGCCCAAAGCTTGGTTGGCCAAGTCGCGTGCCGTACGCGGTGTTGACTTCTCTATCGTTGGCCGCAACCTGTGGATTATCCACAAAAACCTGCCTGACGCCGACCCCGAGGATGCCGCCAGCTCCGGCAACTACGGCCAAGGCTATTCTACCGGTGCTTACCCAGCAGTTCGCACGCTCGGTGCCAATGTTCGTCTAAGCTTCTAATTTGAATATGAAAAAGACATTATTCCTGCTTGGAGTAGCGGCACTCTCGCTCACTACTTCGTGCGTCAGCAACTTGGGTGACAGCTATAACGTCAACCCCAAGCTTGCTGCTAGCGCCTCGGCGGCTGGCTTTATCAGCAATGCAGAGCGCACCCTGGTTCGGACGGTTAACAGCTCCAGCGTTAACCTGAACCCCCTGCGCTTCTACATGCAGTACTGGGCGGCTACCGACTACCCTACCGAGTCGCGCTATGACCTCATTACCCGGAACATTCCGCTCAACTTTTGGAATGCGCTCTATCGTGATTGCATCCAAGACCTGCGGGCTGGGAAAAATGCCGTAGCAACTGATATTTCTATCCCCAGTGATAGCAAGACCAACACGCTGGCCGTAGCCGAGCTGCTGGAAATCTATGCTTGGGCTACCCTGGTAGAGACGTTCGGTAATGTACCGTACACGCAAGCCCTGGACCCGACTAACCTCCAGCCCAAATACGACGACCAGGCAACTATCTACGCGGACCTCATCGCACGCCTAGATGCTGTCATCGGTAAATTCGATACGTCGAAATCGGTAGGTACCGGCGTAGATGACCTCATCTTCCCCGAGAATTCGGGTTCGAGCACTGCCAAGTGGCTTAAGTTCGCTTATGCGATGAAGCTTCGCATGGCGCTGGTGATTGCCGATGCTGACCCGACCAAGGCCAAGACGATGGCCGAAGCAACGGCCGGTAAGCTTCCCTCGTCGAGCGCTGACGCAGTTGCACTCGCTTTCGACCGCACCCTGCCGAACACTAACCCGCTCTACGAAGACCTGGTAAATAGCCGCCGCAGTGACTTTGTTGGTGCCAGCACGTTTATTAACCCGCTGAAAGGTCTCGGCAGCACTGCCGGGGGGGTACCGGTAACCGGGGCAGTAGACCCGCGTTTGGATGATTATTTCAATCCGGCCCTGTTGCCCGCTAACGCAAGCAATCCTTACGTGGGGGGCACCGTAGGCAGAACCAACAACAAAGAAACCCTATCGCAGCCTGGCGATAAGCTACGGTCTGCCACGCTGCCCGGCGTGCTTATCTCCTACGCGCAAGTAGAATTGATGGAAGCCGAAGCTATCGAACGTGGGTTTGTCCTCGGTGGTACCGCCGCTTCGCACTACAACGCTGGCGTTACCGCTTCTATTCAGGAGTGGGGCGGTTCTACTGCCGATGCTAATGCCTACCTTGCTCTGCCATCCATTGCCTACAGCACGGCTCAGGGTGACTACAAGCAGAAAATTGGCTACCAATTCTGGGTAGCTCTTTACAACCAGCCCACCGAATCCTGGACTCAGTGGCGCCGCCTGGACTATCCGCAGCTACCGCTTGCCGCAAGCCCGCTGAACGGTATCACGGTCATCCCGCGCCGCTTCACTTATCCTTCCAGCGAGCCGAACCTCAATCCTACCAACTACGCTGCGGCAGCAGCAGCACTGGGTAGCACTGGGGACAACGTTGCGACCAAGCTCTTCTGGGATAAGTTTTAATAAGCTATCCAACTCTACAAAAAAGGCTGCCAGTGCTACTGGCAGCCTTTTTTATTGGTACTCGGGTGAATATTATTCAAGTGAAAGCGATCCTAAATAACTCACCTACTTGCCTTCACCCCTCTCCTTCAAGAAAGGAAAGCTATTAGGTAGCTAGCAGCTCACTACTTATAAAAAGCTAGTTGCCTGCAACTACCTCCTTTCCCGAAGAAGGACTATGGGGCACGCGAGCAGGCTGCTCCCTGAATAGCTTACGCTTAGTTCTGCATCAAGTAACCTTTAATGTATTGATCTAAGTCTCCGTCTAGTACGTTCTGTACGTCGGTGCGCTCGATGCCCGTACGCAGGTCTTTGATGAGTTTGTAAGGGTGCAACACGTAGTTGCGAATCTGGGAGCCAAAGTCAATGCGTTTCTTACTAGCTTCGACTTTATCGCGCTCGGCGTTGCGCTTGTCCAACTCCTGCTGGTAGAGGCGCGATTTGAGCATGCGCAGGGCGTGCTCCTTGTTCATGAGTTGCGAGCGCTCGATCTGCACGGCGATAATGATGCCGCTGGGCGCGTGGGTGAGGCGCACGGCCGTTTCAACCTTATTTACGTTCTGCCCACCCGCGCCGCCGGCCCGGAAGGTGTCCCAGGAAATATCAGCGGGGTTGATTTCGATGTTGATTGTTTCATCGACTACCGGATAGGCGAAGACGGAGGCAAACGAGGTATGCCGCCGGCCGCTGCTATCGAAGGGCGAGATGCGCACGAGGCGGTGCACGCCGATTTCACTTTTGAGGTAGCCGTAGGCAAATGGGCCGTCAATTTCCAGCGAGGCTGATTTAATGCCCGCGCCCTCGCCGGGCTGGTAGCTCAGCTGCCGTACCGTAAAGCCCTTACTCTCGCCCCACATGATGTACATGCGCATGAGCATCTCGGCCCAGTCCTGGCTTTCAGTACCACCAGCACCGGGATTGATGTCGATAATAGCGGGCAACTGGTCTTCCTCGTCGGAAAGCATGCGCTTGAATTCCAGTGCTTCCAGCTTGGCTTGCGTGGCATTGTACTCGGCTTGAATTTCCGCCTCCGTGGCCTCGCCCTCGCGGTAGAAATCGTACAACACGTCGGTATCGGCCACGGCCTGCTGCACGGCCTCGTAGTCGTCGGTCCAGGTTTTGATGCTCTTGATTTCCTTGAGCTTGGCCTCGGCGGCTTTGGAGTCGTCCCAGAAATTGGGGGCCAGCGTTTCGGCCTCAGCCGCAGTTACTTGTTCTTTGCGGGCATCGTAGTCAAAGATACCTCCTCAGGGCCTCGGCGCGGCCCCTCAAGTCCTTGATCTGGTCTTGAGTCATATAGCAAAACGGTGCGGGGTGAACGGGTGAGTAAGCGTGTTCACGCAGCAAAGGTCGAACAAAAAAGGCCAGCCGGGGATTCCGGCTGGCCTTGCTCACTTACAGCGAGAAGCTACTGAGAGGCTAGTTAACCACTTACACGGCGACCATCCAGCCGTGCGGGTCGGGGGCCTGGCCAGTGCGAATCGCTTCTAAGGTCGCCCCCACCCGGCGGGCAAAGGAATCGTCGGCCAACGCGGGCAGGTCGTAGTCGTGGCCCTCGTGACCGATGGTGGCAATGGCCGCGATAGTCGCGGCCGTACCCACCCCGAAGGCCTCGGTGAGACGACCTTCCCGAATGGCGGCCACCACTTCGCGGCTCGACACGCGGCGCTCCTCCACCGGCATCCCCCAGTCGCGAGCCAGCTGAAGCACCGAGCGACGCGTGATGCCGTCGAGGATAGAGGTAGATAGTGCGGGAGTAATGAGCGTGCCGTCGATGACGAACATCACGTTCATGGCCCCTGACTCTTCCACGTACTGATGCTCGGAGGCATCAGTCCAGAGCAACTGGTGGTAGCCTTCCTGCTGGGCCAGCTTGCTGGGCAGCATGGCGGCGCCGTAGTTACCGGCGTTTTTAGCGTAGCCGGCCCCGCCGGGGGCGGCGCGCACGTATTTCTGCTCGAAGCGCACGCGCACTGGCTTGTTGAAGAAGGCAGCTACCGGGCAGGTAATGATGCCGAAATGATACGTTTCGGAGGGCCGCACGCCCAGGAAACCATCGGTGGCAAACATGAAGGGGCGGATGTAGAGCGAACTGCCGGGGGCGTTGGGCACCCAGCCGGCATCGAGCTTCACCAGCTCGCGCAGGCCTTGCAGGTAGATATCCTCGGGAATGGTGGGCATGGCCATGCGCTCGGCCGAGGCATTGAGGCGACGCCAGTTGTCGAGGGGGCGAAACAGGCCCACGCTGCCATCGGCCTGACGGTAGGCCTTGGCACCTTCGAAAATAGCTTGGCCGTAGTGCAGGGCCGAGTTGGCGGGGCTCACCGAAAGAGGGCCGTAGGGTACGATGCGCGGCTGCTGCCACGTGCCGCCGATGTATTCAACGGTTAGCATGTGGTCGGCGAAGGATTTGCCAAATTCCAGGTTAGCCAAATCCAGCTCGGCGAGGCGCGAGGTGGTGGCGGGCTGCACGTCAATAGTCAGAGTGTCAAGCATGGCGGAGCAGGGGGTAGTAAATCAGGAAATGCGGCGGGCTCAAGCAGCGGGCCGACTGGTGGGAAAAGTAGTATCAGGGACCGGCAAACCGGCTAAATGTTGCATCACCGGCCGGCTGGGCTGGTGAGTGGCAGCCCGCTACACGCGGGGTTTCCAGGTAACTTCGGCCACGCCCAGGTCGTGGGCCATGGCCCGGCTGAGCACGAAAAGGTAATCGGACAGCCGGTTGAGGTACATGATTACCAAGTCTTCGACCGGTGACTCTTCGCTGAGATGAATAACCAGTCGCTCGGCGCGGCGGCATACGCAACGCGCTACGTGCCCGAAGGATACGGCCGGGTGCCCGCCCGGCAGCACGAACTCGCGTAGCGGGGCCAGCACGTGGTCCATGCGGTCCATCTCGGCTTCGAGCAGGGCCACGTCGGTGGCGTGCAGGTCGGGGATGCGCTGGCGGGGGTCTTTGGCGGGGTCAGTGGCCAAGTGGGCTCCGATGGTAAAGAGCCGGTCCTGGATTTCTTTCAGCACCTCGCGGCGCAGGCCGTTTACGTCTTGGTCGCGCAGCACGCCCAGGTAGGAATTCAACTCATCGACCGTACCGTAGCAGTCGATGCGCAGACTCGATTTGGGTACGCGGGTGCCGCCGATGAGCGAGGTCAGGCCCTTATCGCCGGTTTTGGTGTAGATCTTCACAGGACCGCGGATTTAACGGATTTAACGGATTTCGGGGATGCGCCCGCTGGATTGCGGCGGCTGGCTGGCTAGAGCGCGGCGCTTGGGTTAGGCGCTTAGGGAGTTGATGGCGGGCTGCGTTACGTTGTGGTTGACGGCGTCGGTTTCGATGAGGCCGTCGCGCAGGCGCACGATGCGGTGGGCGTAGTGCGCGATGTCTTCCTCGTGCGTTACCATGATAATGGTGTTGCCTTTGGCATAGAGCGCCTCAAACAGACCCATAATTTCGTAGCTGGTTTTGGAATCGAGTGCGCCGGTGGGCTCGTCGGCCAGCAGCACGCTGGGCGTATTAACCAGGGCGCGGGCGATGGCCACGCGCTGGCGCTGGCCACCGCTGAGCTCGTTGGGGCGGTGGCCGGCGCGGTCGGCCAGGCCCACCGAGCGTAGCGCTTCGAGGGCGCGCTCGGTGCGCTCGCGTTTGCCCAGGCCCGCGTAGATGAGCGGCAGCGCGACGTTTTCGAGCGAGGTAGAGCGCGGCAGCAGGTTGAAGGTTTGAAAGACGAAACCGATTTCCTTGTTACGCACCTCGGCCAGCTCGTTGTCGCTCATGCGGCTCACATCCTGGCCATTCAGAATATACCGCCCCTTGGAAGGCGTATCGAGGCAGCCCACGATGTTCATGAGCGTACTCTTACCCGAGCCCGACGGCCCCATGAAGGCCACGTACTCGCCGCGCTTGATGTCGATACTCACCGAGCGCAGGGCGTGGATGTGCTCGGTGCCCATCACGTATTCCTTGGCGAGGTCGGTAGTCTGGATGACGTAGGGAGTGCGTTCAGTAGCAGGCATAAAGGTGAGGGCGAAAGCGTGAAATCAGCGCGTAGGGACCGGGGGCTGGTCGAAGGCCGCACCGGCCGCCGCGTGGGCCGCGCGGCGGGCCGCAAATTGCGCCAGCAAGTTAGCGTACTCAGCCGGGCTAAGCTGCGGCCGTAGCTGCGCCAAGGCCGACTGGCCGAGCTCGGCCAGCCCAGCCTCGGCGGCAGCCAGCGCGTAAGCCCGCAGCAGTGGCACCGAAGCCGGGTTTTCGGTCAGGCCCTTGTTGAGAGCATCGTAGGCGTCGGTATAGGCTTTTTGCTTGGCAAAAAAGGCACTGGCGGCCAACACTGCCCGCTCGTTGAACGGCACCTGCTGCACCAACGCCTGATAGTGGCGCGCGGCCTCCGGTAACTGACCGGCGGCTTCGGCCCGTTGCGCATCAGCTAGCTCCTGGCTGCCCGCCAGCGCGGCCGTCGCACCGGCGGGCACTCCCATCGGCGCACGCAGGGCCTGCCCTAGCCGCTGCGTGGCGGGCGACGCGGGTACGGCCGTGGCCAGCCGCCGGTAGGCCGCCTGGGCCGAATCAGCCTGCCCGGCCAACGCCAGTGCCCAGGCGCGGGGCAGCCGGGCATCGGTAGCCCCGTGCGTAGCCGCCAGCGTGAGTTGGCTGGCGGCCGTGGCGTACTGCTGCTGCTGCAATTGCCACAAGCCCAACACATACTGATAGTAGCCAGCCGTGGGCGTCGTGCCCACCGTGAGCGGGGCCAGCGTTTGGCGGGCGGCCAGTTCCTGGCCCGCCGCGTGGCGCAGCAGGGCTTGCAGAAAGAGGAGCTGCTCGTAGTACGGCTCGTTAGCGGGGCGCTCGGCCAGCCGGGCCAAGTCGGCTATCCAGCGGCGGCAAACCCCGGGCTGGCCAGCGCGCACAACGAGCAGGGCAGTGTGGTAAAACTGGGCAAAAGTGGCCCCGTCGAGGCTGGCAGCGGGGGCCGCAGCAGCGGGAGCGTCCGGGGTACCAGCCAGGAGTTGCAGCAGCATTTTATTAGCCAGCAAGCCCGGCTCGCTGGCCGTGGCCTTGGAGTCGGCCGCCAGCTTCTGGGCGGCGGGCACGAGATTTTGACTTAGCAAAAAGCCGAGCTGGTTGGTTCGGCTCACGTAGCTACCCGGCTTCAGGCGCTCCGCTTTATCGAGGTAAAAGGCAACTGAATCGGTGAGAGCAGAACGCGTGAAAAGCTGCGCTGCATCCGAAGCCAGCGCGAAGCTACCGGGCGCGGCGCGGCGGGCTTGGCGCAGCACGTCCAGGGCATCGAAAAAATCGGCGGGCTCAGTGAGCAGCGCATTGAGCTTCAAGCTAACCTTTTCGTCGGGCTGGCGCAGCAGGGCGCGGCGTAGGGCATTGAGCTCATTCTGGCGCTGGCTGCGGAAGTGATAAAGCGCCGCCCGGCCCAGCTGCGCCGAGCGGTTGAAGCGGTCGAGCACGTCGCCGCTCTCGGCGTAGTAGCGTTCCGCGAGCAGGGCCAGCGGCAGGTCGTCGGGCCGGGCCTCGCTCTGCTGCCGGGTAAGGTCGCCGAGCTGATTGTACTGCCCGGCCTGCACCAGGTTGAGCAGCGGCCAGTTGTTGCGCAGCTCGTACAAGAACAAGCCCGTCAGCCCCAGAATGTACACCGTATAAAACGGCAGTCGGCGCGGCTCAAATACCACCCGGTACACCCGCAGCCGCTGCCGGATGAGCGTACCAAAGTTGACCAGCACGTAAAACAGAAACGCCGCGCCCAGCAGCTCCAGCGCCCGCGCACTAAGCTCCCGCGCGGCCACCAGCAGTGGGGTATTAGCCGTAGCCAGCGCGTAGCCCAGCGCCGCCGAGGCCGTGGCTACCAGCAGCCAGTACAGGGGGCGGGCCGCTGCCGGGGGCAGCCAGCCCTCGTAGCTGGGGGCTCGCTCGCCCAAGCCCAGCCCCCCCGCGAGTACGGCGGGTAGCAGCAGCACCAGCGGGTCGAGGTGCAGGCCACCCGCCAGGGGCAGTGCGCCGTCGTTCCAGAGATAAAGTCCCAGCGTCCCCAGGTACAATACGCTGGTCAGCAGGAAGGGCAACAGTCCAAAGCGACTTTCGGGCTGCTCGGCTTGGGTGTTGAACCAGAGCAGGGCACGGATATTCTCCACCCCTACCCACAGCACCAGCAGGGCGACCAAGACGGCCCCGGCCGGCGTGGCGTAGGCCGCTAGGTGCAGGGCCGTTTCGGCCAGCGGCTGCTTGGTTTTGGCAAGTAGCAGGGCGACCAACGCCCCGACCAACCCCGTAAAAATCAGCACGCGCCACACGGCCCGCACGCGCTCGCCGTAGGCTTGCAGACCCAGCGCCGCCGCCCCGAGCACGCCCAGGCTCACGTACAGAAAATACGGCTTGACGTCGTCGAAAATATCCAACCCATCGGCGTTGAGCGAGGTGAGCAAGAAGATGACGGGTACCGTACCGGCGATGAACGCCGGCCGCCGCAACATACTCACCACGGCCAGCCAGCCAGCCGCCGCCAGGGCCAACACGCTCAGCCACAGGCCAGCCGCCAGCGGCTGGGTATAGGGGCCGCCCACATCGTGGGTCAGCGTTGTAATGAAGCCGCTCACCGGCAGCGGCAGCCGCACCGGCCCCGCCGCCACCGAGTCGAGGGTGAGGGGCACCGGGGCCAGGTGCGGCACCAGCTGCACGGGCAGCGTGGCGTGGTCGCCGGTGAAGTAGGCGTAGACGGCGCCGACTATCGCCACCAGCGCCAGCAGCGCGGGCAGGCCCGGCAGGCGGCGCGGGATAAATTTTGCAAGCAAAATAAGAACTCAGCTAAAAGGTGGTTGGCACGCCGGCCACGGGCTGGCTGCACACAAGAACGTCATGCCGCGACAAACCCGGCATGACGTTTTGCTTGAAATTCTGGGAAATTCTGGCTGGCAGCGCCCGCGCCTAATCCAGTACCTTGGGCACGCGGAAATAGTCGGAATCCTTGCGCGGGGCGTTGCGCAAGCCTTCTTGGTGGCTCACGGTATTGCGGGCCACGTCGTCGCGTAACACGTTGATTTCGTGCGAGAGGTGCACCAGCGGGGCTACGCCCTCGGTGTCTACTTGCTCTAGCTGGGCCACCCAGTCGAGAATCTTGTTGAGGTCGGTGAGCATCTGGCCCTCGCGGGCGGGGTCAAACTCCAGACGGGCCAGGTGCGCTAGGCCGCGTAGGGTGTCAAGATCAGCTTTCATGAGTACTATACGTGAGGAAGTAAGACAGTAATGAGGTGAGGAAGCAAGGGGAAAGAGTGCCCCTACTGCTGCCACAGGCGGCACTCCTTTGCCATTACCAAAAGCGGCTGGCTTCGGGAATGCCACGGCCCTCGGGAACGAAGTCATCGGCAATCTGGGCCATCACCCTGGCTTTGAGAGCAGGAATGTCGTCGTTGGTAAGGCCCGTGGTTGCGATAGCTTCGTGAAAGACGATGCGCAGCGGCGCGTAGCGCACGCGCAAGCCCGACACGGATGGCATAAACTTGTGATTCAGCGGCATACTCACCGGTACCAGCGGTACGCCCAGGCTGATGGCCATCTGAAAAGCCCCGTCCTGGAAGGGCTGCAATTCCTCGCCCGGCTTGGGACCGATAGTGCCTTCGGGAAACAGGGCCAGCGGGCGGCCTTCCTTCAGCCCCTGCCGGGCCTGGGCGAAGGCGCGGCCCCGGCTCACCACGCTGCGGCGATTGACGGGAATGTACGTTTTGCCGAAAATGGGCCCCCACAGCGGCACCTTCACCAGCGCGTCCTTCCCCATCATGTTGAGGAAGCCCGGAATGGCGTAGAACAGCAGCATAATGTCAATGTACGAGCCGTGGTTGGCCACGTAGATGCACGGCTGCGGGATGGGCCTGGTGTTTTCACGCACTACCTCTACCGGCACGCCCCACATAGCGATGGAAAACCGAGCCCAGTTACGGTTGATGCTGTGCAGGTAGCGGCGCCATTCGGGACGGCGCACCAGCACCAGCTGCACCGGATACGTTACGACGAAGGGCAACACGAAAAAGAACGTCGCCCAAGTAGTGTAGAGCCGGTGACCAAGAGTACGCAGGAAAGCAGGCATACGCAAAGTTAGAGGTGAGATGGCGAGATGGTGAACTAGTGAGCAGTGAAATGGTGATTGGTGAATTCAGTGAAGTAGCGAAGTGGTGAATCAATCACGCGAAGATGAGCGCGGCTTTCGCTTACTAAGAAATTAGGACATTTATACAAATCAGCATGTCACCACTCACCTTTTCACTATCTCACCATCTCACCGCCGCCCCGCCAGCACTTTCTCGGCCTTGAGCAGGCCGGCGACGCTGATGGCGTCGGTGATGCGGTCGGCCATGCACAGCTCCACGGCCTGGGCCAGCGGCAGCTTCCAGAGGCGCAGGTCTTCGGTTTCCTCGGGTTCCCAGTCGCCCTGGGTGAGGTCTTCGGCCAGGAACACGAAGCCTTCTTCGTCGGTCACGGAGTTGGAGGTGTGCAGGCGGGCGATGCGCGTCCAGCGGGCAGCCAGCAGGCCGGTTTCCTCGCGCAGCTCGCGCTGGGCCGATTCGAGCACGTCGAGCTCCACGGGGCCGCCACCCATCGGAATTTCCCAGCTGTACTCGTTCAGGGTGTAGCGGTACTGGCCCACGAGCCAGGTATTACCTTCACTGTCAACGGGCACGATCCCGATGGCCTTGTTCTTCATCGACACTACGCCGTACACGCCGGGGTTGCCGCTGGGGTTGATTATCTCGTCTTGCCGCACTCGAATCCAGGGATTCTGGTACCGAATTTCGGAGCCTAAGGTCTGCCAGGGATTGTGATTTTCGTCGAGGTCGGGGTGTGGATGAGCGTAAGGCATAGCTACAATAAACGGGGAGATACCGGGCAAAAATAGGCGCTGCTCGCTGGGCTGCCCACCCCAACCCCGCGCCAAGCCAGCGCGTACTACCAGCAGCCGAGCTACCACTCACCATCCGGCGGCCCGGCTTGCTACTCATGGCTGACAACACCCAGAAACCCGCCGACGACTCGCTGCTTAACCTCAAGTTTGCCCAGGCCGAAGCCGACCTAGCCGCCAAAAATGGTGGCCTCGGCCCCACTACCAACGAGTACGTTTCCTCGGATGAGGACGACGAAATAACGCAGGCCGAGGGACCGCGCGACAGCCAGGGCCAGCGCCGGGGCGAAAACGACGACCTCGTGAAAGGCGACTCAGCCGGCGCCCATAGCTAATCTCCGCCATGCATTTTCTCGACACCTGCCCGGCGGCCCACCGGCCCCTGCACTGCCGCCTGGGCTTACAGCTGCTGGCCCTCGTGCTGGCGCTGCTGCTGCTGGGTGGCTGCCGGGCCGGTGGCCCGAGCACGCCAGCCCGCACCGTACCCGCGTTCTTCGCCAAGTACCGCGACCGCTCGGGCTTCCGCACCACCGAGTGGTCGGCCGACTTGTTGCAGCGCCTGGCGCTGGTGCGGGTGGGTAAACTATTAGGTGGCAGCGACCTGACCAATGCCATCACCGGCATCCGCTCGGCGCGGGTGATGACGTTTACGCCGACCTCCGGCAGCGCCCGGGACTTGGTGCGCGAAGGGCTTAATAACGAAGTAAATGGCTTGTTACAAGCCGAGCGCTATACGCCGCTGTCTACCTCCAATGGTGGGGCAGCAGAGTATCGATACGTGGTAAAAGCATCGGGCGACCAAGTGAGTGAGCTAGTCGCCACCGGCTCCATGCCCGATGCGCTGGGCTCCTTCGTACTCGTGCAGGTACAAGGCAGCTTCACCCGCGCCCAGGCTGAGGCCCTCAGCCGGGTATTACCCGACGTAGTGCAGCAAACGACTAAATAAATAAGGCGCTCTTTGCCGAAAAAATAACCCGTCGGGCGGCTTGGCCCGACGGGTTATTTTTTTAGCGAGGCCTGCTTATCGGCAACTCTCAACCGGCGGGTGCACTTTTGCACCCTGTTCTATTATTTTATCGCTTGCTTTCTTGACTTCATTACTCATTACGGGCGGAGCGGGCTTTGTGGGCTCGGCACTGGCCCTGCGCTTCAAGGCCGCGCACCCGGCGGCTCGCGTTATTGTGCTCGATAATCTCAAGCGCCGGGGCTCGGAGCTGAATCTGCCGCGCCTGCGCCAGGCCGGCGTGGAGTTTATTCACGGCGACATCCGCAATCAGGAAGATTTTGACGCGCTGCCCGCCGTGGAGGTCGTCATCGAAGCCTCGGCCGAGCCCTCGGTGATGGCCGGCCTTACCTCGGCCCCCGACTACCTCGTCAACACCAATCTGCTGGGCACTATCAATTGCCTCAACTACGCCCGGCGGCACGGCGCGGCGTTCGTGTTTTTATCCACGAGCCGGGTCTACCCCATTAATCAGGTTGAGCGCATTGCCCTCACCGAAAGCGCTACCCGCTTTGAGGTGGCCGCCGAGCAGCCCATGCCGGGCATGAGCGCGGCCGGGCTGGCCGAGAACTTCCCACTGGAAGGCTACCGCTCGCTCTACGGAGCTACCAAGCTGTGCTCGGAATATCTCATCCAGGAATACCACCACTTCTACGGTCTGAAAACCATCGTCAACCGCTGCGGGGTGCTGGCTGGCCCCTGGCAGATGGGAAAGGTAGACCAGGGCGTGGTGGTGCTGTGGGTGGCGCGCCACTTCTGGCAGCAAGGGCTGGGCTACATCGGCTTCGGCGGCACCGGCAAGCAGGTACGCGACGTGCTGCACGTCGATGACTTGTACGACCTGCTCGAACTTCAGCTGGCCGACCTTTCCAAGCACAACGGCCAGACTTACAACGTGGGCGGGGGCCGCACCGGCAGCGTCTCGCTACAGGAGCTCACGGCCCTGTGCCAGGAAATCACCGGCCACACCGTCCCCATCCACTCCGAAACCGAAACCCGGCCCGCCGACATCGCCCTCTACCTCACCGACAACGCCCGCGTAACGGCCGCCACCGGCTGGGTCCCGCGCCGCCCGGTGCGCCAACTGGTGCAGGAAGTCCACGAGTGGCTGCGCACCCACGAAGCCGACCTAAAACCAATCTTAGGGTCGTAATGCAGCTGTAGCGTAAGCTTTAGCTTGCGGGCGAGCGCAGTGAGCAGCCACGCGAGCAAACGTCCCCCGGCGCGACTGCTCGCTGCGCTCGCCCGCAAGCTAAAGCTTACGCTACATTTACCTTTGAGGGTATTTTAGCTTTTTGAATGAAAGTTGCCCTCGTTACCGGGGCCGGCGGGCTGATTGGCTCGGAGGCCGTGGCTTTTTTCAGCGATAAGTTTGACCTCGTGGTGGGGGTCGACAACGACATGCGGCGCTATTTTTTCGGCGAAGCCGCTTCCACTGATTGGAATCGGCAGCGCTTGCAAGCCGACTATGCTAATTACCGCCACCACGCCGCCGACATTCGCGACTTGCCCGCCCTCACGGCTATTTTTCAGGAATACGGGACCGCTATCGCGCTGGTCGTCCACGCCGCCGCGCAGCCCAGCCACGACTGGGCCGCCCGCGAGCCGTTTACCGACTTCAGCATCAACGCTACCGGCACACTCAATTTACTGGAGATGAGTCGTCAGCACTGCCCGGAGGCGGTGTTCATCTTTACTTCTACCAACAAGGTGTACGGCGACAACCCCAACCTGCTGCCGCTGGTGGAGTTGGAAACCCGCTGGGAAATCGACCCGCGTCACGCCTACTTCGAGAATGGCATCGATGAGCAAATGAGCATCGACCACACCACGCATTCGGTATTTGGCGCCTCGAAGGTGGCCGCCGACGTGCTGGTGCAGGAGTATGGCCGCTACTTTGGGATGAAAACGGCCGTGTTTCGGGGAGGCTGCCTCACCGGGCCGCGCCATTCGGGAGCGCAGCTGCACGGCTTCCTTTCCTACCTCATGAAGTGCGCGCTCACGGGGCAGCATTACACGGTATTTGGCTACAAGGGCAAGCAGGTGCGCGACAACATTCACGCCCACGACCTGGTGAATATGTTCTGGCACTTTTACGAAGCCCCGCGCACGGGCGGGCAGGTGTACAACGCCGGCGGCGGCCGCTTCGCCAACTGCTCAATGCAGGAGGCCATCGCGCTCTGCGAAACCATTACCGGCAATAAGATGAGCTACTCCTACTCCGACCAAAACCGGGTGGGCGACCACATTTGGTACGTAAGCGACGTGGGGCATTTTCAGCGGCACTACCCGGGCTGGCAGCCGCAGTACGACCTGGTGAGCACGCTGACGCAGATTTACGAAGAACTACGCCTGCGCCAATCCGCATGAAGCTGAGCGTCGTCATTCCGGCCTACAATGAGGAGGAGAGCATCGGTGAGACGCTGCGCACGCTCTACGCCACGCTGGCGCGGGAGGGCATCGACCACGAGATTGTCGTCACCAACGACAATTCCAAGGACGGCACCCTGGCTCGCCTCACCGCGCTGGCGGCGGAGATTCCTACCCTCACCTACTACACCAACCCCGGCCCCAACGGCTTCGGCTACGCCGTGCGCTACGGCCTGGAGCGCTATCAGGGCGACTGCGTGGCCGTGATGATGGCCGACCTCTCCGACGACCCTGCCGACCTCGTGCGCTTCTACCACAAGCTGCTCGAAGGCTACGACTGCGTATTCGGCTCGCGCTGGATAAAGGGCGGCCGCGTAATTGATTACCCCGCCCATAAAAAAACGCTCAACCGCGTCGCCAACACCATCGTGCGGCTGGCCTTCCGGCTGCGCTACAACGACTGCACCAACGCCTTCAAGCTGTACCGACGCAGCACGATGGACGGCCTCAAGCCCTTCCTCTCGCCACACTTCAATCTCACGCTGGAGCTGCCGCTCAAGGCCATCGTGCGGGGCTACACCTACGCCGTGCTACCCAACTCCTGGACCAACCGCAAATACGGCGAGTCGAAGTTGAAAATCAAAGAGATGGGTAGCCGCTACTTTTTCATCCTGGTGTATTGCCTGATTGAGAAGTATTTCTCGCGGGGTGATTTTAAGAAGACTAATTAATACTCGTGTTCCGAATTATTTTACGACCATGAACAAATTATTCATCTTACTCGCCTTGCTAGGTCTCACAGCCTGTCATAAGTCGGCCGAGAAGCCGCGCATCGACTTCGGGCCGGGCACTGGCTTTTCGTACCGCGATGGGTCAAACTTCCCAGTCGGCCAGCAAGACCCCAGCGACTGGACATCGGACGCGACCTGGAACACGGAGGAAACAAACCTCTTTCCCGATTTAAAACTCACGCTGAATACCCCGCAGCCAGCGGGCTTCATCAGGGATACCTACCTCTACCCTAACCCGGCCCCGACAGCAACTTGGGGCCTTGCCAGCACGGCAACTACCAACGGCACCCGGCCTGATTTTATGGTGACAGCCGTACTAGTAGGCGCCGACTATCAGGTGATACAGCGAATAGCTCCCACCAGCAGCGCAAAGGGCGAGTTTAAGGTAGCGTTTGACTACGCTAAGCTAGGCTTGCAGCCCGGGACGCTTTACCGCCTGTACTATGTACTATACGATGCCGGTGGCCTACTCTACAAAGGCCACGGCGACCTGAGCTATCAGCAGTAAGCGGTTTCTCTCACTGCTTACTGATAGGAGTGCCCCGCCAGCACCCGCAGCAGCACTAGCCATACCGGCCCGCCGTATTGCAGGTAACCCGTGGTGAAATAGGCCGGGATGAGCAAGGCGAAAAACACGACCACCAGTGCCAGGTAGCGCCGCTCGGCCAGTGTAGTACAGCGCCCCAGCCAGTCGAGGCTGATTAAGGCTACCGGCATTCCGAAAGCTAGGCTGCGCGTGATGTCCGTAACGGCAAACGCCCCCGCGAAAATGGGGGCGAAGCTGCCCAGCAGCAGCACCAGCACCCCGTAGCGCCGCTGAAATAGCAGCAGCGCCACCGCCAGCACTACCGGCAGCCAATAGCTTGATAGCCCGGTGGTAAAGCCCAGCGCCAGCAGTTCGTGCCAGCTACTGTGATAGAGCGCCGACAAGCCCACCAGCCCGCCCGGCGTGTGCAGGCCGTAGCGCCAGGCCAGCCCCAGCCGCAGCGTAGCGTAGGCCAGCCAGGCGGCGTACACCGCCGTAGCCGGCCGCGTGACAAGAAAGCGCCCCCAGCCCGGCACCTGCCACTCGTACTGCCGCGCCCCGTACCAGAACACCAGCAGCGGGCTGGCCGCCAGCACCCGCTCATCAACGAAGCCTCCCGCTAGTACCAGCATAAAAAGCAGCGCCCAGCGCCGGGCACCCAGCGCTAGCACCAGCGCCGCGTAACCCAGGCCGTCGAAATAGCCGCTCAGGTCGTAGGTAAACTCGTAGCCGAAGTACGTAAGGCTCAGCCCCAGCGTGAGCAGGGCCGCCGCTACGCGGTCGCGCAGGCTGCGTTCGAGTAGGCCCGCTACTTGGTAGAACACCGCGAAGCCCGCCAACACCTGCAAGGCCAGCAGCTGCGCCAGCGACAGGTGCAGCACTCGCGCCAGCAGCGGCACCGTCAGCCGGAAGCTCATCTTGGCCAGGTGCGTGGACGATTCGTCGGCGTGCCGGGCAAAAGGCGCGGCTATCTGCTCGTTGATGCGCCGCAGCTTCTCGTCCAGCACCTCGGTGTGGGCAAACAGCTGGGCGTAGGCGTGGTTGATTTTAGGCAGTTGAAACGTAGCTGCCACCAGCAGGCATAGGCCAGCCAAGTACCAGCGCCAGTGCCGGTGGGCCAGCCGCGCCGCCAGCCAGTCAAAAATCGCCCCGAACAACGAGTGAAGCATGGCACGCTAATTCCGCTGTAGCGTAAGCTTTAGCTTGCGGCGAGCGG
>CAJYVK010000181.1 GCA_913778455.1 uncultured Hymenobacter sp. | reverse complement strand
GCAGTTGCTCGCCAAATTCGTCGACCCAGGCCCGCCGCTCGGCATTTACTTCAAAATCAAGCAATAGCCCGCGCCCAGCTTGCAGCAGCTTGCCCACCGTCGGGCCGTCAATCAACTTGAAATTGGGCACGCTGTAGCCCACCAGCGGGTGCGAGCCGGCGAGCGGGTAGCGCGTACCCAGGCCCCACACCCGCCCGGCCACGTACGCCGCACCGTCGGGCGTATCCAGCAGGTCACCGATGATGGCGTAGAGGGCGCGGGCCGCCGGGTCGGGGCGCATGATGGCTACCTGCGCCCGCGACCAGTCGAGCACCCGCACGCCCACGGGGTGGCGCTCGGTGGTGTAGCTGTCGAGCAGGCCCGCCGGGGCCAGCCCGTGCACCGTGGCGGCGAGCTTCCAGCCCAGGTTCATGGCGTCTCCCAGGCCCAGGTTCAGGCCCTGACCGCCCAGCGGCGCGTGGATGTGGGCCGCGTCGCCGGCCAGCAGCACCCGGCCCCGGCGGTAAGTGGAAGCCTGCCGGGCCCGATCGGTCCAGGTGGAGGCCAGCCGCAGGCTCTTGATGGTCACGTCGGTACCCGTGATGCGGCGGGCCAGCGCCTGCATGTACTCCAGGGTAAGGGCCGGCTGCGCCCGGTGCGCCGCCCCGCCGTCGAAGTCCTGCAAAATCAGGTAGCCAGGCAGCGACTGCATGTACATGCCCGTCGGCGTAATGTGGCGGCCGGGTCGGAGCTTTTCCGGGTCGGCCAGGTCGACCAAGGCCGAGTAGCCGGTAAACTCGGGCTCGGTACCCACAAAATCAAACCCGCTGGCTTTGCGCACCGCGCTCCGGCCACCGTCGCACCCTACCAGCCAGCGGGCGGCGAAGGTTTGGCCGCCTGCCTGCACCATTACACGCTCGGTGGTTTGGATTACATCGGTAATGGCCAGCCCGCGCCGAATGGTCACCCCCAGCGCCTCGGCGCGGCGAGTCAGCACCGTTTCCAGCTCGGCCAGCTCGCACAGGGCTTGGTTGTCGGTAGAGGTGGGCAGGCGGTAGGGCCAGTGCGCGGGGTCGATTTTAGCGGCTTGAATCTGGATGCCAGCGAAATGCCCGCCGCCCTGCGGCTTACCCTGGCCGTTGACCTTCGCCGGGGCCGGCGCGTTCGCGTGGGGAAATTGCAGGCGTCGGGGCACTTCCAATTCTTGCAGCAGTCCCCGGCGGTCGAGCGCTTCAACGGAGGGCGCGTTGAGCCCGCGCATTCCGAACGGGAGCTGCTTGAGGGGCGAGTACGCAACCTCGGCTTTTTCCAGGATTGCTACGGAGCAGCCAGCCAGGGCCAGCTCACAGGCCAGAAACAGCACGACGGGACCGGCCCCGGCAATGAGTGCGTCGTAGCCCGTCGCGGGCGGGGTCAGTTGGGGGTGATCGGTTAGCGGTTTCATTTTCTTGTGGGTAGTCTGATTACCGCACAAAATTCCGGGTCGCCGCCGCGCTAGGCTTGTACAAACGCGACAAAATCGGGGGCAACCGCCGCCTGCTCACGCCGGGTTTTGCGGGCGAAGGCGGCGGGCGTGGTGCCGCTGTAGCGCCGAAACTCCCGGCTCAAATGGGCCTGGTCAGTGTAGCCCAATTCGTGGGCCAGGCCCGCCAGATTAGTCGCCGGCTGCTGCCAGAGGCGGTTGCGCACCTGTTCGAAGCGCATCAGCGAGGATACGTCTTTGACCGTGTGACCCGCCGCCTGCTTGAACTGCCGCTCCAGGGTGCGTACCGTGGCGTGGGCAGCTTCCGCCACCTGGGTTACTGGCAGGGTGCCGCCGGCCGCGTGCATGGCCGCGCCCGCCTTGCTGAGCAGGCCGTTGCGGGTGGGCGGTTGGCGATTAGCCACGAAATACGCCGCCAGCTGGCTCATGGCTTCTGCTACCCTATCCGCGGCTACGTACTCGGCCACCACGGCCTGCAACTGGCTAATGGGGTGCTGCATCACGCCTACCCCACCCGGGCCGGCCGGCAGCCCCAGCAGGTCGAAGACCGTCCAGGGGAAACAGCGGACGCCGATAATTTCCAGCCGGTGCGGGGTGTGAAATAAAGCTGGCTGATTGAGCAGCCCCACCATAAACGGCGACGGCAGCACCTGCCAGCCAGCCGGACCAGCAATGCTGCACGGCCCGCCGACGGAGAAGATGATTTCCGCGCTGCCATCCGGTACTACCTCGAAGGTGGCGGGCAGCGTTGCAAACTCCCAGCGGGTGTACCAGAAGCACTTGATGGCATCGCGTAGCTCGGCGGGCGGCTCGATTTCGTAGTGCTGCATACCGAAAGATAAGCTAGCCTAGCGCAATGCCTAGATTCATGTACGGGCTGTAACACCAAGCTCCAGCTTGGTGATTTGCTCGGCTAGCGTGCCCTAACGCCTCACCAAGCTGGAGCTTGGTGTTACAAGCTGCACACTAATCTGGGCATCACCTCAGCTCTCCCTTCGCTTTTAGACCTTGGCCGGCTGCTCTTGCGAAGCGGCTTGATTCAGCGTTTCCGGCATAAATATCCAAAATACCACTAGCCCCACCACCGCAATGCCTGCCAGTGTGAGAAAAGTAAAATCGTCGCCCTGATTTTTAGCCAGATAGCCAGCCACCGAATTACTCAGAAAAGCTCCCAGCCCCTGCGCCGTGGCAATGGCGCCCTGCGCGGCGTTGAAGCTGCCCGAACCTTTAGTAAGGTCGGCAATAATGAGTACGCCCACCACGCCGAAGATGCCGGCCCCCAACCCATCCATGCACTGCACCGCGATGAGCGCGGCCGGGTGGTGGCTTACCGTGTAGAGAACTCCGCGAGCTGCCAGCGCCGCGAAGCCAAAGAGAAACAGCGGCTTGCGCCCCAGCTTACCCGCCAGCTTCCCGCTCACCGCCGCCACTACCATGAATACTAGCTGCGAAGCTACCATGTAGCCCGAGGTAAACAGAATGGCCTGCTGGGTACCCACGCCCCGGGCCAGCAGCTGCGTCACGAGGGGCACCATCGCGGCGTTGGCGAAGTGGAAGATGATGGCCGACACCAGGAAGACGAGCACTGGCTTCTGCCGGAGCAAGCAGCCGAAGCTGCTGAGGAGTTCCTTGATGCCGTCCCAGGCACTGCCGCTGGGGGCTGCTTGCTCAGCCGGCTGGCCGGACGCCTGGCCGCTGGACGCCGCCTTATCGGCCCCGCGGGCCAGGTCGTAGTCGATGTCGTCGCCCTTGATGCGCAGCACGCACAGCACCGCGCCCACGCACAGAAGGCCCACAAAGCAGAACATCCAGCGCATGTTAAAATAATATCCCACCGCGCCCAGCGCTAGCGCCGCGAACATGTTGCCGGCCGCGTTGAACGCCTGGTTGGTACCCTGCGCCTGATCGAATCGCTTGCGCCCCACCAGCCCCAGCGCAATGGCCGACAAGCACAGCGGAAAAATGGCCCCGGCCGTCCCAATCAGCGCCTGCCCGGTCATGACCACCGGCTTAGTCGTAAAAAAGGCCGTGCCTAATACCGCCAGCGCAATCAGCCCGATGCCGAATAGCAGCAGCACCCGCTTCTGGCGCACGCGGTCGATAAGGGCCCCCGCGGGCGTTTGGGCCAGCACCTGGGCGATGTTGCCGGCCGCCAGTGCCGCCCCGATGCGGGCCGGCCCCCAGTGCACGCTCGTTTGCAGAAAGAGCGCCATGTACGGCCCCATGCCATTTTGTACGTCGGCCACGAAAAAATTGAGTGCCCGCAACGCCCGGATACTTCCCTTTTTGGGGTCGTTGGCCAGGTCGAGGCTACCCTCCTTAGCCTCATCTTGCTTATCGGCCGCGCCCGATGCGGCGGGCGGCTGGCTGGCTGCGGTGGTAGGGGCAGCAGTGGCGTTAGCTGACATAAATCTTAGCTGACGAAGAGCTTAAATGAACAAAACATGAAAATGACTAACAGCCCATTACCTAGCTTACGGCAGGGTTTGCCCTACGTTGGCACCTCAACCGTAAAAAGGTCATTCCGCTAGCCTGTTTGGCGCAGAATGACCTTTTTGCGGGAGGTAACTGGCACGAGCTACCGGGCCGGTTTACAAAGGGTTATTTGATCAGGAAGGATTGCCCGCCCACGGTTAGCAGCTCCAGCTGCAAGGGGGCGCTGCTACCGGGGGCGCGCAGCTCGCCGGGGTGGTCGGCGCGGCGCTGGCCGCTAACCTGCACGTGGGCACCGGTCGTTAGGTAGTCGGCCAACTCCTGCCCCAGGTGCGGCGGGAAGCGTAGCTCGGCGGGCTCGCCTTCGAGGCGCACGGCGCGGAGCTGACCTTTGGGATCGAGCAGTAGCTCGGTCACCTTGCCCGCTACCGTAAAGGCCTCAGCAGCGGGGCCAGCCGGGGTAGGACGCAGCGGCTGGCCCGCCGCGTCGAGGCTGGCCAGGTGCAGGTGCTCATCGCCCTTGGGCGTGGTGTGGAGGTAGCCCAGCACCGTGACCGCCGCGCCGGGCTGCGCCGCCGCGTGTAGCGCCTGGCCGAAGTGGGGCGGGAATTTTACGGTGTGTTCTCGCGCCCCACTGGCCAGGATAAAGCGGTCGTAGATGCCGTCGGGGTTGGCACCGTACTCACCCACGGTACCGGCGTAGGAAGCCAGCGGGTGCAGCCTGGCCTTGGGCTTGTCGTGTTTCGGATCGGGCTTTTTAGGCTTGTCCTTCGCCGACTTATCGGCCCCGGCTTTAGCAGCGGGCTTGGCGGTTTTAACTTCTTTTACTTCGAGGTTTTCGAGTTGAGTAGACATGACAAAGGGAGGTTTACAGCAGCAATCGGTTGCTGATTGTGCTGCAAACCTCCTCTAGTCAACTGAACCTGGCCTTAAGTCGAGGTTAATTTTTCTTCAGCAAGGTGGGCGGTGGGTGAACGTCCGTTTTAGCTCCTTTTTCGTTGATTATACTGACGCACTGACGACGAACTGGCGCGAGTTTAGGCGGAGCCGTAACTCGTGCCTGGCCATGACGTGGAGGCTGCGCCTCCACTGCCGCAACGCGGCAAGCTGACGATAGAGAGTCTCCGCCTGAGATGGTAGCCGATTATGACTAAGCAGCGTCAACTTGCCGCGTTGCGGCAGTGGAGGCGCAGCCTCCACGTCATGGCTAGGCACGAGTTACGGCTCCGCCTAAACTCGCGCCAGTACCAACCAACCAGGGCAAAGGCTGATCTACTTACTGCGGCTTCGCGGCGGCGGGCAGCGGCTTGCGGGGCAGCTTCTGGTCGCGCATGGCGGCGTTGTACACGAAGGAGGCTACTACTACCGAGGCCTGCTTGAGGTCGTCGGCCACGAGGCGGTCGTAGGTATCCTGGTTGGAGTGGTGGGTACGGGAGAAGTAATCGAGCCCATCCTGAATAAACTGGAAGCCAGGCAAGCCCACGGCGTCGAAGGCGATGTGGTCGGTGCTGCCGGTGTTGCGCAGCGTCACGGTGCTGGCCCCCAGGTCGGCGAAGGGGACCAGCCAGGCGGTGAAAATCGGCTTCACGGCCTCGTTGCCCTGGGCATAAATGCCCCGGATTTTACCCGCGCCGTTGTCCAGGTTGAAGTAAGCTGCCAGCTTCTCGTGGTCGGGCTTGAGCGTCATGGTAGCGGGGTCGGCAAAGTGATTTTTCACGTAGTTGCGCGAGCCGTGCAGGCCCTCTTCCTCCTCACCCCATAGCGCGATGCGGATGGTGCGGCGCGGCTTCAGGCC
>CAJYVK010000180.1 GCA_913778455.1 uncultured Hymenobacter sp. | reverse complement strand
GAGCCGATGGTCAGGGCGGCCTGCTCAAAGGTGCAGTGCAGCACCGCCCCGTCCTGGATGTTTGTCTCGTCACCAATGCGGATGCTATTGACATCCCCCCGAATGACGGCCGTAAACCACACCGTGCAACCGCGACCCAGCACCACATCCCCCACTACCGTGGCATTATCAGCCAGAAAGCAGTCGGGGCCGATAGTGGGCATTATTCCGTGAACGGGTAGCAGGAGGGCGGGCATGGGCGCAGTAGGGAAAGGTGGGCAGATAGTTTGTAGCTAGTGGGCCAGCAGCCGCTTCCAAGTACCTTTCTCCCAGTTGTATTTCAAGGTACTGGGCAGCGCCTGCCAGAAATACTTACTGGTTTCGACCGCGAAGCTGGGCTGCATGTAGCAGTTGATGGTGCAGCCCTCGCACTGGGGCAAACGGCCTTCGAGGGCAGCCAGCCGCTGGGTAGCCGGCGCGTTGTACACGTCGAACAGTTGGCCATTGATGGGAAACTTCTGCTCGCCAAGGTGGTAGCAGGGTAGCACTAGCTCGTTGCTGGGCGAAATGACGAGCGTAGTACTGGCCGCCCGGCACACGGGGGCGGCTACGTGGTTGCCCCCATCGCGGCGCAACGCGATAAATCCTTCGTTGAGGTAGACGCCCTTGCGCTTGCCAAAGGCCGACAGAAAGCTCAACTCATCCTCGGTCAGCTGCTCGCCGGTTTCTACGTCGCCGTAGTCGAAAGCCGGATTAAGGATGAGTACCAAGCCGTTGGGCTGCGTAATGTCCCGGTACACGGCTTCCAAGTCGGCCAGATTATGGCGGAAAACCGTGAACAGGATATCGGGCCGCTCACCCAATTCTTTAGCCACCCGAATGCTTTCTAGGACGAAGTCGTAGCATGCTACGCCGCGCCCCCGGTCGTGGGTGGCCCGGTCGATGCTATCGAGCGAAAAGTGGAGCATGTCGACCAGACCCCGCAGCTTTTCCGCATTTTTGGGATAGAGCAGGCCGTTGGTCGTCACGGTCGTAATAAAACCCAGTTGGCGGGCCAGGGCCAAAAAATCGGGCAACTGCCGGTGCAGCAGCGGCTCGCCGCCGGTGAAGTCGATCACCTTCACTCCCAGCCGCTTCAAATCGCGCAGATTGGCTTCCACATCGGCCAGCGTGATGTAGGGCGACGGCTTTTCCCAGATATCGCAAAACGCACATTTCGCATTGCAGCGATACGTGACGTAGTAATTACAGAGAACCGGATGGCGAACTAGACGCATGACGTAAAGGTAATCCCAGGAATGCAGGGTAAGTTTTAGCTTGCCTAACGTGTGGTGACGCATCATTGGCGCTAGGCAAGCTAAAGCTTACCCTACATCAATGCGGCAGCTTACCCCAGGCAGCCGCGTCCCAGTGCGTCGGGGTAGCCGCCAATACCTCCGCGCTAGCTTCGCCAAAATGCTCACGGTAATAGTCGCAAAAGCCCTTGAGCGGGCAGCGCGGGCAATTGGGCCTTTGAAAAAAGCAAATCTGCTGGCCGAGCCAGTAGTTATGCTTGTGAAAATTGAATAAGCCTTCGGGGTCGAGGTGCGGCTTCAGCAAGTCGAGCAGCACCGTATGGGCTTTCTCCACCGATACTTTAGGGCCGAGGAAGCCCACTCGCTGGGCTACGCGGTGCACGTGGGCATCGACGGGCAGCACGGGCTTGCGAAAATTAAAAAGCAATACCAAAGAGGCCGTTTTCAAGCCAATGCCAGGCATGTCGGTCAGCCACTGCATGGCACGCTCGGTAGGCCAGTCGGCCAGGAAATCCAACGAAAAGCTTCCCCCCGTTTCAGCCTTGATGCGCCCGAGTATCTCCTGAATGCGCGGTGCCTGCGTAGCCGGCCAGCGCGTGGTACGGATGGCGTGGATGAGGTCGTCGAGCGGGGCGTGCAGCACGCCTTCCCAGTCGCCGAAGGCTTCCAGCATTCGGTCGTAGGCCAACTCCTCGTCGGCGTGCGTAGTGCGGTGTGAAAGCAGCGTCGATATAAGCTCCCGCATGGGCGTACGCCGGGCCGCCGTGGGCACCGGACCAAAAAACTCATTCAGTACGGCGTGGTCAGCCAGGGCCTTCTCGACCGCAGATTTAACGGATTCAACGAATTTCACGGATACGCCCACCGGCGGCGGGCTGGCTACTGTTATTTTGCAATAGTGCGTAGCTGATTAGCTGAGGCATAGAACGTAAAAAGGCCACCCGAAGGTGGCCTTTAGTACATCTTACTTACAACTCGCTCAATCAGTGCGCTAGCTTAGTCAGCCCGCCGCCGCAGGCTGGCGGGCGTATCTGCACAATCCGTTGAATCCGTTAAATCTGCGGTCTAGAGTTGACCGCGCTTGGCGGCTTTCTGCATTTTCTCGTTGGCGAAGATGGCTACTTCCACACGGCGGTTGGCGGCTTTGCCAGCGGCGGTGGTGTTGTCGGCTACCGGCTGGCTCGAACCGTAGCCCGTAGCCGTGATGCGGCTGCTATCTACCCCTTTGGCGGTCAGCTCATTGGCTACTGCCTGGGCACGGCGCTGGCTCAGCGGCTGGTTGATGGCATCGGAGCCGGAAGCATCGGTGTGACCGTCGATGGTCACGTTGGTATCGGCGTACTTCTGGAGCGTCGTAGCCAGTTCGTCGATGTTGCCGGTAGCAGCCGGGGTGAGGGCCGACGAGTTGGTATCGAACAGAATACCCGAAGCGAACGTGATTTTAATGCCTTCGCCGATGCGCTCCACTTTGGCACCTTCGAGGTCACGACGCAACTCAGCAGCTTGCTTATCCATACGGCGGCCGATAAGCGCCCCACCCGCGCCGCCAACTACGGCACCCAGAATGGCACCTTTAGCCGTACCCGATTTACCGCCAATTACGCGGCCCAGGATAGCCCCGCCCGCAGCCCCGCCCAAGCCGCCGATGATACCGCCTTTCGCGGTTTTGCTCATGCCCTTCGGCTTGTCGGTGCTAACGGTGGTAGACTGCGCCTGGGCAAAGTGGCCTAGCAACAGCAGCACAGCGAGCAAATAAGAAAAAGAGAGTTTCAGGGTTTTCATGAAGAAAATAAGAAAAAAATGACGGCCGAGCCTCGCGCTACAGCAATGCGGCGGCAAGTTCGGTATTTGCAACCACCTTGCCAAACTCAGTCGGTTGAATGCCCCGCTTTCCAGGTTTAATACTTTTAGCAGCTAGCCCAACAACAAAAAAGCTCGGCTGGGGGCCGAGCTTTTTTGTTGCTTTCTGAATAAGCGGGGATAATAACCTATTTATTCTTATAATTGTAATAACGAGCAGGATCTTTCTTCTTATCCTGGTTGCGGCCTACCAAGCCACCGCCTACTACGCCAGCACCGGCACCAATAAGGGCACCTTTACCGCCACCTACCAGACCACCCAGTACGGCACCACCAGCGCCGCCAATTGCAGCACCCTTAGCCTTGCGGCTCCAGCCCTTGCGGTCTTGCGCGTGGGCTACTGAACCTGCCAGCAGAAAAAAAGCCAGCAGAAACGTAAAGATTTTCGAGAAGGATTTCATATAAATACGAAGCGGTTAAGAGAGACAAACGGTTGAGTAACCGACGGTAATTAAACGCAAGCAGTATTCGACGGGTTGTGCCTTTAGATAAAAAAAGCTCGCCACTTTACGTGCCGAGCTTTTTTATTTGGTGATTAATGCTTATAGCGTGCCGTTTTCAGCAGCTTTTTTCATTTTTTCGTTGGCGAAAATGGCCACCTCCACGCGGCGATTAGCTTGTTTGCCTTCAGCCGTTGAGTTATCGCCTATCGGGTCGGTCGAGCCCAGACCTTTGGTCGTGATGCGGCTGCTGGCCACACTTTGGGCCGTCAGAGCACTGGCCACTGATTGGGCGCGGCGCTCACTCAGCGGCTGGTTGATGGCATCGGTGCCGGTATTATCGGTGTGGCCTTCTACCAACACGTTGGTGTCGGGGTATTTCTGCAGGGTGGCGGCCAGTTTGGAGATATCAGCCTGCGAAGCAGGGCGCAGGGCGCTGCTATTAGTGTCGAAGAGAATGCCCGAGTCGAAGGTGATTTTAATGCCCTCGCCCACGCGCTCTACTTTGGCGTTGGCCATGTCGCGCTGAAGCTCCGCGGCCTGCTTATCCATCTTACGGCCGATGAGGGCGCCCGCGCCGCCGCCCACGGCGGCTCCCAAAATAGCCCCGGCAGCCGTGCCCCGGCCACCGCCCAGCAGGCCACCCAGCACGCCGCCAACTACGGCACCACCGCCAGCACCCAGCAGGCCGCCCTTGGTAGTTTTACTCATTCCGTCCTTGCGAACGCCGGTGCCATTATTACTCGATAAGTCGGGCTGCGTGGTGGTTTGGCGCGACGAGGCGCAGGAGCCGAGCAGCATGACGAAGGCCATGAGAACGGCCACGAAAGACTTGGAAGAAGTCATCATTTCTGAAGGTATGAGGTAAATACAAGCTGGTAACCCAGCGGGGCCTTATACGCAAAAGCCCGCTCTGGTTACCAAAGCGGGCTTTTCCAAAGTCGTGCCAGGCAGCGTAGCTGCCAACCGGCGGGCGGGGCCATCCGGCTGGCCGTCAGCTCGGTTATTTATTTTTCAGCATCGATAGCAAGTCGGCGAGGCGCTGCTTGAGCTCGCGGCGGTCCACGATAAAATCGAGGAAGCCGTGCTCCAGCACAAACTCGGCACTCTGGAAGCCTTTGGGCAGATCTTTGCCGATGGTTTCTTTAATGACCCGCGGCCCAGCAAAGCCGATGAGCGCGCCGGGCTCGGCAATGTTAAAATCGCCGAGCATGGCGAAGCTCGCCGTGACGCCGCCCGTGGTAGGGTCGGTGAGCAGGCTCACATAAGGCACCTTGGCTTCGGCCAGCAGCGCCAGCTTGGCCGAGGTTTTGGCCATTTGCATGAGTGAGTAGCCGGCTTCCATCATGCGGGCCCCGCCCGAGCGCGAAATCATGAGGAAGGGAATCTTGTGCTGCCGGGCGTAGTCGATGGCGCGGGAGATTTTCTCGCCCACTACCGAGCCCATTGAGCCGCCGATAAAGCGGAAGTCCATAGCCGCTACCACCAGCGGCTGGCCGGCGCTCAGGCCGTGGGCGGTACGCACGGCGTCTTTGAGGCCGGTGCTCTTCTCGGTGGCCTGCACGCGCTGCGGATAGGCTTTGGTATCCACGAAGTGCAGAGGGTCGCCGGAGGTCAGATTCGCATCCAGCTCTTCGTATTTGCCGTCGTCGAACAGGAAATCAAAATAGGCAGCCGCATCGATACGGTCGTGATGGCCACAGTTGCCGCACACGTAGAGCAAGCGCTTGTGCTCGGCCATCGTGGCAACGGTTTTACACTCGGGGCACTTGTACCAAAGGCCGTCCGGAGTTTCTTTTTTCTGTTCGGTTGGGGTGATAATACCCTTTTCTTCGCGCCGGAACCAAGCCATGAGAGAGCAGTTGAAAGCGGCTGGCAACGTGCCGCCTGCTTAGAAATAGTAGAAGTTGAAGAGCAAAAATAAGCTACGGCGGCGAAGGTGCGGGACAATGCGGGGCTAGTTAACGCTGAATGTGAGCCCACGGCATCCGCGAGGGTACTTTAAAAGCCGTTGACGGCCGCTGTACGAGGCCGACCAGGCTAGCGGCGGCTGCCAATCGGCCGTAACTTGCCAGCCTCATTTGCCAGCCCGTTTTCTATGTCGAAACGCTCTCTTCGCCCCACGGCCACGCTGCTGGGCCTGGGCCTGCTCACGGCTCCTTTTCTGCTCAATAGCTGCGTCACGGCCAAGCGCTACGAAGACCTGCAAGCCCGCCAGCAAAGCGAGGCGCAGGCCCGCACCGCTGCCGAGCAGCAGGCCCGCCAGGCCAAGGCCGATTTGCAAAAGGCCAACGACCAGCTCAACGAGCTGCGCCTCAGCCAGAAGCGCCTGACCACTGATTCGACCCAGACCGGCAACGCCCTGCGCCGCACCCGCGCCCTTTACACGCAGCTCACCGACAGCTACGACAAGCTGCTCAAAAACAGTGACCGCGCCCTGGCCGACCGCAATGCCGACTACGGCAAGCTGGCCAAAGACCTAGCCACCCGCGAAAGCGAGCTCGGCACCCTCGACCAGAGCCTGCGCAAAAGCAAAGCCGACAACGACCGCCTCGCGGCCGACTTATCTACCCGCGAGGCCCGGCTCGCCGAGCTGACCCAAGCCCTGGCCGATAAGGACAAGGCCGTGAACGATCTCAAGGCCCGCGTGAGCAAAGCGCTGTTGAGCTTCAATTCCAGCGACTTGCAGGTAAAGCTCAAGGATGGCAAGGTGTACGTGTCGCTCTCCGAGCAACTGCTGTTCAAATCGGGCTCCAGCAAGGTGGATCCCAAGGGCCAGGAGGCGCTGAAAAAGCTGGCGACCGTGCTGCAAGAGCAGAAGGACGTGAACGTGGTCGTGGAAGGCCACACCGACAACGTGCCCATGCGGGCCACCGGCAGCATTCAGGACAACTGGGATTTGAGTGCGTTGCGGGCTACCGACATCGCCCGCCTGCTCACGGCCAGCGGCGTGGAGCCTAGCCGCATCACGGCTTCGGGCCGCTCGCAGTACGTGCCCATTGCCCCCAACGACTCGCCCCAGAATAAGGCGCTTAACCGCCGCACCGAGATTATTCTCACGCCCAAGCTCGACGAGCTGTTTCAGATTCTCGACGGCAATAGCGCAGCTTCGGGTAAGTAACTGATGAATATGCGAATACCTATACTACTACGCTGGCTAGCTACGCTGGCCTTTTACCTAGCCAGCCAGCTGGTGGCCTATGCCAGCCATATTCTGGGCGGCGATATTGCTTACTCGCCGATTACCTCCACTGCCGGGGTACCCCGTTATCACATTACGGTACGGCTCTACCGCGATCCGACTGGTGCTCAACAGCCCGATGTTACCCTCATGGGCAGCCGCAATGGGTGCGGCTCGCTTTTGCCGGGCAATTTTGTGCGGCAAATACTCCGCAGTAAGCTACTGCCGGCCACGTCGCCGGGCTGCAGAGGCTGGGGGCATTCCTACGAGGTTCTTCTCTACGAAACTGACGAAGATCTGCCACCTGGCCAATGGACGCTGAGCGTGTATGCGGAAAATCGGATAGCGGGCATTATCAATATGGTTCGCTCGGAGGCCCAAACGTTTTTCATCAGCTCGTTTCTGGATAATGCGACGGTGCGTGAAAATTCTTCCCCCAAGTTTTTATCGACCCTACTGCCCTATCTGTGCGGCAACAGCGTGCAACATTGCAGCTTTAGTACCTTCGACAGTGAGGGCGATTCGCTGAACTACCACCTAGTGCCGCCTCAGAGCGGAGTGCTGCCGTACGGCCAATGCGGCGCCGACATTGCCGGCGACCTCGCCCCCTACTTTCAGCTGGACAACACTACTGGCGCGCTCAGCACGTCGGGCACCGCCACTCGCGCGGGCCGCTACGCGATGGCCGTCCGCGTTGACGAATATCGCCGGGTGGGGGGTACCTGGCGGCTCATCGGCGGTGTTACCCGCGATGTGTCGTACATCGCCTACGCCAGCGCCAACAACAGCCCGCGCTTCACGGGCTGCGTGGTGGACAGCGCGGCCACCACGCAGCCCGTGGCGCAGCTCATCCGGGTTAGGCCCGGCCAAACCATCTCGCTGCTCCTGAGCGCCGCTGACGCCGATGCCACCCAGGCCCTCACCTTCAGCAGCCAGGCTCCCGACGTAATACCAGGCCTGCGCTTTACCACCGTGAGCGCCAACCAAGCCCGCCTTACCTGGCAAGTACCCACCAACCTGCCGACGGGCCGCTACACTGCCACCGTAGCCGTTGTCGATGATGCCTGCCCCCTACATGCCACTGCGGAACAAACGCTTAGCTTCTTGGTCATTAGCCAGCCTCTAGCTACCCGCCCAGCCACCGAGGCCGAGCTCACGGCCTTTCCCACGCCTTTCCGCGATCAAGTGCAGTTCAAAGCCCCCAGCGGCGGGCTAATACTGATTGTGGACCAGTTGGGCCGCACCATAACCCAGTTGCGCGCCGGGATCGACGGCCGCGTGCAGTGGCAGCCAGCGGCTAGCTTGCCTGCCGGCCTCTACCTAGCGCGGGGTACCGACGGCCGCCCGTTGGCTCGCCTGCTACGGGCGGATAACTAGTGCTTAATAGTAGAGTAGTACAATGCAAAAGGCCAGCCCTGTACAAGGCTGGCCTTTTGCATTATGGCAAATACATTCAAAACGTGGCTTTCGATCTATTGCATTGCCTTTACGAACGACTAAGGCTTGCTACCACCCGTTGCCGCACCGTTACCCTTACTGATATTTTTTAGACGCTTTCCGGCGGGCACTCCCACCACTGGGAGTTGAGCGGACCAGCCACAACATCTACCCGCTGGCCGGGGGTGGGCAGCAACAGCGGCACTTCGGGGCCAGCCGCTTCGAGCAGGCGCTGCACTGGCTGGCGCCAGGCGTGAAACGCCAGATTAAACGTGCCCCAGTGCAGGGGTAGCAGCGGCCCGCCACCCAGCAGGCGGTGCGCAGCCAGCGCATTGTCGGGGCCGAGGTGAATATCGGCCCACTCGGGGTCGGACGCTCCGATTTCGAGCATTATCAAATCGAACGGCCCGTGGGCCGCCCCGATCTGACGGAAGGCCTCGTCGAACGGCCCCGAGTCGCCGCCGAAGAAAACGCGGTGCCGCGGCCCACGCAGAACCCACGAGGCCCACAAAGTGCTGTCGCGGTTGAGCAGGCCCCGCCCCGAGAAGTGCCGAGCGGGCGTGGCAATTAGCTTAAAATCGGTTGATAAATTGATTTCGTCCCACCACGTCGCTTCGGTGATGCGGGCTGCGGGCACGCCCCAGCGGCGCAGGTGCGCCCCCACCCCCAGCGGGCAAAAAAACCGCTCGCCCCGCCCGGCCAGCGCCCGAATGGCCGCCTCGTCGAGGTGGTCGTAGTGGTCGTGCGAGAGAATGATGCCATCGAGCGGCGGCAGTTGGGCCAGCGGTAGGGGCGGCGCAAAGAACCGTTTCGGCCCCACTAGCTGCGAGGGCGACACGCGGGCGCACCACACCGGGTCGGTCAGGAAGCGGCGGCCATCGATTTCGAGCAGCGTCGTGCTGTGGCCCAGCCAGGTTACGCGCAGGGCATCGGCGGGCACGGGAGCCGCCAGGGCAGCCGCGTCGGCCGAGAACGGGCCGAGCGGCTGCCGGGGCTCGCGCTCCGCTTTATCGAATAAGTAGCGGCGCAGCAGCGTACCGTAGCCCGAGGGTGGGCTCACGCTGGTGGGCAGCACGTTGTAGTATTTCTTGCCGGAGTGGCGGGGCTGAAGCTGCATTGGCTACAAATGGTAGCGTCACGACTTCCTGCGTGACGGGCTGGGTTGGGACGAACGCGGACGTAACGCGAGCGCCCGGCCAGCCCCACTGACGCGACGGCCCAGACTTTACTTTAGCAAGCCCTGCACCACGGGCAGCGCCCGGCTGGCCCACTGGCGCATCTGGGGGCCGGTGTAGTGCAGGCCATCGGGCGTAAACTGGCTGGCACTGCCCGCAGCAGCCCGGGTAAGGTCGGTAATAGCGACGTAGGCCACGCCCGCCGCCTGGCACTCCTGCTGGGCCACGGCGTTGAACTCGTCGATTTCACGGGCTATCTGGGCCACGTCGCGGCCCTGGGCAAAGGGCGTCTGGCCCCAATCGGGAATGCTGAGCACCACCACGCGGCCGGCTCGCCCCCCGGCGTAGCCCACGGCCGTAGCCAGCAATTGCCGAAACTCGGTGCGGTAGAGCGCCACGCTCTGGCCCCGGTACTGGTTGTTGACCCCGATGAGCAGCGATACGAGGCCGTAGTCGCGGCGGTGGTTGCCGCTGGCCGCGATGGCGGCTTGCAGCTCGGCGGTAGTCCAGCCGGTGCGGGCGATAATGTCGGGCTCGGCCAGCGGCAGGCCCTGGGCGCGGGCCAGGGCGGCGAGCTGCACCGGCCAGCGGTCGGCCACCGGGGCACCTTCGCCGATGGTATAGGAATCGCCCAGGGCGAGGTAAGGAATAGCTGCCGGATTCGGCGCGGGGGTAGTGGGCATGGCGGTAGGCGCAACGGCCCGCGGCGAAACGCAGGCCGCCAGCAGGACGCTTAAAAGCAGGAATAAATAGCGGGGCATAGGAGCAAGAACGGGCGACGCAGTTGGTGCGTCGCCCGTCTACTTACGCGGCTGGCCGGGGCAGCGGGTTGCGGAGCCTACCCCTACCCAATGGCTTGGGCAAGGTCGGCAATCAGGTCTTCGGCATCCTCAATGCCCACGCTCAGGCGAATGAGCGAGTCGGAGAGGCCGGCTTTACGGCGCTGCTCGGCCGGGATGCTGGCGTGCGTCATGGTGGCGGGGTGGCCGCTGAGGCTTTCTACCCCGCCCAGGCTTTCGGCCAGGGTGAAAAGCTCAAATTTTTCGAGCGCCGCGATGGCATCTTCCTGCTTGTCACCCTTGAGCACGAACGAAATCATCCCCCCGAAATCGCGCATCTGCCGGGCAGCTACGGCGTGGTTGGGATGGTTTTCGAAACCAGGCCAGTATACTTTTTCCACCTTGGGATGCTGGCGCAGGTACTCGGCCACGGCGCGGCCGTTTTCGCAGTGGCGCTGCATGCGCAGGTGCAGGGTTTTGAGGCCGCGCAGCACCAGGAAGCAGTCCTGGGGGCCGGGCGTACCGCCGCAGGCATTTTGGTAAAAGCTCAGGTCTTTAAGCAGTTGGTCGTCGTTGAAAACCAGCGCCCCCATTACCACGTCGGAGTGGCCAGCCATGTACTTGGTGAGCGAATACACCACAATATCGGCGCCCAGAGCCAGCGGCTCTTGCAGGTAGGGCGTGGAGAAGGTGTTATCGACGGCCAGCAGCGCTCCGGCCTCCTTAGCCAGCGCGGCCGTGGCGGCGATGTCGATAATGTTGAGCAGCGGATTGGTGGGCGTTTCCACCCAGATGAGCTTGGTGCGGGCCGTCACCTTCTCGCGCACCTTGGCGATGTCGCCCATCGGCACGAAGTGAAACTTGATGCCCAGCGGCTCATACACCTTGGTCATGATGCGGTACGAGCCGCCGTAGAGGTCGTCGGTCGAAATCACCTCGTCGCCGGGCTTGAGCAGGCGCAGCACGCAGTCGATGGCCGCCATACCCGAGGCGAAGGCCAGGCCGTGCTTCCCATTGTCGAGGGCCGCCAGGGCGTCTTGCAGCTGGATGCGGGTGGGGTTGTGGGTGCGCGAGTATTCGTAGCCCTTGTTGTCGCCCGGCGAGCGCTGGGCGTAGGTCGAGGTCTGGTAGATGGGCGTCATAACGGCCCCGGTGGTGGGGTCGGGGTGTACGCCGGCGTGGATGGCTTTGGTGGCGAATTTCATAGTGCGCAAAGGTACCGGCTGGCCGCTTGTACGCCGGGCTGCCGAGCTTACCTTAGCGGCGATATCCTCCGCCTATTCACCTCATCTGCATGCAAAAAGCTTTACTTTTATTCGTCACCTGCGTGACGCTGAATTTCGCCGCCGCCGCGGCCCCACCCAAACCCAAGGCCAAGCCAGTGCCGGTCGATTCGGCCGCCCTCTACCAGGCCATGGTCGATTCCATCAACGGCACCTTCCACTACCAGCAGGGGCACGTTGTGCTACCCGGCGGCGTGGGCGAGCTGACGGTGCCGCGGGGCTTCCGCTACCTCGACTCCACGCAGAGCGGCCGGGTACTCAACAAGCTGTGGCACAACCCGCCACAGACCAACCTGGGCATGCTTTTCCCTGCCGCCAGCGGCCCGATGAGCGACGGGGCCTGGGCCTACATCATCGATTATGACCCCATGGGCTACGTGAAAGATGATGATGCCGACGACATCAAGTACGACGAGCTACTGGAGGAGATGCAGAAGGAAACGGAGGAAAGAAACCCCGACCGCACCGAGGCTGGCTACGAGGCTATTCACCTGCTGGGCTGGGGGGCTCCGCCCTACTACGACAAGCAGCAGCATACCCTCCACTGGGCCAAGATCTTGCGCTTCGGCAACGGTATTGAGGAAACGCTCAACTACAACGTGCGCATCCTGGGTCGCAAGGGCGTCCTCATCTTCAACGCCGTGGCCGTACCCTCCCAGCTACCCGCCATCAAGGCCAGCATTCCCGACTTGCTCGCCAATGTGTCGTTCGTCAAAGGCCAGCAGTACAACGACTACAGCGTGGGCGTCGATGAGGTAGCCGCCTACAGCATCGGCGGCCTGGTGGCGGGCAAGGTGCTGGCCAAGGTGGGCTTCTTTGCCATCTTGCTCAAATTCTGGAAGCTCGGCCTGCTGGCCCTGGGTGGAGCCTGGGCAGCCATCAAGCGTTTTTTCGGTTTCGGCCCCAAAGAAGAATAGCTCGGTGGCCGGGATAGCAGCCGGGCCGGCTTTTGCGTAGGTACTTTCGCCTACTCACTGGCCGGCCCCCGGCTTTTTCTGCTAATGGCTTTTCTGCGCGAGCTTTTTCGAAAGAATTTTTCTACTCTTCTCACGATGGGGCTGCTGGTGGCCGTACCGGTCCTCGGCTCGGCCTCGGTGCTGGGCCTGCTCTACGAGCGCCCCACGCTGCTGCAACACCTGACCGCCGGCCAGAGCCTGCTGTATTTTGCGGTGGTGGGTCTCACGATGGCGCTGGCCCTCACCCCCACTACATTCGTGGCCATCGTGACGGGCTATTACTTTGGCTGGAGCGGGCTAGCGGGTATGGTGGCAGCCTACGCCCTAGCCTCGGCCCTGGGCTACGAGCTGGCCCGCCGCCTCGACCACGGCAAGCTGCGGGCCGTGCTGCTGCACTTTCCCAAGGCCGACGCGGTACTCACGGAGTTGCAGAGTCAGAGCTGGCCGCTCATTATCCTGACGCGGCTTTCGCCGGTGCTGCCGTTTGCCCTGATGACGTTCGTGCTGGCCATCGTGGGGGTACCGCGCCGCCGCTTTCTGGCGGCCTCGGTACTGGGCATGCTGCCGCGCAGCCTGTTTTTCTACTGGCTGGGCACTAAGGCTTCGGATGTGCTGGCCCTCCTGCGCGATCCCGATGAGGGTACGCTCAGCAAATTGGTGCTGGTGGGGCTGGTTATCGCGTCGCTCTTCGGCCTGTACGTGGTCTTCAACCGGGCCTTGCAGCGCGTACTGCGAAATAACGCCGCCGTCGATTAAAATTTTTCTGGCTGATTATTACCCGCTTGCCTAGTCAAAAGCAGTTTTCTACCAAGAAATTTCTCGACCGGGTTGTGTATCCAAAAAAAATCCTCCTACCTTTGTACTCCCAACACGGAACAACGACAACAAACGGTTGTATAGCTCAATTGGATAGAGCATCTGACTACGAATCAGAAGGTTTAAGGTTCGACTCCTTATACGACCACTTATCACACACAAAGCCCCTGCAAACACTTGGTTTGCAGGGGCTTTGTCTTTTCAGGGCAGTTCTTTCCGAGCTGTAGCAGCAGTAAGCCGACTCAGGCCGCCACTGGCCGATTCGCCGACTTTTTGGTGCGCTGCTACTGGGATTCGCTTTCGCTAGCTCTTTCCCGCCCGCCCCCCGCAGCCGACCGACTCGCTGAATTGGCTGCTGAGCTACGTCCGCCTGGCGGAAGAATTTCAGACCCAGCAGCGCCCCGACTCAGTGGCTTATTACCTGGCGGCGGGCCGGAGTACGGCAAAGGCCGCAACCAGACGCGATAGCGAAGCTAGCCGATGATCTGGCCGGGCCGCACTACCCCCGGGGCCGCTACGACAGGATGCTCTAGTACCAACCGGCCGCCCGGCCGTTTCGAACGGCGGGTTTCGATAGTACCTCAAGACCTGGCTCGGCGGGCCCCCCCATCCGGTATCCTAGCTCACATTGGCTTGGCCTGCCGCGCCCTCAACTAACGGTATTGCAATCACACGAGGGGTAGGCAGTCCAGGGCGCGGCAGG
>CAJYVK010000179.1 GCA_913778455.1 uncultured Hymenobacter sp. | reverse complement strand
CCTGCACGTTCTGCTCCGAGCGCCAGTAGTTGTAGCCGAAAGCTCCGGCGATAACGGCCACTACGGCCACCAGGATCCCAACTAGCAAGTTGCGATTGCGACGCACGAAGTCTTCCGACTCGGCCAGGCGGGCGGCCAGCGCGTCGGGGTCTTCTAGCAACGGGTTCTGGGTAGCGTAGGTTTCTTCGGCCGGGGTTAGCGGGTCGGTCGAGGCGGGGCGAACTGGCTGGCGGGCGCCCGCCGCTTTGCCGGTGTAAGGAATCTTAGACATTGGGATAGGTAGCGCGGCGGCGCGGCACTACGGTGAGCCGCGCCGCTGGGGCCACCCGGCCGCAAAGGCAAGGGGCCGGGTTGAAAGATGAAACTAGTCGTGAATATACGGGTAGTCGCCCTGCACGTACACGTCCTTGTAGAGCTCGTCGGCCGTCGGGTAAGGCGAGTTTTCGGCAAACTCTACCGATTCCTGCACCTGCGCCTTGATGCGCTCGTCGATGGCAGCCAGGTCTTCCTCGGTCGCCATGTTGTGGGTGAGGATGGTGTGGCGCACAGCCTCGATGCTGTCGCGGTGGCGGTACTCCTCCACCTCTTCTTTGGTACGGTACTTAGCCGGGTCGCTCATCGAGTGGCCCTTGTAGCGGTAGGTTTTGAATTCGAGGAAGGTCGGGCCTTCGCCGCTGCGGGCGCGCTCGGCGGCGCGCGCTACGGCGTGGTGCACGTCTTCCACGTTCATGGCATTCACCGGCTCGTTGGGCATCTGGTAGCCATCGGCGATGATGTGCAGGTCAGTAACGTTGGACGAGCGAGCAACGGCCGTGCCCATGGCGTAGCCGTTGTTTTCCACTACGAAGATCACGGGCAGCTTCCACAGCATGGCCATGTTGAAGGCCTCGTGCAGGGCGCCTTGGCGCACGGCCCCGTCGCCCATGTAGCAGATGCAGAGCTTGCCGGTCTTGTTGTATTTCTCGGCGAAGGCCACACCGGCCCCGAGCGGAATCTGGCCGCCTACGATGCCGTGGCCACCCATGAAGCCCACTTCCTTATCGAAGATGTGCATCGAGCCACCCTTGCCTTTCGAGCAACCGGTCGCCTTGGCGAAGAGCTCGGCCATGATGGCGTTGGGTGAAGTGCCCAGGGCCAGCGGGTGCGCGTGGTCACGGTAAGCCGTGATGTATTTGTCGCCTTTTTCCAGGGCCGACACGGCCCCGGCTACGCAAGCCTCCTGGCCGATGTAGAGGTGGCAGAAGCCCTTGATTTTTTGCTGGCCGTAGAGCTGGCCGGCTTTCTCCTCAAACTTGCGCATGAGCTGCATCTGCTCATACCAGGTCAGGTAGGTCTCTTTCGGAAATTCCGGCTGGGCGGGCGAAGTAGCAACCGGCTCGCTGCCGGGGGTGCCCCCCTCGTGGGCGGCGGGCAATTCTTCCACGGGCGGCTGTTGTACGGTTTCGACACCGGTGGCCTTGTCAACTACCTTCGGCGTATTGCCGCTGGCGTCCTTGCCGGGGTTGCTACCGTTGGCGCCTGCCTTCGGCGCATCCTTTACTTTCGACTCCGCCATAATTCGGGGTATATAATTTCGCGTTGGGACGGCGAAATTACGTAATACCAGCCGTACTCTCACGCCCCCGCTCCGAATGACGCTTGACCAGCTGCACCTGCTGTTTTTTAAAAACTACGACGAAGCCAATCTGGCCTTTGGCCCCGGTATCAATTGCTTCATCGGCGACAATGGCAGCGGCAAGACCAACCTGCTCGACGCCATTTATTATCTGGCGCTTACCAAGAGCGCCTTCGCCGGGGCCGATGCGCAGAGCATTAAGCAAGGGGCCGATTTTTTCGTGGTGAAAGGCAAGTTTTCGACGCCCGCGCTGGAGCGGCCCGAGACGATACAGGTGAGCATGCGGGCCGGTCAGAAAAAAACCATTACCCACGACAAACAGCCCTACGACCGCCTGGCCGACCACATCGGCCGCTACCCGGCGGTACTCATTTCGCCCTATGACACCGACCTCATCCGGCAGGGCAGCGAGGAGCGGCGGCGTTATTTCGACAGCTTGCAATCGCAGCTCGACCACGAGTTTCTGGAATTGCTCATTCAGTACAATGGCCTGTTGCGCCAGCGCAATGCTACGCTCAAGCAGGGCACTGGCAGCCACGGCTTCGACGCGCTCTATTTGCAAGCCCTCGACGACCAGCTGGCCCCGGTGGGCGAAAGCCTCTCGGCACTGCGGGCCACGTTCCTGACGCAGTTTATTCCCGTGTTTCGGCGCCACTACATGCAGCTGGCCGATGGCCGCGAGCAGGTAGTGCTCGAATACAAAAGCCAGCTGCCGGGCCAAAACTTTCGCCACCTGCTGCTGGCCAACGAGCGGCGCGACCTGCTACTACAACGCAGCACCACCGGCCCGCACCGCGACGACTTCGTCTTTCTCATGGATGGGCTGCCCGTCAAGACCTACGCTTCGCAAGGCCAGCAGAAGTCGTTTGCCATCGCCCTCAAGCTCGCCCAGTTTGAGTTATTGGCCAGCAAGCCTCAATCCGGCGGGGCAGCCCCAACCAAGCCCCTGCTTCTACTCGATGATATTTTTGACCGCCTCGACGATAAGCGCATCGCCCGCCTGCTCCAGCTCGTGGCCGACCAGACTTTCGGCCAAGTCTTTCTAACCGACACCAACCTGGCGCGTACCGACCAGGCACTAGCCGGGGTGAGCAGCGACATCCGTCGCTTTGAGGTACGGGCCGGCAACGTGGTCGCAATCTGATTAGCGCCACCCACAACGCCCCGGAGTGGTCGTATTTTTGGGATACCAAACCAAGCTGCTGCTGGCCACTGGTCAGCACAGCTTTTCTGTTATAGTTCGTGAAAAAACTTAGCCTCTCCCCCACCGCTCGCCGGGCCGATGTCATCCCGCTGAAGGAGGGGCTCGAAGCCTTAGTACGCGCCTACCGCCTCGGCGGCAAGCTCAATGAGGTAACAGTAGTAGCCAGCTGGGAGCGCGTAATGGGCAAGGCCGTTGCCCTTAAGACGAAGGAGGTGTACGTGAGCAAGGGCAAGCTTTTCGTCCGACTCACCTCCGCTCCGCTCAAGCACGAATTGGTAATGGCCAAAACGCAGGTGCTCGACATGCTCAATGCCGAGGTTGGCTCGCAGGTCATAACAGAAGTAATTTTTCTGTAAGCCGTCGAACAGGGGCGAGTACCGATCAGGAGGGTCGGCCCACGGCAGTCTGTCTCGTATTTCCCCTCTCGGGGCCATCAAATGCTGGCAGCACGCCATGATGCCCAGCTTATCCAATACAACCGAAATTTTTAACCACCAACAAAAATGTTTCACGTGGAACATTTTTGTTACTTCGGGCCATACACCTTTAGCAGGAGTTCGTTGTAGGCTTCTAGCAGGGCAATGTATTTAGTTTGGAGCACCAAGAGTTGACTGACAGCGTCGGAATCAACTTTTGGGGCGTTCGTTACACGGGGTGTAATAGCGTGTGTAACGTGTTGCTTAGGCTGCGGCGTTACAAAAGGCAGGCTAGATGATTGAACAATCGTAAAGTCCGTTGAAAAATCATACCCGATAATTTGTCCAACACTCTTTACAAAATTGGTATCCAGTGTTTCATCCTTGAATTTCCGGTAGATAGTCGGGCGTGTGATCCCGAGCTCCTCCACGATGCGGGTAATTGAAATCCCGCTTCTCTTGATAGCTTCTTGCAGTATTTCACCTTGGTGAGGCATACAGAGCGGGCGTTACAGGTTGTTATTGCAAAGATGTGTAAGACGTTAACGCAAACCAAAGGTTGGCTAACTTCTTGGCAATCGCAGTAATAGTTGTCGTTCGCGCTGTAACGTGTAACAAAAACAGAACTCATTACACTGTTCGTAATGTTACACTATCGCCTATTGTAACAGTTTGAGCAAGCGATCAGGATAATCAGTCGTAACGCCGGACACTCCCCACTGCAGGGCCGTCTGCAAATCGGGTAGCTCGTTAATGGTCCAGGGTACCAGCCGAAGTGCTGGATACCCGGCGGACAGCTCTTGGAGCAGGAGCGGCGACAGCAGTCGATAGTCGGGGCCAAAAACGTCGGGTACGAATCCTAACTCTTCGAATAGCCGCGTAACGGGGACAGGCGCTTCGTTGAGCAGACACAGGCGTTGCGTGGAGTCTTGGTGGCGGGCCGCCTGCAGGATGCGGGCATCAAAGCTGAGCAGCGTAGTACGGGCTTGCACGGCGGCGGCCTGCACTTCGGCCAGCACCAACTCGACAAACTGCGCGGGAGCCGGATGAAAAACGCCGTCGCCCGTCGGCGTACTTTTTAGCTCGATTGAATAGCCTACCGGTGAGCGCACCAAGCGCTGGCTGGCAGCCTCCACGGTGCGGAGCACTTCGCGCAGCAGGGGCCGGTAGCTGGCGTGCGGCTGCTGTCCGGCAAATTCAGGGTGCGGCCACTCCCCCACCACGCACTGCCGAATGGCAGCGTAGGGCAGGTGGTACAGGTTGTATTCTTGCTCGCGCCGGGGATCGATACGCTCGCCGGCCGGCCCCCGCCCCAACCGGGCGGCCAGCCAGGGCTCGTGCGAAACCACTACCTGCTGATCGGCCGAAACCACGACGTCCAGTTCCAACACGTCCACGCCTAGCTCCAAGGCGTGCAAAAAGGCGGGCAGGGTATTTTCGGGGAGTAAGCCCCGGCAGCCCCGGTGGCCGTGTACTTCGGGCCGTCGGGCGGCTTCTTGGAGAAAGGAATTATTTGGCATGCCAGCTTGTACGCACGGCGGCGAGCGGCAGTCGGGTAAGCCAGTCGCTTTCTTTGCAGGCTGTTTTGTCCAGGCTGCTTGCCTGCCTCACCCTTGCTTTCTCTTTTTTCTCATGAAGCGTTTACTCCTTTTGGTTGTGCTGCTGGCGCTGGTTGGCGGCGGCTATTACTACTACAACTCCCTCAAGCAAGGCCCCGAATACGCGCTGCTACAGGCCGCTGCCGCCACGCAAACGCACGACCTGGCCGCCTTCGAGCGCTACGTGGATGTAGATGCCCTGACGGGCCACCTAGTCGATGATGTGGCCAGCCAGAGCGGCGTACTGACGGCATTGGTACCCGGTGGCGGGCTGGCTCTGCGCGGCGGGCTACGTCTGCTCAAGCCTCAGCTGGCCAAGGCGGCTCACAAGGAAGTGCAGCGCTACGTCGAGACCGGCTCGCTGGAGGCGGCCCAGGCAGCGGCGCCCAAGCGGCTGGTCAACCTTTCCTTCCTGGGCTTGGCGGGGCGCGTAGTAAGCCCCGATAGCAAGTTTAAAGGAGTGAAGTACGCGACCGATAAGGGCAACGAAGCCTTGGTAGGTTTGGAGTTCACGCAGCCGCGCTACGATACCACGATGGTCGTAGAAGTGAAGCTGCTCAAGCAAGCCGATGGCCACTGGCAGGCCAAGCAGATTACGAACGCCGGGGAACTGGCTCAGGGCGTAGCCCGACTGGAAAAAAACCACCTGCTGAACAGCCACTGAGTGCTGTTCAGCAATCCAAGTTTGACCTAGCAAAAAGGGGCTCCTACCGCATTGGTAGGAGCCCCTTTTTAATGGCTGAATGTGGTACTAGCGGCTACGGCCGAAGAAGTAGTAAATCAGCAGGCCGCCGAACGGGAAGAAGAAGATGATGGCGGCCCAGAGGATTTTCTTACCAATGTCCCAGGGCTGGCCAAATACGTTGATGATGGCCAGTACGTCCAGAATCAGCAGGGCGATACCCCAGGGGGCCAGGCTACCGTCGGCGTTGAAGCGGGCGCAGCCGGTGGTGAGCAGCAGGACGGGTAATAATAAGGCGGCCAGCATAGGCAGCCGCTGGGCAAAAGAGCGAAGCGGTTTCATCGTGAAAGGAAGGGGCTTTGGTGAGAGAATGTGCGTGTTTTACGCAGCACTCCCCCACTAGGATACCTTTCCGCCTAAAATCGATAAGCTCCCACTTGCTGGAAGAAGTGACCCAGCGCTCCCGGCACCAGGGCCAGGATAAACAGCACCCCGAACACTGCCCCGTAGAAGTGGGCATCGTGGTTGATGTTGTCGCCCCGCCGCCGGCCCATGTAGTAGGAATAAGCCAGGTACAGGAAGCCGAACAGGAAGGGCTGGATGGGAAACGGGATCGGAAAAATGATGATGCCCCCGCCATGCTTATTGACCGGAAAAAGTAGGATGCTGGCAAACAGCACCGCCGCTACGCCACCCGAGGCCCCGAGACTACCGTAGCTACGATCGTTGCGGTGCTTGAAATACGTAGGCAGGTCTGAGATAATAATGCCGCCCAGGTAGAGCAGCAGAAACAGTCCTAGCCCCACCCCCGACCCGTACCCCTGGGCCAGCGTAGCGAGCACGAGCGGGCTGAAGGAGTAAAAGGCAAACATGTTGAAGAAAAGGTGCGCCAAGTCGGCGTGCAAGAAGCCGGAGGTGAGCAGGCGGTACCACTGCCCGTTGCGGGCCATCACGTAGGGCCGCATTATCCAGGCCTCGTGCAGATCATGGTTAGACCAGGCGTAGGCGGAGACGGCCACCGTGAGGCCGATGAGAATGAGAATAGGGGAAAGCATGGGGAGTGTAGGATAAGCTTTAGCTTGCCCGGCGTAAGGTAAGCCGCGGCCCGTCTGACGTAAGGCAAGCTAAAGCTTACCCTACGGGGGCTACGATTCGCGTTCTAGCAGTTGCAAGGCCAGCCGGCGCAGGGGCTCTTTACGGGCCGCGTCCACGCTTATGCGCTCTAGGTGCAGCAGCCCTGCTTCGAAATACTGGTTGATGAGCGCCTCGGTTTGGGGGCGGATACCCAGCTCGTCGTACACCCCGCGCACGGCCGCAACCTTGGCTTCGGCATCGGATACGGGCTGACCGATGTGCCGGGCGAGCGTGGCCTGCTGGGCCTCGCCGGCCTGGGCCTGGGCGGTGAGCAGGAGGAAAGTTTTCTTGTCAGAGATGATGTCGCCCCCTACTCGCTTGCCGAAGGTGGCGGCGTCGCCGTACACGTCGAGCAGGTCGTCGCGGAGCTGGAAGGCCAAGCCGATGTCGGTGCCAAACTGCCGCAGGTGCTCGGCATCGGCGGCGCTGGCCCCGGCGAGCACGGCTCCCAGCTCCAAGGCGAAGCCCAGGAGCACGGCCGTCTTAAGCCGAATCATATCGAGGTACTGCGGGATGGTGACGGTGGTCTCGGTCTCAAAATTCATGTCCCACTGCTGGCCCTCGCACACCTCGGCGGCAGTCTGCGAGAAGCGGCGTAGCACCTGGGGCAGCACGGCAGCGGGCACGTTTTCGAAGAGCAGCTCGTAGGCTCGCACCAGCATCACGTCGCCCGAGAGGATGGCCGTGCTGGCATTCCATTTCTCGTGGACCGTGGGCTGGCCGCGCCGCAACGGGGCTTGGTCCATGAGGTCGTCGTGCACCAAGGTGAAGTTGTGGAAGACCTCGGTGGCTAGGGCAGGCTTCACCAGCGGGGCCAGGTCATCGGTAAAAAGCTGCCCGCCGAGTAGCGTGAGCAGGGGCCGCAGGCGCTTCCCGCCGAGGCCCATGATGTAGCGAATGGGGTCGTAGAGAGCGGCCGGTTGCTGGCCGTAGTCAAGCTGGGCGAGGGCTTGATTCAGGAGGGTCGAAAGGTCGGTTTGCACGGTGGCAAAGGTAGGCTGTGGGCTTACCTCGTGGAGAGGCACCTTACTTTCCGGTTACGCTGAAGACGGGGAACCGACCGCAAGCAAACCACTCTTCGGTGCCGGGCTTGCCTGCTGCTTACGAGGCCACCTGAAGACCTGGCGTGGCTTGCTGCTCAATAGCGCCCCTAGTGCGTTGACAACAAAACGGCCCTGTATCGCGCGATACAGGGCCGATAAAGGAAGACGACTGCGCAGAGGGTTAATACTCGTGCAGCGCCGCAGTGCTATTGGCACGATAGAGATAGTAGCCAGCCAGCAAGAGATAGCAAATACCAGCTATCAAATCAGCTCTTTCGGGTCGGCGTTCGCGGACTACGTAAGCGGTCAGCCAGATGCTCAGGCCATGCACAACTAGAAAAAATAGTGAGAGCGCCAGACCAAAGAAAATGGCGTCATCATCAAAGTACTGGTGGCCGTCCTGCCCGTAGTGCCGCTTGTAAGGAGAGGTTATTATTGTTAACCATAATAGCCCGAGGGCAGAGAAAGTGTATTTGACGAGTCGCATTTCTAACGACGATACTTACCACTGCTCTTCCCACCTTTGCCACCTCTGCCACCCCGACCGCCGCGCTCGTAGCGGCTGGCCTCGCGCTCGGCACGCTCGCGCTGCTTCACATGTTCGGGGCGGTTATCGACCAGCTCCATGTCGATGGTGCGGTCGAGCAGGTTGGCGGAAGTCACGATGACTTGCAGCTCGTCGCCGAACTGAATAATGCGCTTCGAGCCCCGGCCCACGATGCGGTAGTTCTCCTTGTCGAGCTCCCAGGTATCGCCGGGGATGTCGGAAATCCGGACCATGCCCTCGCACTTGTTTTCCTCAATCTCGACGTAGATGCCGCGCTCCGTGAGGCCCGATACTACGCCCGTGAATTGCTCGCCCACGTGCTTGCCGATGTACTCGACCTGCTTGTATTTGATGCTGGCCCGCTCGGCATCGGCAGCCAGCTTCTCGCGGCGCGACGAGTGCTTGCACTCCTCCTCCACCGGCTCGGCGTCCACGTTCTTGCCGCCTTCGAGGTAGTGCTCCAGCAGGCGGTGGGCCATCATGTCGGGGTAGCGACGGATGGGCGAAGTGAAGTGCGAGTAGTGCGCAAAGGCCAGCCCGAAGTGCCCCAGCGGCTCGGTGGTGTAAATGGCCTTCGACATGGAGCGGATGGCCAGGCCCTGAATCACGTTTTGCTCGGGCCGGCCCACTACGTCTTCACTGAGCTTATTAAGCTCGGTGCTGACTTTTTTAGGATTGGCGAGGTTCAGCTTGTGACCGAATTTCTGGGCGAACAACGCGAAGTTTTCGAGGCGCTCGGGGTCGGGCGCATCGTGGGTGCGGTACACCATCGTGAGGCGCGGCTTGGTGCGGCGCTTGTTGAACACGTACTCGGCCACGCCTTTGTTGGCTTGCAGCATGAACTCCTCGATGAGCTTGTGCGCGTCCTTGCGCTCCTTCACGTACACGCCCAGCGGGGTGCCGTCCTCGCCCAGCTTGAACTTCACCTCCTGGGTTTCGAAGCTAATCGCACCCTTTTTGAAGCGGGCCGCCGACAGCTGCTTGGCGATGCCGTTGAGGATATTGATTTCGTCGGCGTAGTCGCCCTCGCCGGTCTCGATGCGCGTCTGCGCCTCCTCGTAGGTGAAGCGGCGGTCGGAGTGAATGATGGTTTTACCAAACCACGACTCGTGAATCTTGCCCTTCTCGTCGAACTCGAACACGGCCGAAAAAGTCAGCTTGTCTTCATGGGGCCGTAGCGAGCAGAGCCCGTTCGAGAGGTTTTCGGGTAGCATCGGGATCACGCGGTCCACCAGGTAGACCGAGGTGGCGCGGTGCTTGGCCTCGCGCTCCAGCTCAGTGCCGAGGCGCACGTAGTGGGTTACGTCAGCGATGTGCACGCCCACTTCCCAGTGTCCGTTTTCGAGCTGCCGAATGCTGAGCGCATCGTCAAAATCCTTGGCGTTATCGGGGTCGATGGTGAAGGTGGTGATGGGCCGGAAATCGCGGCGGCGCTTGATCTCGTCGGCCGTAATCTCCTGCGGAATGGCTTCCGACTCCTCCTCCACTGCGCTCGGAAATTCGAAGGGCAAGCCGAACTCCGCCATGATGGCGTTGATCTCGGCCTCGTTTTGGCCAGCCGCACCGAAGTTGCGCACGATAGTGCCGGCCGGGTGGCCCAGCACTTCGTGCTCGGGAAACGCGGTAATCCGCACCAGCACTTTGTCACCATTGCGCGAGTCGCCCAGCCCCTCGGGCGTCACCAGCACGTCGAAGTACGACTTGCGGTTGTCGGGCTTCACGAAGCCGATGGAGCCGTGCAGCTGTAAGCGGCCGACCACCTCAGTGCGCTGCCGCTTGATGACTTCTACCACGTCGCCGGTCAGGCGGCCATCGCGGACACCCCGCAGCCGGACCCGCACCAAATCGCCATCCAGCGCGTAGCGCAGCTGGTCGGTGTAGACGCGGATATCGTCGCCCTCGCCGTCCTCGCGCACCACGAAGGCAAAGCGCGGCGTGGCCAGCGACACCGTTCCGATAACGGTATTGCTGTCGCGGCGAGGTCGGTCAGACCCTTCGCCTACGTGGTCGAATCCTGCCGAGCGGCGGCGGTGCACAACCGGATCTTGGCCGAATTCGTCGTCGGGGAGGATAGTCGGAGCGGCTTCCTGGGACACCACTTTTTTAGCGGTTTTCCGGCCCTTGGAGGTAGCCGCCGCCACCTGGAGGTCGGTGGGGTTACCCAGCCGGTATTCGTCGTTTTGCATTAGCTCAATGCGGCCCAGGCGGCGCAGCACTTTGAGGTGGTCGAACAGCTCGTCGCGCTGGGCCTTGGTAGTAATGCCTAGTCGGCGCGAGAGCTGCCGGTAGCCGAGCACCTTGCCGGGGTTATCGGCAAACTGCCGGTACACGATGTCCTGGCTGAGGCCGGCGGGGGCCGCCTTCGCGCGAGCGGCGCGGGGGGCGGCGGAGTCTTTAGGGTTTTTCATGGGTAAATAAGACGGCCGCCAGACAGCTTGCTTTAAGATTGACGGAGGCGACCAGTAGCACCAGGCTCCAGCCTGGCAAGAGAAATAAAAAGCAACGAGCTGGAGCTCGCGGTGGGGTTGCGGGGGCCTAAGAGCCCCCGCAAAATTCAACGCTATTCTACGGCGCAATGTTGGCCGCAGCCAGGGCGCACAAGACGCGGTGGCCGAATTCGGCCACCGGCCATTCCTTCAAATCCGATACCTGCCCGTCGCCCACTTCCACTAACACCGGCTGGCCCGCTACCGTTTCGGCCACATCGAGCGAGTAGAACAACCGGGGCCGGAGAGCAAGCACTGCTGCCCGATGTATCTCCGGCAACGCTGCCCCGCTGGCCCCGAAAGCCTGTCCGCCCACCACAAAAAAGCGGCGTTCTGAGGCAGGCTTCAGCTCCGCAAAATCGCGCACGAAAAGCGGTGTGCCGACCGGCAGCTCATACTGCTGCCAACAATTAGTAAGCTGCTCCTGGCTTGCCAGCACCGAATCGGCCCCGAACGATTTTACCAGGCTCTTCGCAAAGTAGCGTCGGCCAGCGGAGAAATCCAGCGGGACTGGCTCCGTCAGGAAGCGACTCGGAAAAGTATGGGCGGCCACGGCCTCGTACCAGCCGGTGGCGTGGTGCGAAGCCAGGTATTCGGCCGGAGTTATTGCCAGGGGTAGCAGCCGGGCCAGTCGCTCGTACTCAGCAGCCGTTAGCATCCAGCCGCGGTAGATGGCGCGCGTTGGCTGGGCCGGGGTTGGCAGCCAGATCTTGTCGTTGTCCAGATCAACCAGCCCGGTGACCAGCCCCTGCGCCCGTGCCCATTCGTACTCTGGCGCCCAGAGTGGGTCGACGGTACGCGGGTGGTAGGGCAGGCAGGGGTAGATGAAATGCATAGAGAGAATCTGTAAAACGGAGTGGCACTCCGTTTGGCAGGCGGCGAGCTAGCTCGGAGTAAAGAAAGTCTTTGCTCAGCGACCAGATCCCTTCAGGCGAAACGGAGCGCCACTCCGTTTCACAGTTGCACCCGGGCCGCGATGCGGGCGGGATCGTCACTGGGAATGGCTGCTAGTAGCTGTTGCGTGTAGGAATTTTGCGGATGGTTATACACCTCGGCGGCCGGGCCGCTTTCCACGAGGCGGCCCTGGCTCATCACCAACAGGCGGTCGCTCATGAAGCGAGCTACCGACAGGTCGTGCGTGATGAAGAGATAGGTAATCCCCAGGTCGCGCTTGAGGTCGTTGAGCAGATTGAGCACCTGCGCCTGCACGCTCACGTCGAGCGCCGACACCGACTCGTCGCACACGATGAGCTTGGGCCGTAGCGCCAGCGCCCGCGCAATGCAAATGCGCTGCCGCTGGCCCCCGCTAAACTCGTGCGGGTAGCGCTGCTCGGCGTCCTCGCTCAGCCCCACCGTACGCAGCAACTCACGCACCCGCGTCTTTTGCTCGGCCCGCGTACCGCCGACCCCGTGCACCCGCAAGGGTTCCAGAATGGCTTCGCCCACGGTGAGCATCGGGTTTAGCGCCGCGTACGGGTCTTGAAACACCAGTTGAAACTCGCGCCGCCGATGGCGCAGCTCGCTGGCCGATAGCGCCGCCAAGTCAGTACCTTCAAACAGGATGCGACCGGCCGTTGGTTCCGTGAGGCGCAGCAGGGTGCGGCCCAGCGTAGTCTTGCCGCAGCCCGACTCGCCCACCAGCCCTACCGTTTCTCCGGGGTAGATGGCGAAGCTGACATCATCCACCGCTTTGACAAATTCAGTGGTGCGGGCGAAAAATCCTTTGCGAATCGGGAAGTACACGCGCAGGTTTTCGACTTGAAGCAGAGGCTGTACGGCCGTGGAACGTGAAATTTGTTCCACGGGGAACGTTTTGGAAGTGTCAGAATTAGTCCGTAACTGCGCGACGGGCGATTTTAAGGGCTCCTCCCCTCCCCCACCGGTCCGCGCCACTAGATTACCCGCTCCATCGACGGCCATAAAGTCGGCCACTACCGGTAGCCGCGCCTTGCCGATGGACAGGTGCGGCCGGCAGGCCAGCAGTCCTTTGGTATAGGGATGCTGCGGTTTGGTGAAAATATCGAGCACCGAACCTTGCTCCACTACCCGGCCCCGGTACATCACCAGGATGCGGTCGGCAATCTCGGCCACTACGCCGAGGTCGTGGGTAATGAATAGTACGGCCGTCCCGTGTTCGCGGCGCAGGTCACGGATGAGCTGCAAGATGCGGGCTTGCACCGTCACGTCGAGGGCCGTAGTGGGCTCGTCGGCAATGAGCAGGGCCGGGCGGCAGGCCATGGCCATGGCTATCATCACCCGCTGCTTCTGGCCGCCGCTGATTTCGTGCGGGTAGGCTTTAAAGATTTGGGCCGGGCGGGGCAGCTGCGCTTCGGTGAACAGCTCGATGGTCCGTGCTTCAGCCTCCTGTTTAGTTAATGAGGTATGCAGCAATAGCGCTTCTACTACCTGATACCCGCAGGTCAGCACAGGATTCAGAGAAGTCATCGGCTCCTGAAAAATCATGCTGATGTCGTTGCCCCGCACCTGCTGCAATTCCTCTTCGGAAAGTTGCAGCAAATCGACCTCGCCCAGCTTCTCCGATTCGAAGCGAGCCGTGCCGCCTTCGATGCGGGCGGCGGGCTTGGCCAGCAGCCCGAGCAGGGCCAGCGAGGTTACCGACTTGCCCGAGCCCGATTCGCCCACGATGGCGACGACCTCTCCCCTGTTCACCGCCAGCGACACGCCAGCCACGGCGCGGGTGTGGCCGCGCTGCGAATGAAAATCGATGGTCAGGTTTTCAACGGTGAGTAAAGGCATGAGGCAAGATTTAGCAGCAAACTACAACATAAAACGTCTGTCATGCTGGCTAGCGAGGCGTCTTATCCTGTCGGCCCAGGCTGGGCGTGATAAGATGCTTCGCAAGCTCAGCATGACAGACGTTTGCGTGGGCAGAGGCGGCTAGGCTGGCTCTGAGGCTGGGGGCACGGCTGACGCGGCCGCCGTGTTTTGCTCAGTCTGCTTAAAAAAGCGGCCTTGCAGCAGTAGAATAAGCGCTACACCAATAAAGATGGACGAATCGGCGAGGTTGAAAATCGGCCAGAGCGACATGTACTTCCCTCCGATAATGGGCCATGAGGCGGGCAGGAAGCCTTCGTAGATATCCACGTAAATCATGTCGATAACCTGCCCGAAAAACCACGGCGTCGGCGAGCCAAACGGCGCATTATGGTAGATGACGCCGTAGAAAATCGAGTCAATCACGTTGCCCACGGCCCCGCCCAGGATGAGCGCCATACAGGCAATGAAGCCCGCCGCCGCCCGGTGCCGCCATAAATACACCATGTAGTAGCTGATGCCGCCCGCCGCCAAAATGCGAAACGCCGTGAGCAGCAGCTTGCCGTAGGGCGGCGGCAGCAATTCCACACCGAAGGCCATGCCGGGATTCAGGGTGTAGTGCAGCTTAAACCAATTGCCAAGCAGCGGAATCTCGCCCGCTAGTCCTGGCTGCATATGCCTGTGCACCAAATATTTGGAAAGCTGGTCGATACCAATAATCAGCAGGGCTAGCAGAAAGAAGGGCAGGACGCTGCCGCGCCGCGCCGGGTAGCGCAGGGGCTGGGAAAAGGAGGCTTCGGGCGAATCAGGCTGCACTAGTGAAACTCAAGTTACTTTGTACTGTTTTATACTGAATTATCAGGTTTCAGAACCTTTGAAAACGGCTGGTGCCAGGCGTTGTGCGCGGGAAAACCCGACCGCGCTGGTAGGCGCGGCCGGGTTGCTCACATTCAAGCAGTTACCACTTCTACCTTGGCGGGCACCGAGAAGTCGTCGAACTCCAGTACCGCGCCACCCGCTACTTCGGGTACGAAGACCAGGCGCTGGGCCTGCACTTCCTCACGGATATAGTCGCCAAACGCGGCCACGGCGGCTTGCAGCTCAGCGGGCGCACTATCAGCCAGCTGCACGTTGATGCGGTCCTGCACTTCGAGGCCCGAGTCTTTGCGCAGGTTCTGAAGGCGGTTGACGAGCTCGCGGGCCAGACCTTCCTGACGCAGCTCCTCAGTGAGCGTCACGTCGAGGGCCACGGTGAGCGGGCCATCAGTAGCCACCAGCCAGCCGGGCAGATCCTGGGTGCGAATTTCCACCTCGTCGAGGTGCAGCGTAAGGGTTTCACCTTCCACTTCCACAGCCAGCTCGCCTTGCTTTTCCAGCTGGCTGAGCTCGTCGGCGGTCAGGGTTTGGATGCGGGCACCCACGGCCTTCAAACGCGGGCCGTAGACCTGGCCCAGGCGCTTGAAATTGGGCTTTACCGACTTCACCAGCACGCCGCTCGTGTCGTCCAGAAACTCCACGTGCTTCACGTTGACCTCGGCGCAAATCAGGTCTTCGACCTTGCCAACCTGCTCCTTGGTCGTCTCATTCAACACCGGCACCAGGATGCGCTGCAAGGGCTGGCGCACCTTCAGCACCGACTTCTTGCGCAGCGAGTGCGTGAGCGAGCTGATGCGCTGGGCCAGCTCCATCCGCTCTTCCAGCGCCTTATCGATGAGTTGCTCCTGGGCCTGGGCCAATAGGGTTAGATGCACTGACTCGGGGGCCAGGGGTGTATTTTTTTCTAATGCCTCGGCCCGAAGGTGCTGCGTCATGTTCTGATACAGCCAGTCGGCGAAGAAGGGCGCGATAGGTGCCATCAACTGCGCCACCCCTAGCAGGCACTGATGCAGCGTTTCGTAAGCGGCTTTTTTGTCGGTCGTTAGCTCACCTTTCCAAAAGCGGCGGCGCGAAAGGCGCACGTACCAGTTAGAAAGCTGGTCGGTGGTAAACTCCTGGATGGCACGGGCGGCCTTCGTGGGGTCGTAATTGTCCAGATGACCACGCACCTCCGCAATCAGCGATTGTAGCTTGCTTAAAATCCAGCGATCAAGCTCGGTGCGCTCGCTCACCGGTACGAGATCAAACTCGCGCACCTGGAAGCCGTCGAGATTGGCGTACAGCGTGAAAAACGAATACGTATTGAAGAGCGTCCCGAAAAACTTACGCTGCACTTCCGTAATGCCCGCCTGGTCGAACTTGAGGTTATCCCACGGCGGGGCGTTCGAAATCATGTACCAGCGGGTGGCGTCGGGGCCGAACTGCGCGATGGTGGCGAACGGGTCCACGGCGTTGCCGAGGCGCTTGCTCATCTTGTTGCCGTTTTTATCCAGCACCAAGCCATTGGCAATCACGTTTTTGAAAGCTACCGAGTCTTCCAGCATCACGGCTAGCGCGTGCAGCGTGAAGAACCAGCCGCGCGTTTGGTCTACACCTTCGGCGATGAAGTCGGCGGGAAAGTTCTTTTTGAAAATCTCTTGATTTTCAAATGGGTAGTGCCATTGCGCGTACGGTACCGCGCCTGAGTCGAACCACACATCGATGAGGTCGGGCTCGCGGTACATGGGCTGGCCGCTGGGCGAGACCAGGAAAATATCATCGACGTACGGGCGGTGCAGGTCGATTTTTTCCCCGTTGGCGTAGGGGTTGTGTGTCATGATTTCGGCCGCGACGGCCTTGTCAATCTCCGCCTTCAGCTCGGCGACGCTGCCGATGCAGATTTCCTCGGTGCGGTCCTGGGTGCGCCAGATGGGCAGCGGCGTGCCCCAATAGCGCGAGCGGCTGAGGTTCCAGTCCACCAGGTTTTCGAGCCAGTTGCCGAAGCGGCCGGTACCGGTGCTCTCGGGCTTCCAGTTGATGGTTTTGTTGAGCTCGATGAGGCGGTCCTTCACGGCCGTGGTTTTGATAAACCACGAGTCGAGCGGGTAGTAGAGCACCGGCTTGTCGGTGCGCCAGCAGTGCGGGTAAGTATGCTCGTACTTCTCGGTTTTGAAGGCCGTACCCTCGCGCCGCATCTTGATGGCGATGCTCTCGTCCAGCGTTTTATAGTCGGCCCCGCTCTGGTCGTGGCCGTCGTAGTTCTTCACCCAGCGGCCGCCAAACTCGCCCATTTCGGCCACGTAGCGGCCGGTGCGGTCCACGATGGGGCCGAGCTTGCCCTGGTCGTCGGCCACCAGCAGCGCGGGGATGCCGTTGAACTGCGCTACCCGGAAGTCATCCGCGCCGAAGGTGGGCGAGATGTGCACGATGCCGGTACCGTCCTCCGTCGTCACGAAGTCGCCTGGAATGACGCGGAAGCCATTTCCCTCGCCTTCGAAATGCGGGAAACCGGCTTCGGTACCAAATAGGCGCTCGTAGTGGATACCTACCAAATCAGCACCAGTAAACTCGGCTTCTACGCGCCAAGGCAACACTTTCTTATCACCTTCGGCATAGCCTTCAAAAGGAGCGGCGGCACCTTTTTCAGAGAAATATTTGCTCACCAATGCCTTCGCCAGCACTACCCGGATCGGCGCGGCGGTGTAGGGATTGAAGGTTGAGACCAGTACGTAAGGAATGTTTTTACCTACCGCCAGGCCCGTGTTGGCGGGTAGCGTCCAGGGCGTAGTCGTCCATGCTAGGATGTACGTATTGCCTTCACTACCGCTAGCAAACAACTTCTCCGAAGCCGCGTCGCGCACCACCTTAAACTGCGCCACGATGGTCGTATCCTTCACGTCCTTGTACGTACCGGGCTGGTTCAGCTCGTGCGAGCTGAGGCCGGTGCCAGCGGCCGGCGAGTACGGCTGGATGGTGTAGCCTTTGTACAGCAATCCCTTGTCGTAGAGCTTTTTGAGCAAGGCCCAGCAGCTCTCGATGTACTCGGGCTCGAAGGTGATGTAGGGATTGTCGAGGTCTACCCAGTAGCCCATTTGCTGGGTCAACTCGTCCCACTGCGCCTTGTAGCGCATCACGGTTTCGCGGCAGCGCTGGTTGTACTCCTCAACGCTGATTTTGTGGCCGATATCTTCCTTCGTGATGCCCAGCTCCTTCTCTACTTGCAGTTCGATGGGCAGGCCGTGGGTATCCCAGCCGCCCTTGCGGGGTACCTGCTTGCCGAGCTGCGTCTGGTAGCGGCAGAAGATATCCTTCACCGCCCGCGCCATTACGTGGTGGATGCCGGGCTGGCCATTGGCCGAGGGCGGGCCCTCGTAAAACACGAACGTGGGCTGGCCCTCGCGGCTGCTCACGCTCTTCTCAAAGATGCCGTTGGCGTCCCAGTAGGCCCGCACATCGTTGGCGAGCTTGGCGTAGTCGAGCGGCTGCTTGTATTCGGGGTAGGTCATTGTTGATTTAGCTGTTAGCGATTAGCTGCTAGCTGTTAGCTTTTTTCGTTTGTCACGCGGGGCGTAGCGCAGCCTCTCACTCGCTTCGTTGGGTTCGTCACCCTGGCGTCAGCACGCGAGATGCTGCGCTACGCTCTGCACGACAATTCGGTGGTTAACAAGTAATCTAGGTCGTTCTGGTCCGGGAATGCTCCACGCTTAGGCGCTGCAAGTTCTGGTCCATGTCGTCATCTTCCTCGTGGTAGTTCTCGTCGTAGTGGCGAATGGGCGCATCACCGGGGATTTTCTCATCCTTGGCGTGCTCAAAGGTCACGAGCAGCGTGGGTAGTAGCACGAGGTTGGAGAAATTGGTTATCAGCAGCGAGGCTCCCATGAGTACCCCCAGCGCCTTGGTACCGCCAAACTCGCTGAAGGCAAAGATGCTGAAGCCCAAGAACAACACGATGCTGGTGTAAATCATGCTGGTGCCAGCCTCCACCATCGTATTGGTAATGGCCTCCGTCACGGTGCGGCCCGCCATCGCCATTTCCTGCCGGAACTTGGCCAGCAGGTGAATGGAGTTATCGCCGTCGATACCCAGCGCAATCACGAAAATGAGCGCCGTAGCGGGCTTGAGCGCGATGCCAAAATAGCCCATGATTCCCGCGGTGATGGCCAGCGTGAAGATATTGGGAATGAGCGCGTAGAAAATGGTGCGCACCGAGCGGAACAGCAGCAGTACCACCACCGCCACCAGGCCAAAGGCCCACATCAGGCTCTCGCGTAGGGTGCCGATCACGTACTCGTTGCCCTTGGTGAAAATCACCGTGGTACCGGTGCGGCGCACCGTCATGCCCGAGTTGGCGAAGATGCGCTTCATGGCGGGCTCGATGCGGCGGTCTACCAGCGTATCGAGCTTGTGCGAGCCAATGTCAGCGATTTTGAGGCTCACCCGGGCTTTCTGCGATTTTTCGTCCACGAAGCTGTGCAGCAGCTTATTCATGGAGGCACCGGCCGTCCCCTGGGCCACGGTGGTTTTGGTCGAATCGGGGGCGTTGGTGGTGGCCCCACCCTGCGAATTAGCCAGGTAACTCAGGATGAAGTTTTTGTCGTCGTTGTTGGGCAGGCGGTAAAACTCGGGCTCGCCGTTGTAAAACGCCTGAGTCGCCGCCTTGATAAACGTGACCATGCTGATGGGCGGCGACAGTTCGGGCTGGGCCCGCAGGAACTTCTCAAACTGGTCGATTTTCTGCAAATTGGGCAGTTTGAGCAGCCCCTTGGGCTTGCCCGTATCCACCACGAACTCCAGCGGCATCACCCCGCTGAAATGCGATTGGAAAAATTCCAAATCAGTGTTCACCGTGCTCGACTTGGGCAGGTCATCGACCATGTACGACACGGCCTCAATCTTGCGGATACCGAGGCCGGCAATTACTAACAAGCCCAGCGCGGCCAGGTACACCGTGCCGCGGCGGTGCAGCACCACGTGGTCGAGGAAGTGAATAATACCCAGCAGGGGCTTCGAATCAAGGTGCTCCAGCTGCTTCTCAGTGGGCGGCGGCAGGTAGGTAAATACCGCCGGAATCATGATGAAGCTGATGGCGAAGGCGATGAAAATATTAATCGTCGCCACCATGCCAAACTGGTAGAGAATGGCGATGTCGGTGAACGTGAACACCACGAAGCCGATGGCCGTGGTGAGGTTGTTCATGAGCGTGATAAGACCAATCTTGCGGATTACCCGCGTCATGGCCAGAATCTGATTGCCCGATTTGCGGTAGTCGTAGTGGTAGCGCGAGAGCAGATACGTACAGTTGGGCACCCCGATAACTACCAGAATGCTAGGTATCAGGCCCGTCAGCAGATTGATCTTATACCCCAGCAGCACGATGCTACCCACGCAGCAGATCATCACGCACATCACCACCAGCAGCGGAAACACCACCGCCGACCATGTGCGGAAGAACATGAACAGCGTGACGCCCATCACCGCCACCACCAGGATGGCGAAGAACTTCATCTCACCGGCCACTTTGCTCGTCATCGTGGCACGCACGTAGGGCAGGCCCGCGTAGTGCATCTTGATGCCGGTGACTTTCTCAAACTGCTCGGCGTGGCCCAGGATGTTATTCATCACGGCCTGTCGGCGGTTGGAGTTGAGGTAGGCCGGGTCGAGCGTCACGGCCAGCAGCGTGGCCCCGCTGCGGGGGGCGATAATCTGCCCCTTGTAAAACTCAATGTTGTTTACCACCCGCATCAGCGAGTCGAGCTCGTGCTGCGTGCGCGGGGCTTGCTTGAAAATAGGCGCGGTTACAAACTTTGAGTTTACCGTATCCTTCTCGATCTGGATGAGGCGCGGAATACCGAGCACGCCGCTCACGCCCTCCACCTTGGCCAGGGTATCGGTAAGCTGGTGCAGCTGGTTGAATTTCCCGAGCTGGTACACCGAGCTGTCCTGCATCCCCAGCACGAGGATGTTGCCATCCTCTCCGAAGGTTTTTTTGAACTGCTGGAAGTACACCATGTCGGGGTCCTTCGGGCTCACCACCTGGGCAAAGTCGTAGGTCATTTCCACGTCTTTGGCAAACCAGGCCATGGTCACGGTAAAGAGCGCAATCAGGCCCAGCAACCACTGCCGGTACTTGATGATAAAGAGGGCGATATGTCCCCACATAGGCTTTTGGAATAAAGAACAACGTACACGAAAACAGCGCGCCAGCTAGGCTGCTTCCAGAATAAAATCGCCCGGAATACCCAAACGGCTATGGAGCCGCTTGGCTAAATCCAGGTCGATAAGCTGCTGGCCGTTGAGTACGGCGCGCAGGCTATCAGGGCTGATTCCGAGGAGCTCAGCTAGTTGCTGCTCGTTGAGTTGCCGCTCCAGCCGCTCCCGCTCTAGTCGGGCAACGAGTGAGTTGGGGGCTAACGGCCGGTGGCCGTTATTATTCTCATACGCGTTTACCACATTGCCTAGCGCCGCAATTTCAGCTACGTTAGTAGGCTCGTGGTCAAGCAGGTACTCGAGGCGGTGCATGGCCTGTTGGTACTCGGCTTCGGTATTGATATCCATGATGGGGCTAGCTAAATGGTGGTGATATCAACAATACGGTCATAATCAGCATGAGTACCAATGAAGCGCACATACACCTGCCGAGCCGGAAAGAAAATTCGCACAACCAGTCGGTAGCGATTACGACGCAGGTTGAATACCCAGCGGTCGCCACCAACGTAGTCAGCCGTGCGGTCAAAAGCTCGCACGGCTGCTCCATTTTCCCAATCGGCCGCCTCCACAGCATCAAACCATTGCAGTATGTCAGCTGCTACATCGGGATGTAGGAGTCCAAATTCCCGTAGCGCCCGCTTCGTCAATACCTGCATAGTCGAAAGCTGCTTACCTCCGATCAGAGTTCCACAGCGGCGTAACTAAGAGAATTACAGCTTCGCAAACACCGTTTTAAAGCTTACCGCCTCGCCAATGTAGCTGCGCAATGCGCTGATGGGCATCCGGGTTTGCTCGCGGGTATCGCGGTGACGCACGGTTACGGTATCATCTTCGAGGGTCTGGCCGTCTACTACGATACAAAACGGCGTGCCGATTAGATCCTGGCGAGTGTAGCGCTTGCCGATGGCGTCCTTGTCCTCGATTACCAGGCGGAAATCGAAGCGCAGGTCGTCGAAAATCTGCTGGGCTTTCTCGGGCATCCCATCCTTGCGCACCAGCGGGAAAATGGCGGCCTTGATGGGAGCCACGGCCGGGTGCAGCTTGAGGAAGGTGCGGGTTTTGGTGGTCTGAGCCTCGCCTTCGCCCTCGGTAATGGTTTCTTCCTGGAAGGCTTGGCACATGGTGGCCAGGAACAGGCGGTCGGCCCCGACCGACGTTTCAACTACGTAGGGCACGTAGTTGCCGTAGGGCTTGCCGGTGGCCGGGTCGAGATCGTTGTCGAAGTATTGCTGCTTCTTCCGGCTCAGGTTCTGGTGCTGGGTCAGGTCAAAGTCGGAGCGCGAGTGGATGCCCTCGATTTCCTTGAAGCCGAAGGGGAATTCGTACTCGATGTCCACGGCGGCCTTGGCGTAGTGGGCCAGCTTGTCGTGGTCGTGGAAGCGCAGTTTCTCGGCCGGCAGGCCGATGGCTTCGTGGAAGCGGCGGCGGGCCGCCTTCCAGGTGTCGTACCACTCCCCTTCGGTACCAGGGCGCACGAAGAATTGCATTTCCATCTGCTCAAACTCGCGCATGCGGAAGATGAACTGCCGGGCCACAATCTCGTTGCGGAACGCCTTGCCAATCTGCGCGATGCCGAACGGAATTTTCATCCGCGCCGACTTCTGCACGTTCAGGAAGTTCACGAAAATACCCTGGGCCGTCTCGGGGCGCAGGTACACGGGCGGGGCCTCCGAATCCACGGCCGAGCCCTGGGTCGAGAACATCAGGTTGAACTGGCGTACGTCGGTCCACTTGGCGGTGCCGGAGATGGGGCAGGTAATTTTCTCGTCGATGATGAGCTGCTTCACGCCGGCCAAATCGTTTTCGGTGAGCAGACGGCCGAGCTCAGCGGTGAGGGCGGCGCCGCGGGCCGGGTCACCGGCTTTTTCGTACTCGGCGGCTTTCTCTTCCACGAGTACGTCGGCGCGGTAGCGCTTCTTGCTGTCCAGGTTGTCGATGAGCGGGTCGTTGAAGCCCGCCACGTGGCCGCTGGCCTCCCAGGTGCGGGGCTCCATGAAGATAGCCGCGTCGATGCCCACCACGTTGCCGTGCAACTGGGTCATGGCTTCCCACCACAGGCGCTTGAGGTTGTTTTTCAGCTCTACGCCGTTGGGGCCGTAGTCGTACACGGCGGCCAGGCCGTCGTAGATTTCCGACGACTGAAATACGAAACCGTATTCCTTGGCGTGGGCGACAATATCTTTTAGCTGCGTGTTCTCAGCAGTGGGCGAAGTAGATGCGGGCTTGCTCATAAGCAGCAAAGTTAGACCGCAGATTTAACTGATTTAACGGATTGCGCGGATACGCCCGCTAAAGCGGGCTGACTACCCGGTTAAAGATTGGGCTTGACTTGGCTTCGCCACGATTCTGGGCGGCACTTGTTTGGCCGGCGGCCCATGAGTAATCGCTGCATCTTGGCCAAGTCTCACCACAGGCACCCGCCGCAGGCCGGTGGGCGTATCCGCGCAATCCGTTAAATCAGTTAAATCTGCGGTCAAGTAATGATTCGGTAACATGGGGCTTGCTTCACGCTGGGCTAATTTTGTAGGCCGGCTACCCACTCCGGTTTATTTTATATGTTCGGACTTGAACCTCATGTCTTACTGCTACTAGCCATCTGTTTATTCGCGGCTTGCGCATTCGAATTCGTCAACGGCTTTCACGACACTGCCAACGCCGTGGCCACCGTTATCTACACCAACACCCTGCGGCCCTGGGTGGCGGTAGTGTGGTCGGCGTTCTGGAATTTCATTGGCGTATTTGCCGGTGGCACGGCCGTGGCGATGGGTATCGTCTACCTGCTACCCGTTGAGAGCCTCGTCGACCAGAACGTGTACCACGGCATTGCGATGGTAGGCGCGCTCATCGTGGCGGCCATCATCTGGAATATCGGTACCTGGTACTACGGCATTCCCTCGTCGTCGTCGCACGCGCTCATCGGCTCCATCCTCGGCGTGGGCATTGCGTTTTCGCTGCTCCCCGGCGGCAAAGGCGCGGCCGTCAACTGGAGCAAGGCTACCGAGAGTGGGCTGGCCCTGCTGCTGGGTCCGCTGCTGGGCTTCACGTTCACCATTCTCATGATGTTCTTGCTCAAGCGCTTCTCGCCGAGCAAAGCCATCTTTAAGGAGCCCCGTAAGCGCCGTCCCCCACCCCTGTTCATTCGCCTCACCCTCATTGCGACCTGCACGCTGGTCAGCTTCTTCCACGGCTCCAACGACGGCCAGAAGGGCGTGGGCCTTATCATGCTGATTCTGATTGGCATCGTCCCCGTACACTTCGCCCTGGATAGCACCAAAAATCCGCTCGACCTGCGCGAATCGCTCACCAAGATTGAGTACGTTATCAACCGCGTAAACGCGGCCGAGCTGAGCGCCGCCGACCAGCAGCTGCTTACCGAAGTGCGGGCCCAAGCCACCGACCTCGACCGCATATTTGCCGGCAAGACCAAGGTCGAAGAACTTCCCAACCAGGCCCGCTTCGAGATTCGGCGCGATATTCTGCTCCTCGCCAACCGCGGCAAGAAGCTGCTCGGCTCCGAGCACGTCAGCATCAGCACTGCCGACCGCACTGCCTACGAGCAAGCCATTGCGCAGATGAAAAACTTTACCGACTATGCCCCCTGGTGGGTGCTGCTGGTAGTGTCGCTCTCGCTGGCCTTCGGCACGACTATCGGCTGGCAGCGCATCGTTACGACTATCGGGGAGCGCATCGGCAAGGAGCACCTCACCTACGCCCAGGGAGCCAGCTCCGAGCTCGTGGCAGCCATGATGATTGGTGCCAGCACGCAGCTCGGCCTGCCTTCATCGACCACGCACGTACTGTCGTCGGCCATTGCGGGCAGCATGGTAGCCAATCGCGGTATCAAAAACCTGAACCCCCAAATGGTACGCAGCATCGCCCTGGCCTGGGTCTTGACCCTACCCGTTACAATGGTACTGGCTGGCGGGCTGTTCTTGCTATTCCGCAGCATCACCGGCTAAGTAACTGCTTGTGGATAAGTGGTGAATAACCTGTGGATAACTAGTACGGCGAGCGATTGCGGCTATTTTCAACCTCCCTTAAGTATTCCACACCCGGCCCAAACTTATCCACAATCCTGTGTATAACTCAACAAAAAAGCCAACCCAATTAGGGTTGGCTTTTTTGCTAGGTAGATTGGCCAAAGAGAATTTTGGTAATCTGGGAATAATCCCAGCTTCACCGAGTTATCCACTTATCCACACTCAAAAAGGCCCATTTTGTGGATAACTTTTGGCTTCTACCTGGTCATTTGGCTTTTTCAAGGATTTTTAGCGGCTGAACCAATAGCTTACTTGGGCCACTGCACCTCCAGATCGTCGTTGATAAACACGCCGAAATTGACGAATTGCAGGCGACCTTCTTCAAAATACAAGTCAATCATCGACTTCTCGTAGCTCAGGCGTACCTCGCCACCTTCCATGGTTTCCATTTCGGGGGCGTCCTGGCCGTGGCGCTGCATCAGGGCCTTCACCTTATCCAGGGGCTGGCCGTGGATGGTCTCGCCGAAGAGACGCAGATTGGGGTTGTCGGTTTCGATGCAGCTCAGGCGGAAGTCATCTTCCCGGTCGAAATACAGCGAGAGCAGGTGGTCGTCCTCGTAGTAGTTCCAGGCTTGGTGCTCGAATTCGTCCTCGTCTTCCGACTCGTCGATTTCCTCGGGCTCACCCACCAGGGTGCGTACCTCGTCCATGGTAGCGCCAAAGCGCAGCGGGCCCATGCCGGTGCCCAGGATAATTTCGTTTTCCTCGATGCTGCTCGGGGTAGTGGTTGGGGTGCTCATGGGGAAGGGGCTTAATGTGCATACAAAGGTAGCCGGGCAACATGTAGGG
>CAJYVK010000178.1 GCA_913778455.1 uncultured Hymenobacter sp. | reverse complement strand
GCATCTTGCTCGCTTCGCTGGGATTCGTAGCCCTAGCGGTGCGGGTAAGATGCTGCGGCAAACTCAGCATGACCGACGTTTTTTGAGGCGAGAATTTCATTCAAATACAACGCGCGTAACTGCTGCTACGCCCCACCAAGCCAACTCATAACTCATACTTCCTAACTCATAACTCACCCCAACATGTACCCTGGCAAGCGCATACTCGACCTCGCCGTAGCTCTGCCGCTGGCCGTGCTGACCGCGCCGCTGCTGGTGCTGGGCGCGGGGCTGGCTGCGTGGCAAAACGGCGGCCCCTGGCTGTTTCGCCAAGTGCGGCCGGGGCTGAATGGCCGGCTCTTTACGTTGTTCAAGCTGCAAACTATGACGGCGGCCCGCGACCCCGCTACCGGCCAGCTACTGCCCGACGCCCAGCGCCTGCCGGCCTTGGGCCGCTGGCTGCGGGCCACTTCGCTCGACGAGCTGCCCCAGCTCTGGAACATCGTGCGCGGCGACATGAGCCTGGTGGGGCCGCGCCCGTTGCTACCGCAGTATTTGCCGCTGTACTCGCCCCGGCAGGCCCGCCGCCACCTCGTGCGCCCTGGCCTCACCGGCTGGGCGCAGGTGAACGGCCGCAATGCCATCAGCTGGGAAGAAAAATTCGAGTTCGATAACTGGTACGTAGACCACGAGAGCTTCCTGCTCGACCTGCGCATTCTCTGGCGCACGGCGGGGCGCGTGCTGGGCCGGCGCGGCGTGGCGGCGGCGGGTGAAGCCACGATGCCCGCCTTCCGGGGCAGCAAGCAGTAGCGCGGACGCTGTGAGTCCGCGAGCGCTGGGGTTATCAGCGTTATGCGTTCGATGACTCGCGGACTGCAAAGTCCGCACTACTGCCCATTCCTGAACACCCTGTCCGGTAATGGACAGTTTTTACGGGGCGAAGCGAAGTTGTTTTGTTTGTAAATTGCTGATAATAAATTTATTGTTTAAATGGCACGCCCCTTGGCTTAGGTAGTAGGAACCTCTTACCTACCTGCCCACCAATGGACAGAGCTATTTCAACTACTACCCAGCACCGCCGCCGGCTACGCGCCTGGTTGCTGGGCCTGGGCGCGCTGGCCGCGCTGCTGGTGGCCGGGCTGGGGCTGCGCACCGTGCTGCAACCCAGCCAGCGGCGCAGCGACCTGCTCACGGCCCGCGTCGAAACCGGCGACGTGGACGCCACGCTCACCGCCAGCGGCACCGTAATTCCGGCCCGGGAGGCGGTGATTGTGAGCCCCATTCAAAGTACCATCCGGCGGGTGGCGCTGGCGGTGGGGGCGCGGGTGCAGCCCGGGCAGACCATCGTGGAGCTCGACAAAGAGCTGGCCGCCTCGACCTTGGCCAAGCTCGACGACGAGCAGCTGCGCAACCAGAACAAAAACGCCCAGCTCCAGCTCACCCTGGCCCGCAGCCTCACCGACCTGCAAGCCCAGCAGCAGGCCCAGGATTTGAAAGTGAGCAGCCTGCAATCGGCCCTGCGCGACGAGCAGCACCTGCTCGAAATCGGGGGCGGTACCGCCGAGGCGGTGCGCCAGGCCGAGCTCAACCTGCGCACCGCCCGCCTCGAAGCCACCCGCCAGCGCCAGCAACTGGGCAACCAGCGCCAGGCCAGCCAGGCCGACCGCCGCGAGCTGGGCTACACCGTGTCGATGCAGCAGCGCAGCATTGCCGAGCAGGCCCGCAAGCTGCGCCAGGCCGACATCAGCAGCCAGCAGCCCGGCGTGCTGACTTGGGTAAACGACAACCTCGGCGCCACCGTGCAGGCCGGCGATGCCCTGGCCCGCGTGGCCGACCTCAGCCGCTACCGGGTGCGTGCCACCCTCAGCGATACCTACGCCGACCAGCTGCACCCCGGCGATGCCGTGCTCGTGCGCCTCGGCCCCGGCAACGACCTGCGCGGCACGGTGGCCAGCATCAGCCCGGCCGTGGACAAGGGCGTGGTGACGTTCTACGCCACCCTGGCCAACGACCACCACCCGACCCTGCGGGCCAACCTGCGGGCCGACGTGGCCGTGATCACCCGCGCCCACCGCGGCGTGCTGCGCGTCAAAAACGGCCCGTTTTACCAGGGCGGGCAGGAGCAGCCGGTATTCGTGCTGGCCAATGGCCGGGCCGTGCGCCGGGTGGTGCGTTTCGGCGACAGCAACCCCGATTACGTGCAGGTACTCAGCGGGCTGGCGGCGGGGGAGGAGCTGATTATCTCTGATACCAAGCCTTACGCCGACGCGCCTGAGCTGGTCGTCAAGCCCTAGCCCGGCGCGGTCTCATTCTTCCACCCCCCTTTTCTCTGCTATTCCCATGCGTGCTTTTCTGCTACTTCAGCCAGGAACGGGTAACCGAATTAGGCGAGCAGCTGTGGCTGGCGCTGGCCGCGGGGCGGTAGGCGAGGGGTGATGCATTTCAAACTGCTTGATATGAAAGCTTTATATAGACTGCTGCTGGTCGGGGCTAGCTGGGGCTGGGTGGGTAATACCCTCGCCCAGACGCTCACCCTGCCCGCCCTCATCGCCCAAACCCAGGCCACGGCGGCCCCGGCTCTGCAAGCCCGCGCGGCCCGCGAAGGCGGCTACTGGGCTTACCGCGCCTACCAGGCCAGCTACCGCCCGCAGCTGGGGCTGGCTGGCACGGTGCCCAATTTCAACCGGGCCATTATTCCGGTGGTGCAGCCCGATGGTACCACCGAGTTTCAGAGCGTGCGCTATAATAATTCCCTGCTGGCCCTCAACCTGAGTCAGAACATCGGCCTCACTGGCGGGCAGGTGGTCATCGGCTCGCAGGTGCAGCGCTTCGATGATTTTGCCCGCCGCGAGAAGCGGTACAACAACCAGCCCTTTACCCTGGGCCTCACCCAGCCGCTGGGCTACTTTAACCCCCTGCGCTGGGACCGCCGCATTGCGCCGCTACTTTACCAGGAAAGCCAGCGCCAGTACCTCGAAGCCCGCGAGACCATCGCCCAGCGCGTTACGGAACTGTTTTTCGACGTGCTCTTGCAGCAGGTGGCCGCTACCGTGGCCGGCCAGAACGCCCAGGCCACCGCCGAGCTGCTGCGCGTGGGCCGCGAGAAGTACGCCCTCGGCCGGCTTTCCCAAAGCGACCTGCTTCAGCTCGAGCTTAATCTGCTCGATGCCCGCCAGGCCCAGACCCAAGCCCGCCTCGACGCCGAAACCGCCGCCGTGAGCCTGCGCACCTATTGCGCCCTGCCCGCCGAAGCGGCCACCGCGGCCGAAACGGCCCTCCCCCCGCTGGCCGTGCCCGCTGCCGCCCCGGCCCAGGCCGTGGCGCCTGCCGAGGCGCTGGCCCAGGCCCGCCAGCACCGCGCCGCGCCGCTGGCCTTCGCCCGGCGGGAGCTGCAAGCCGCCCGCGACGTGGCCCTGGCCCGGGGCAGCACCGGCTTCCTGGCTACCCTCACCGCCAACCTCGGCTACGTCAACCAGGCCCCCGGCCTGCGCGAGAGCTACCTCGCCCTGCAGAATCAGCAGCAGGTGGCCCTGAGCTTCGCGCTGCCGCTCGTGGACTGGGGCCGCCGCCGTGCCACCATTCGCACCGCTGAGCTGGCCCGCGACCAAGCCGCCGCCGCCGTAAGCCAGGATGAGCGGGCTTTCGAGCAAACCGTGCTTACGCAGGCGGCCCAGGTGCCGGCCCTGGCCGGGCAGGCCCGCCTGGCCGCCCGCGCCGACACCCTGGCCCAGCGCCGCTACGCCATCACCCGCGCTACCTACGAGGCGGGCCGCCTCTCCCTCACCGACCTCACCCTAGCCTCGGCCGCCAAAGACCAAGCCCGGCGCAACTACATCCTGGCCCTGCGGGCGGGCTGGGTGGCCTACTATCGCCTGCGCGGCCTCACGTTATTTGACTTCGAAACCGGGCAGGCGCTGGCGGCGGAGTAGGTAGGGTAAGAGGGTGAGCGGGTAGGCGTTTGGGAGGTTGAAATGCTTTCTCCCGATGGCGCGGGGCTGTGTTCCGTGCCGACTATTCGCCGACCTCTGGCCCGCCCGCCAGGTCTGCTGCGCTAGGGTGCCCCGCGCCATTACTTATTTGTTTTTCTTGATTTACCTGAGCTTACTCCTACATCCTCATGTCAACTGCCACTCCCGTCATCCGCCTCGCCAACATCGAAAAAGTGTACCAGACCCGCACCATCGAAACCGTGGCGCTGAGCCAGGTCAACCTCACCATCAACCGGGGCGAGTTTGTGTCGGTGATGGGGCCGAGCGGCTGCGGTAAATCGACCTTGCTCAGCCTCATGGGTTTGCTCGACGAGCCCAGCAGCGGCACCATTGAGATTGATGGCCGGCCCGTGACCTCCTACTCCGACAAGGAGCTGGCGGGGCTGCGCAACCATAAAATCGGGTTCGTCTTCCAGAGCTACCACCTCATCAACGACCTCTCGGTTATCGACAACGTGGAAATGCCGCTGCTCTACCGCGCCGGCATCGGGGGCGGTGAGCGCCGCAAGCGCGCCCTCGACGCCCTCGACAAGGTCGGCCTCAGCGCCCGCACCCGGCACTTCCCGGCCCAGCTTTCGGGTGGGCAGCGGCAGCGCGTGGCCATAGCACGCGCCCTGGCCGGTGCGCCCGAAATCATCCTGGCCGACGAGCCCACCGGCAACCTCGACTCGGTGATGGGCGAGGAAATAATGGAGCTGCTGCTGGGCCTCAACCGCGAGCAAGGCACCACCCTGGTGATGGTGACCCACGACGAGCAGCAGGCCCTCAAAACCCAGCGCCTCGTGCGCTTCTTCGACGGCCGCCAAGTGGCGTGAGGAGTTATGAATGATGAGTTAGAAATTATGAATTGAGCTGATGCCACGCGCTAGCCAATCTGATTTCCAATTCATAAAGCTCATCGCAAGAGCCAGCTCATAACTCATAATTTCTAACTCATAACTCTCAAACCCTGTGTTTTTAAGCTACCTCAAACTCGCCTGGCGCGGCTGGCAGCGGCGCAAGTTTTTTACCGGCATCAGCCTGTTTGGCATCAGCTTCACGCTGATGATGCTGGTGGTGGTGTATGCCATGTTTGACCACGCCGTGGGGGCGCGGGCACCCGAGCGGCGCGCCGACCGCCTGCTGTTCATCAACCGCATGGTGCTGAGGGGGCCTGGTACGCAGGGTAGCTCGGCGCTGGGCTACAGCTTCTTGCAGCGCCACGTAAGCTCGCTACGCCTACCCCAGGCCGTATCCCTTTGCGAAGCCTTTCCCACCAACATTGCGCTGTACGTGGGCCAGCAGGTGGTGAAGGCCGACCGCCGCTATACCGACGCTACGCTGTGGCAAGTGCTCGACTTCGACTTCGTGGCCGGGCGGCCCTACAACGCCGCCGAGGTGCGCGACGCGGCCCACGTCATCGTGCTCAATGCCACCGTGGCCCGGCGCTGCTTTGGCTCGGAGGCCGCCGCCGTGGGCCAGGCCGTGCAGCTCGACGGCCAGCCCTACCGGGTAGTGGGCGTGGTCGCCGACGTGCCCACCGCCCGCGAGCTCACCTACGCCGAGTGCTGGCTACCCGTAACCACCACCGCCGACGACCTGCGCCGCCCCGACTACCTGGGTGATTATCAGGCTATCATCCTGGCCCGTAACGCGGTCGATGTGCCCGCCGTGCAGGCCGAGTACCAGCGAATGCTGGCCGGCCTACCCATGCCCGACAAGCAGTACAAGGAAATTCGCTCCTACGCCCGCACCCTGCTGGCTAACTACATGGTCGACCATAATAACGACGCCGGGCAAGACGGGGAGGCCGCCGCCTTCTGGCGGCGCTGGCTGGGCCTGGGGCTGCTATTCATGCTCCTGCCGGCCCTCAACCTGGTCAATATCAACGTGAGCCGTACGCTGGAGCGGAGTACCGAAATCGGGGTGCGCAAAGCTTTCGGGGCTACGGCCGGGCGGTTGGCTGGGCAGTTTCTGATCGAAAATATGCTGCTGACCTTGCTCGGTGGGCTACTAGGACTGGCCCTGGCCGCCGCCGTGCTGCACCTGCTCAACGACAGCCATTTCATTCCCTACGCCCAGTTGACCCTGAGCGGGCGCGTGTTTGGGCTGGGTCTGGGGCTGGCCCTGGTATTCGGGCTGCTCTCGGGGGCCTACCCGGCCTACCGCATGTCGAAGCTGCCCGCCATCAAGGCGCTCAAAGGTGAGCTGGGCCGCTAGCGGGTTGCCGCTCCCCAACTACTACTCACCGCTCACCGCTCACCATTCACTACTCACCGATATGATACGCCACCTGTTTACCCTGATGTGGAACCGCCGCCGGGCCAATGCCCTGCTGATTGTCGAAATTTTACTGGCCTTCGTGGTGCTGTTTGCGGTAGGAACCATCGGGGTCGACCTCTGGGCCAATTACCGCCAGCCGCTGGGCTTCGAGTACGAGCAGGCGTGGCAGGTCAACCTCGCGTTTGGCAGCCAGCCGCGGGCCGAGCGCTTCGCCACCTTGCAGCAGGTGCTGGCCCGACTGCGGGCCTTGCCCGGCGTGCAGGGTGTGGCCGTGTCGGCGGCCAACACCCCGTTTTCGTTCAACAACAGCCAGATGTCGGTTGATGATACGGACGCCCAGGGCAAAGTCGTGCACAGCGTCGAGACGGTGAACCGATTCGACATTGGCCCCGAACTGCGCGAAGTGCTGCACCTGAACGTAGTAGCCGGCCGCTGGTTCGACCCGCGTGACGCGGCTCCGGGTGCCCACGGCTCCATCGTGATAGACGAGCGACTGCGGCAGGCGTTCTTCCCCAGCAACGCGCAGGCGATAGGCAAGCTCCTGAGCTTCGACAAGAAGCAGCACCGCGTAGTGGGCGTGGTGCAGGCGTACCGCGCCGATGGCGAGCTGCAAAATCCCGTGCCCGCCGTGATGCAGCCGGTATTCGCGGCCGATACGGCCTTTCTGCCCGATGCGCTGCTGCTACGGGTAGCCCCCGGCAGCGGGGCCGCCCTCGAAAAGCGCCTGACCGACGAAGTCCGGCGCATCGGCCCCACCTGGTCGAGCCGGGTACGGACCCTGCCCGAAATGCACGCCAGCCAGATCAAGATGCTGTTGACCCAGCCGATCTTACTGGTTGTGATGAGCGTCTTTCTGCTCCTCAACGTAGCGCTGGGCCTCTTCGGCGTGCTGTGGCTCAACATCAATCAGCGCCGGGCCGAGCTGGGCGTGCGCCGGGCGCTGGGGGCACCGGCCGGGGCCATCGCCCGCCTCATCGTAGGCGAAACGCTGACGCTCACCACCTTCGGGCTGGGGCTGGGCTTGTTGATCGCGGTGCAGTTTCCGCTGCTTGGGGCTTTTGAGGTCAAAGCCAGCGTGTACCTCACCGCGATGGCCCTGGCGGCGGTGGGACTGTACGGGCTGGCGGCCGTGTGCGCCTTCTATCCGGGCCGGTTGGCGGCGGGCATTCGGCCGGCAGTGGCCTTGCGGGAGGAATAAGCCCCTGGCAGGCACCAATCGGGGAGCGGGCAAGGCCCCAAAAACCGCGTTGGTGTAAGGCTCCCGCCGGTTGGGATAATATTCTTGGGGCCGGTGGCAACGGCGGGCACCTTTGCCGCATCTCCCCGGGCAGCCAGTCGATTACCACTCCGCATTATTTTCTCGCCGACCCCTGTAACGAACGCTTGCCCGGCCCGGTACCCTCGACAAATACCCGCTATTTCGGTTTTCACCACCTTCCTTTCTGAGTCATGAAAAATCTGCTGCTCCCCGCCCTGCTGTCGCTGGCCACCCTCACCGCCGCCCACGCCCAAAGCGCCCAGACGCGCACCGTGCCCGCCTTCCACGCCATCAACGTGGGCACCGGCATCGACCTCAACCTCACCGCCGGCCGTAGCCAGCGCGTGGAAGTGAGCGCCGCCACCGACGAGTACCGCGACCGCATCGAAACGACCGTGAAGGACGGCGTACTCACGCTGCGCTACAAAAACCCTGAGGACCGCTTCGGCCGCAACGACCGCACCAACAAGCGCCTGCGCGTGGCCGTCACGGCCGACCAGCTCACGGCTCTCACGGCGGGCAGCGGCTCGTCGGTGCACACCTCGGGCGACTTCGACGCCGATAATTTCCAACTCGACGTATCGTCGGGGGCCAGCGTGGAGGCCGCCTTGGCCACCACCACGCTCACCGTGCGGCAGAGCAGCGGCAGCTCGGCTAATCTGAGCGGCCGGGCCACCAGCCTCGACGTGCAAAGCAGCAGCGGTGCCAGCTTCGAGGCCCCCAGGCTCCAGGCCGACCACTGCCGCGCCGAGGCCAGCAGCGGCAGCTCCATCGTAGTAGCCGTGAAAGATGACCTCGTGGCCCAGGCCAGCAGCGGCGGTAGCATCAGCTACAAGGGCTCGCCGCAGCTCACCAAGCGCACCAGCAGCGGCGGCAGCGTGAGCAGAGATTAAGTGATGAGGTGATGGGGGTAGGAGGTAATGAGGGTAGGAGAGAGGTTAAAGGGTTGCTGATAAGGGAGCTTAAAAGATTGATAAGCGTTCCCGTACTGTACTGTCGTGCTGAGCTTGCGAAGCATCTTATCACGCCAGGCTTAGGCTGTCCAAACCAGACAGGATGCTTCGCAAGCTCAGCATGATGAGCGTCTTATTACGTTTTCTCAAACGGCTTCACAAAGCAACTCCTACCCCCACGCCCTCTTACCCCCTTACCCTTAAAAACCCCAACAACCGCCGCCGCCCTAGCGTTAGTGTAGCATTTCTTTGCAGCTACTAACCCCGCTGTTCC
>CAJYVK010000177.1 GCA_913778455.1 uncultured Hymenobacter sp. | reverse complement strand
CCGAGACGAAGGCGATTTCCTGGTGATTAGGCGAAATAGCGGGCTCCGAAAAATAAGGTAGCGGGGCCGGGGCCGCCAGCGCCGGCGGGGCGAGCAGGGTCGCCAGTAGCGGTAAGTAGTAAGCGCGGTGAGGCAAGGCGAAGCGAAGCGGTTAAGAGGGTAAAGCTCAGGCAAAGTAGCGCAGAGCGCCCGCAATGTTGCACGGCTGGCCTACCACGCAAAAAGCGCCCGCTGGCCGGGCCAGCGGGCGCTTTCGTAGCGCGGATGCGCGGAGCCTAGGCCCGGCGGCGAGCGCGGAGCTTGCGCAGACCGTAGGCCACGCTGCCGGCCAGCAGCAGCGCCGCCCCGCCGTCGAGCGGTACTTCGGTGGCCGTGGGAGCGGCGGGCGTGGGGCCGCCGGTGCTGGGCGACTGGGCCAGCGCTACCCCGGCGGAGGCTGCGAGCAGGATAAGGGCCAGCAGGCCACCTTTCAACGAAAAATTCATGAGCTTATGCAGGTGAGAAGTAAGCGGCTTGCTCCGCCCCGGCGGTGGGGCCGGGGCGGAGACGAAGGCCGGTTTAGTTGAGAATGAGGCGGCGGGTAGCTTGTTCCTGGCCGGCTTGTACGCGCACCAGGTACACCCCGGCCGGCAGGCCAGCCAGCTTCAGGGTGGTATTGCCCCCGGCGGTCAGCGGCTGCTGGCGCACCAGGCGGCCCAGGGCATCGATGATCTGCACCTGGCCCGCGGCCGTGCCGGCGGGCACGAGTAGCGTAGCCTGACCTTCGTGCGTGGGGTTGGGGTACACCGACAGGGCGGTTTGCAGCGCGCCGGTGGTGGTAGCCAGCGGCCCGGCGGCGGTCATGTTCAGCCAGAAGCGGCCGTCCGTTTTGTCACCGGCGGCTACCGTGAACGAGTAGGCCGTGCCCACGGCCGCCAGCGGCGTACGTTGGCCGGTCTGGGCGTCTTCGAGCACGAGCGTGGTGCCAGCCGGCAGGTTGAGCAGCTCGGCAGCGGCCAGGGTATAAGTACCCGCGGCGGGCGTTTGCACGCGCAGGGCGACGCGGCCCGCCAGGGTCGGCAGGGCCTGGATGCTCAGCGGCTGGCCGTCGGTCGTGAGGGCGGCCAGGTTCAGGCCGTTGTTGTTGTTCAGCTTGGCGGCGTCCTGCTGGGCGTCGAAGCCCGCGGTGGCTCCGGCTTCGGCGTACACGTACAGGCCGTCGAGGTTGCCGGCGGCGGTAGCCAGCGTCAGGTTGAGGCGGGGGCGGGTTTCGGCGGCAGTGCGCTGCACGCTCACCTGGGTGGCGTAAGTTGCCACGCGCTGGCTGTTGCGCAGCGTGAGGCTGCCGGTGCTGGTGCCGGCCGCGATGCGGGCGAAGAAGCCCTGGCCCACGGGCAGTACGGGGTTGCCCACGCCGTTGACGTAGCTGCGGTAGGTGTTGGCATACTGGCCGGTGCTCTGGCTCACGTACACGGCCCCGTCGAGGCCGGTGCGGTCGGCGGCGGCCACCTGGCTCCAGTCGAGCGGGGCGGGGTAGGGGTTGCCCAGCAGCTGCCAGCCCCCGTCGGTGCTCTGGTTCTGGCGGGTCAGGCTCTGAGTGTAGGTGCCGTTGTTGAGCGTACCGACGAAGTCTACCACCTGACCAGCGGCAAGGTTCACGGTGTAGCCTTTGCCCACGGTGAGGGCATCGGCAGTGCTAGTGGGCGAGAACCACCCTTTGTCGAAGGCCGACAGGTTGTTGTTCGTAGTCGAGAGTCGGCTCTCGTCGTAGCCGTACACCGTGGGGAAGGCCCGAACGGTGCCGGGGGCGGCACTGGTGTTGTAGCTGGGGTTCACCACTGGTGAGAAGTTGGCGGTGGCCAGGTCGGCCACCGTCGAGCCGCTAACCGGGGCCGTGAGCTGGCGGTAGCCCGCGCCGGCGTTGAGGCTGCCGTCGAGGTAGCGCTGCACGGCGGCGGTGGCACCGGTTACGGCACCGGTGCCGCTATTCACTACCAGGGCCGTGCCGTTGGCCGACGAGAGCAGGGTCAGGGCTTGGCCGTTCAGGGCCACGTTGCCGCTGTTGGCGACGGTCAGAGTTTGGGCCACGGCCACGGGCTGGCTCAGGGTCAGGTTGTTCGAGTTGGTCGTGCTGAGGGCGAGCACCTGGCTGGGCAGGCCCGAGCCGGTCACCTGCGCCGCGGTGCCGTTGTACACGTAGCTAGCAGCGGTTGAGAACGAGCGGGTGCCCGAAACTTGGATCGCGCCGGTGTTGCCAGTGGCGGCAATGCCGCTGGCGTCGCAGATGCCCAGCGTGGCACCGTCGGCCACCGTGAAGGTACCGTTGCCGGTGATGGGCTGGCAGTTGGTGTCGAGGCGGCCACCGGCCTGCACGCTCACGCTGCTATTCACGGCCACCGGGGCCTGCACCACGCCCGAGCCGGTGCCGGTAACGGTGATGCTGTTGTAAATGCCGTTGAGCACTAGCTGATTGGGCGTGTTGATAACCAAGTCAGGAGCCGAGAACGAATAGCGGGTGTACACCGGGTAGTGGTCCGAGGTGGTAGAGCCGTAGCTGGCTACTTGGTTGGCGATATCCGTGCGCACGGCGGCCGAGCCCGGAATGTAGAGCGCACCCATCTCGTTGGAGGTTACTACGTTGTCGATTACCGTGGGGTAGCTTACCGTCGATTGGGCACCGGCGTTGGCCAGCGGCAGCGTCAGGGGAACGTAGTTGGCCTGGTCTTGCAGCAGTAAGTTGTAAGAAGACACCGTTTGGCCGGTAGAGATAGTACCGTTCAGTATGTCATTGAAGTCCCCCAGAATGATGAAGTTGTCGCTGCCGTACTTCGTGTCCAGCTCGTTTTTGAGCAGGCGGGTAGCGGTTACGCGGCGGTCGTAGGCATCATTCGAGGTCTCTGCCTTGGCGTGCACGTTGATAAAGCGCACCTGCTTGGCCACGCCATTGAGCGTGACGGTAGCCGTCATCATGTACGGGAAGCGGCCCGAAGCCCAGGGAGTGTAGGCGTCGCAAGCCTGCAATTCGGTGCAGCGCAGCAGGCCCTCGAAGGTGGGGTTGGTTACTACCGCCGTGTTGTAAATGAAGGCTAGCTTCTGGTCAGCGGCATACTGCGCATCGTTAGCGTCATCGGCGTACGAGCCGAAGTCCGATACCTGGTAGGCAAAGGTCTTGCCCGTGGCGGCCGACAGTGCGGCTACTACTTGTTGCAGGCGGGTGAGGCTCACCACTTCTTCCAGGGCGTACACGTCGGCGTTCAGGCCGATGAGGACGTTCGTGGCGTTGGTCTGCTGCAAGTCCTTATTGGTTGGGCCTAAGTTAGAGCCGGCGGCCGAGCCGAACCACTCCATGTTCCAGTCGGCTACCTCCAGCGTCGTGCTCAGGTCGTACGAGTCGCCCTTGAGCTGCACCGAGGCCGCCGAGGCGCCAGCCGTCGAAACGGTCACGGTGCCATTGTAGGCCAGGCCCGTGGTGCCGGGTGCGAACTGGACCTGAATGGTCGTCGGGCCGTTGATTTCGGCCGGGGTCAGGGTAATGCTGCTGGCAAAGGCGCCGCCGTTTTTGGCCACCTGGAAGGCCCCCTGCGACGAGCTAATGGTTACGTTGCCGGTCAGGTTGGCCGTCGAAAGGGTAAACGACTGCGTGTTGCTGGTACCCGCCGCTTGGTTGCCAAAATACAGCGTGCCGGGGGTAACGGCCAGCGCCGGGCTGGCAACTGTCGCTTGGCCGGTTACGGCCACATCGTCAATGGTCCAGCGTGCCGCGCCGGCGCTTGGGCTCGAAGTGTACACGAGGGCTATGTACACCCGGCTGGCCTTGAAGGCGCTCAGGTCGAGGCCGCCCACTTGCGTCCACACGTCGGAGCCCGCAGTGGGCAGAATGGCGTTAACGTTCGTCCAGGTAGCCAGGTTGGGGTCGCCGCTGCCACTGTAGTTGGTCGATACGCGCACCGCCAGCGGGGGGCCCTGAAACGCCGTACGCGCCCAGAACGTCAGCGTCGGATTGGTGAGGGCACTCAGGTTAAAGCCGGGCGAGATGAGCCAGTCTACGTTATCCACGTTGCCGGTACCGGTTACGAAGCCGTTCATTTGCACCCCGTAGGGCGCCGAAGCGGTAGTCGAACTGGGGGTACGACCAAACGTGGTGCAGGCCCAGACTTGGGCCCCCGTCACGCTGTACTGCTGCCAGCCATCCGAAATCTCGGCAGTGCCGGTGCAATTGTCGAAGTTGAAGCTCGTCTGGTTGGGATCGTACGCGGAGCCCGTCAGGCTGACATCGGCCGTGACGCCGCTACTCGTATTGCTAACGTTGCCCGTGGCGGCCCCCGCAGTGGTGGGAGTATAGCGCACGTACACCGTTACGGTAGAAGCCAACTCGGCCGCCGTGTAGCTGAGGCTGGAGCTGAAAGAGCCCGCCGTGCCATCCTTCGATACCGTAAAGGGCCCCGTGGCCGTGACGGTGGTCGGGTCCGTCACGTTGTTTGGCTTCAGCTGGTAGGTTTTGACGGGAGCTGCGCCCAGCGGCTGGCTCCCGAAGGCCAGGTTGCTGACCGAAGGCGCAAGCGGGCCGCCCCAAGCCAACGAAAAATTGTCAATGGCCGTGCCATCGTCGGCACCGCTCGCGTCGAAGTCATTCCAGCGAATCCAAAACGTAGCCCCATCCGCGATGTTGAGGCCGGTAATGGTGCTCTTAACAGTCGCCGTCTGCTGCGGGGTGCTGGTACCGTTGGTCGGCAGGCTACTACCGCTTGGGGTTGCAGTATTCGTGTAGTCCAGCGTCGTTACGCTCGTCCAAACGGCGTTGGCATCCGAAAGGGAGGTAGCGTTGGTGCTGTACTGAAAAGACAGCTTATCGGTGCGGCCAACGGTACCGGTGCGCCAGGTTTCGCCAGTATAGTTGATGGTGAGGCTGGTGAGCGCGGCCCCCGTATTATTGGTAAACGTAGCCCCGAGGGTAGGAGTAGCGCTACCGCTTCGCAACGAGCCGAAAGCCCGGTCCGAGCCCCCGGTAGCGCCGTAGCTATAGGTGTTGCCGGTGCCGCTCGACCCATTATTAGCGGCGTAGGTGTTGTCGGCGGCCGTGCCGACTTCTACAAAGTCCCAGCCTCCGGGCAGGGTAGCCTTGGTATTGTTGGCCGTTGTAGCAGAATTCGACAGCCCGTCGAAGTTCTGGTTATAGGGGCTCGTAACGAGTGATACTGGCGTCTGGGCACGGGCGCCCAGCGAGGCGAGCGCCACTATACCCATCAAACCCAGCGAGAGGATTGGTTTGGTCATAGAGAGATTACTTGGAAAGTGGAAGAAAAGGAGAGAAGTTGGTATTACTAAGCAAAAATAACCCGGGTTGCGCCCAAAGCAAGTTTACGTTAATGTTTCTAAATGAAGTGGTTTGCTCGCCCGCAACCCAGCGCGGGTGAAAAGCCCGAAATAAGCTCGACAGTTGCATTTTGGCTGGTAGTAGGCTAGCCTACTATCGGGATTTAAAAATTGGCCTTACATTTAGCCTCTCAAATTATCCCACCTAATTCATTGCATTTTATGCAAGTCAAATCTATACTCCTGGCGGGCGGTGCCCTGCTGGCAGCTTCGTCGGCAGCCCAGGCCAGCGGCTTTCAGGTTGGCCTGTCGGGTCAGAAAAACGTTGGTATGGGTGGCACTGGCACCGGCCTTTTCCTCGACCACGCCGCGCAATTCTATAATCCGGGCTCCTTCGTCTTCGTGCAGGGCAACGGCATTCAGGGGGGGCTCAACCTGGCTATCCCGCGCATCTCCTTCCGGGCCGATGGCGGTAGCGCCGGCCAGGAAACCCTGCAAAACAAGAACGTCTTCCCCTTCAACGGCTACGCGGGCTTCGGCATCACCGAGAAGTTTAAGGTGGGCGTAGGCGTGTACACGCCCTTCGGCAGCGAGCTGCACTACGGCTCGGGCTGGACGGGCCGCTACGCTCTCACCGACATCAACCTGCGCTCGGTATTCGCGCAGGCTACGGCTTCGTACGCCATCACGCCCAAGCTGGGCATCGGCGCGGGCCTCGTGGTACTGGCCTACGGCGACGTTGACTTGCAGCGCGATGTGCCGCTGCAATCGCAGGCGGGGGGGACTTTCCACGCCCAGCTCACGGGCAAGGCCGAGCACAAGCTGGGCTACAACGTGGGGATTCTTTATAAGCCGTCCGACATGTTCAGCATCGGGGCCAGCTACCGCTCGGCCATCGACGCCCAGGTGAAGGGCGGCAATATCACGCTCACCAACCGCCCGGCCGCCGCCGCCAGCAGCTTCACGGCTACCAATTTCGACGTAACGCTGCCCCTGCCCGACGTGTACAACCTCGGCGTGGGCATTCACCCCACCGAAAAGCTGACGATAGCCCTCGACGCCAACCTGGTGCGCTGGAGCCGCTACCAGTCGCTCGACTTCTACTACACGGGCGGCGTGCTCGGCGGGGCCGGGGTTACGTCCTCGTCGTCGGTGCGCCGCTACCAAGACGCGCTGGCCTTCCGCCTGGGTGCCCAGTATAAGGTTGGCAACAATCTCACGCTGCGCGGCGGCGCCTTCTACGACAATTCCTGCGTGCGCGACGGCTACGTAACGCCCGAAACCCCCGACGCTGACCGCGTGGGGCTCACCGCGGGCTTTACCTACGCCGTGGGTGAGCACTTCGGCATCGATGGCTCGTTCTTGTACGAGAGCTTTATGCAGCGCAGCCAGACGCAGGCCGACCTGATTGCCAACGGCACCACCGACCGCGTGGCCGGCACCTACAAAACCACCATCAGCGTGCCTGGGGTGGGCGTTTACTTTAAATTCTAACCGCCGTCCTTTCTCCTACCCAATGACTACTTCTCTATCCTCGGTTAAGAATTTGCGGCCGGCGCTAGCTCTGCTGGGCCTGGGCGTGGGCCTGGCGGGCTGCCAGGTTAACATCGCGGAGCCCACTACCGCAGTAGCTGGCAACGCCAACCTGACGACCTACATCGCGGTGGGCAACTCGCTCACGGCGGGCTACCAGAGCGGGGGGCTGTCGCGCGCCGGCCAGCTGCAATCGTACCCCGCCATCCTCGCCCGGCAGTTTGCGCAGGCCGGGGGCGGGGCTTTCAACCAGCCGCTTTTCGACCCGGCCTACGCCAGCGGCTCGGGCTACCTGCGCCTCGCGGCCATCACCAACGGGGTGCCCGTGACGGCCCCCGTAACCGACAGCCTGGCCGTTATTTCGGGTAGCCTGCGCACCGGCACCAACCTGCTGCGCAAGTACACCGGTACAGACAACCAGAACCTCGGCGTGCCCGGCATCCGGGTGGCCGACGTGACTACGGCGGGCTACGGGCTGAATAATCCCGTTGGCTACAACCCTTTCTTTGAGCGCCTGCTCGCCGGTAGCTCGCCCGCTACTTATCTGCAATACGTCCAGGAGCGCGTGGCTACCCTCAAGCCGACGTTCTTTACTAACTGGCTGGGTAATAACGACGTGCTGCTCTACGCCGCCGCCGGCGGGGCCAGCACGGCCAGCGCCCCGGTAGCGCTTACCTCGGTTTCCGACTTTACGACCAAGTACCGGCAGGTGCTCGATGCCCTCACTACAACTACCGGCGGGGCTCCGGGCGGGGCCAAGGGGGTGCTGGCTACCATTCCGAACGTAACCAACGTACCGCTCTTCACCACGGTCAAGGCTTCGGCGATCAAGGCGCTCATTCGCAGCAACCCGGCGTTGCCCAACGCGTCGAGCGCTAGCCTGTACATTTATACCGGAGCCGGCACAATCCGCGAGGCTACCGATAACGACTACATTCTCCTAACGGCCCAAGCTGTAATAGGTACGGGCGCTTCGGCGGCCCAGCCGTTTCCCATTGGAGTGGGTTATGGACCGACGCTCGCACAATCGAACCCGCTGCCCAGCCAGTACGTGCTCGATGCGGACGAAGCCACGGCGGTGTTGACCCGTACCAACGACCTGAACAACGTCATTCGCAACGAGGCTACCTCTCGCGGGCTGGCGCTCTTCGATGCCAACGTGTACTTCCAGGGGGTAGCGGCCAATGGCGTGGCTACCAATGCCGTCAATAACACCACGAGCTTCATTACCGGCAACCTGTTCTCGCTCGACGGTGTGCACCCCACGGCTCGGGGCTACGCCCTCATCGCCAACGAATTCATCCGGGCCATCAATACCCGCTACGGGGCTACCATCCGCACCGTAGATGCCAACCGCTACCGCCCCGTGCTGCTGCCCAACTAACGGGTTAGCCCTAATCAGTTTGCTAAAAGCGCCTTCCTCGCCGGGAAGGCGCTTTTTTTATGGAGTGTTTCTGGCGTGATTATCCGCCAGCTTTACTAGTTGAGAATTGTTTGTTGCTACTCACGTAAGAGTTTTGAGTAGTATGAATGAAGAATAAATGAAAGTTTTGTTTGCTCAAAAATTTACTTTGTTTTTAAAATAGGTGCCTTGTAAAATTAATTAATAATTCATTGATAAACGAGCTATTTTGGGTATTCAATCAATGGAAGCATTATCTTATCTGGTAGCAAATAAGATGTGCATAATTTTTTAGAGACAAGCGAGCTATAGTATGCGCTGTTTATTTACTTGCACATCCCGCATTTGGCTAATTTTAGGTTTGTTGCTAGTGCAGGCCTGCACGCAGCTCTCGCCTGATTTACCTGCCCCTTCTCCCTCAACCGAAGCCAGCCTGTCGGTGAGTGAGGTCTACGCTTGGTACCAGCAAGCCGATTCATCCCGAACGCTGCCGGGTGCCGCTGGCTCGGCTAAGAGCAGTAACAGTCGGGTGGCACAACTTGCTTGGGCGCGGGCTCGCACCCTGGGTGCTGGGTCGCAGCAATACGTCTTCGTACCATTGGCTGGGGATAAGGTAATTTTTGCGCACACCTCGTGGCAAGGCTTGCGATACCTGGTAGTGACGAAGCAGGCAACCCATACCTTAGTAGGTAATATCGTAGAGGTCTTGCTACATCGCAACACGCAGCCTATCGATACATTAGCGTTGTTCGCAAAGCTGCACCGTAGCTATTACGGTGGCCAGCTAACTGCACCAACTCAGGGCGAGTGCTACCTATTCGTTTACTCGGCTACTTATCAATACCTGACTGGTCGGCACTTCCAGCAGGGGCGGTTACTGCCGCAGGTTACGCGACTGGCGTTCAAGCCTCACAATGGCCGATCGGTCAAGCCGAGCTCAACATCCCAGCATGCTCGAACTGACATGGTATCGCCGTTTTGGGGACCTTGTACCGACTGGTACGATGGAGAAACCGGCGAGTATATTACGACCACTGGGGACTGTAGCGACGGTGGCGACGGGGGAGATGGCGGCGGCGACGAAGATGGCGGCAGCTGGGGAGGTGGTGATGGCAGTGAGAATACTGGGCCAGGAGGATACGGCGGTGGCGGCGAGACAACTTCTTCGCCTTCAAGCACCGCTTCCGTAACTATTGTAGCTTCAGGGATAAAAGTTGACCCGAAGCAGGAAGTTAAATGCTTCACGGCCTCTCAACCAGCTACGGTCACTATCTACGTGAGCCAGCCTGTACCTGGAACCAACGAACTGAATGGGGGCACCGTTGGGGTTGGCCACACATTTGTCGGCATCGAGCAAAACGGTATCACCCGTTACGTGGGCTACTATCCCCCTCCCGATGCAGGGCGCGTAGGGGTTGCCGTCGGGAAGGATTATCTTGGAGAAATACACGACGACAGCGGCCATGCCTATAACGTCAGTATCTCAACGTCTGTAGATGGGACGCAATTGGCTTCAATCGTCAACTACATAAGTACTAGTGTGCCGGCTACGTATAATTTAAATAACTATAACTGCGCTGACTTTGGGATTGCTATTAGCAATTTAGCCGGGCTAAATTTACCTGCCACTACCACTAGTAGCGGGATAGGACCACTCATTATTTTTAAAGGCCGTAGTCCCGGACAGCTTGGGCAAGATATTATGGGTAGTTCCTTTCCAAGCGGAGTGACGGTTACTAATAACGCAGGTAATGCTCCTGTTAAACAAGGTGGTTGCTAATGAAGCCTTTTGCTCTTGCCTTCATACTTTCATCGTCTGGGATGTTAGTGGCCAACTTCTCAACAACTAGCCATGCTATGAATAGTGGCGTGCATGATGCTAAAAAAACTATTGTAGAATTCTTGACCGAGGTGTATGATACAAAGAATGATGCCTTGCAAATAGCGCATCGTTTTATTAGATTTGAAGACTCACCCAGTTCGCCCAGTGAATTCACAGCCGCTAATCGCTATGAGATTGCTGCCGCCCATATTACGCTTTTGCGTAAAGGAGAGGCAATTGGCCTTGCTTCACCGCCTGTAAGTAAAGAGGAACTGGCAATGCTTCAGGTAATGCCCTACGCTACCTTAATTGGCAAGGCTGATATTAAATTAGTAGATTTTGGGCCAGCCACGAGTCAGCGACAAGACTTATATGTAGTTCTAAAAGATAAGGTGGCCTGGAAGTATTTCCTTGTCAAAAAAGGAAAAATATACTCTTTTGATTATATGATGAAGGGCGAGGGTGGGCCTGCCTACCTTTTTGGGTACTGATTTTATAGATTGGGAAATAGTAAAAGGTCTTAATCCAGGTTTACAGTTCACTAGAAAGAGTATTTGCCCGTTTGAGAGCGGCGGTAGCGTTTTTGCCCACCCAGACGCTTTCGGCCGGTGTTTCAACTAAAAGCAGCTCTCGGGCGGAAGACGTTTTTCAGGTGAATTAGGTCAAAATTGCCACGGGCAGCAGTACCTTCGTTACCGCTGCTATCCAGAAAGACCGAGGGACCAGGCCCGATGACGTCTTGGCAACCTACTCCGAGTAGGTGCCAACTCCTGTTCGGCCAAGTACTTGGGTCGGAGAAGATATCAGCCGGAACCTGCGCCGCCCGGCGCGGCTTTCTTTCTGGATAGAAGCGCCCCGCTTCCGCTTTTGCCGTCCAGAACAGATATGTCTGCCGCCCCTTCGCTCGTTGCCCCCGACCCCGCTTGTATTTCGCCCCTGCCCACGCTGCTGCGTAAGCGCCTGCTCATTCTCGACGGCGCGATGGGCACCATGATTCAGCGCTACCCGCTGGACGAGGCTGATTTTCGGGGTACCCGCTTTGCCGACCATCCCCGCCCGCTGCGCGGCAACAACGACCTGCTGAGCCTCACCCGGCCCGACATCATCCGGGCCATTCACGCCGAGTACTTCGCGGCCGGGGCCGACATGGTCGAAACGAACACCTTCTCGGGCACTACCATTGCCCAGGCCGACTACGCCCTGGAGCACGTGGTGTACGAGCTGAACTACGAGTCGGCCCGGCTGGCCCGCGAGGTGGCCGACGAGTTTACCGCCCAGAATCCGGCGCAGCCGCGCTTCGTGGCTGGGGCCATCGGCCCCACCAACCGCACGGCCTCCCTCTCGCCCGACGTCAACCGCCCCGGCTTTCGGGCCGTGACCTTCGACGAGCTGGCCACCGCCTACCTGGAGCAAACCCGCGGCCTCGTGGACGGCGGCGTGGACGCCCTGCTCATCGAAACCATCTTCGATACCCTCAACGCCAAGGCCGCGCTTTTCGCGGTGCAGCAATTTTTCAACGAGGGTGGGCGCCAGGTACCCGTCATGATTTCGGGTACCATCACCGATGCCTCAGGGCGTACCCTGAGTGGCCAGACGGTGGAGGCTTTCTGGAACAGCATCAAGCACTTGCCCCTGCTGAGCGTGGGCCTCAACTGCGCCCTCGGGGCCGATCAGCTGCGCACCTACGTGCGCGAGCTGGCCCGGCTGGCCGACGTGCCCGTGTCGGCCTACCCCAACGCCGGCCTGCCCAATGCCTTCGGGGGCTACGACGAGAGCGCCCAGGAATTTGCCGCCCTCGTGGAGGACTACCTCAAGGAGGGCCTGCTCAACGTGGTGGGCGGCTGCTGCGGCACCACGCCCCAGCACATTGCCGAGCTCAAAAAGCTGGCCGACAGCTATAACCCGCGGGTGGTGGGAGAGGAGTTTGGCAAAGCCGAGGGAGCTGCCGCTGCTAGCACCGCCGCTGCCCATTCCGCGTTGACGCTGTCGGGCCTGGAGCCGTTCAACGTCACGCCCGACAGCCTGTTCGTCAACATCGGGGAGCGCTGCAACGTGACGGGCTCGCGGGCCTTCGCCCGCCTCATTCGCTCGGGCGACTACGAGGCGGCGCTGGCCGTGGCCCGCGCCCAGGTGGAGGGTGGTGCCCAGGTGCTCGACATCAACATGGACGAGGGTATGCTCGACTCGGAGGCCGTGATGACGACCTTCCTGCACCTCATCGCCTCGGAGCCCGACATCGCCCGGCTTCCCATCATGATTGATTCCTCGAAGTGGAGCGTGCTCGAAGCCGGCCTGAAATGCGTGCAGGGCAAGAGCATCGTCAACTCCATTTCGCTGAAGGAAGGGGAGGAGCGCTTCAAGCACCACGCCCGGCTGGTGCGCCAGTACGGCGCGGCCGTGGTGGTGATGGCCTTCGATGAGCAGGGCCAGGCCGACAGCTACGAGCGCCGCATTGAAATCTGCCAGCGTTCGTATGATATTCTGGTAAAGGAAGTTGGCTTCCCGGCCGAAGACATCATCTTCGACCCCAACATCCTCACCGTGGGCACCGGCCTCGAAGAGCACCGCAACTACGCGCTCGACTTCATCGCCGCCGTGCGCTGGATCAAGGAAAACCTGCCCGGCTGCCGCACCAGCGGCGGGGTGAGCAACATCTCGTTCTCGTTCCGGGGCAACGACGTGGTGCGCGAAGCCATGCACGCGGCCTTCCTCTACCACGCCATCCGGGCCGGGCTCGACATGGGTATCGTGAACGCCGGCCAGCTCGCCGTGTACGATGAGATTCCCAAAGACTTGCTGGAGCTGTGCGAAGACGTGCTGCTCAACCGCCGCCCCGACGCCACCGAGCGCCTCGTAGACTTCGCCGAAACGGTAAAGCAAAAGGGCAAGGTTGAGGTAGTGGCCGACGCCTGGCGCTCGCTGCCCGTGCAGGAGCGCCTGCAACACGCCCTGGTGCGCGGCCTCACCGAGTTTATCGACCAGGATACCGAGGAAGTGCGCCAGCAGCTGGGGCGCCCGCTCGACGTGATCGAAGGGCCGCTCATGGCGGGCATGAACGTGGTGGGCGACCTCTTCGGCGCGGGCAAGATGTTCCTGCCGCAGGTGGTGAAGTCGGCCCGGGTAATGAAAAAGGCCGTGGCCTACCTGCAGCCGTTCCTGGAAGCCGAGAAGGCCGGCACCGCCCGCCAGACGGCCGGTAAAATCTTGCTGGCCACCGTGAAAGGCGACGTGCACGACATTGGTAAAAACATCGTGGGCGTGGTGCTGGCCTGCAACAATTTCGAGATTGTTGACCTCGGCGTGATGGTGCCGCTGGAGCGTATTCTCGACGAGGCCCAGCTGCAAGGAGCCGACATCATCGGCCTGAGCGGGCTCATTACGCCCTCGCTCGACGAGATGGTGTACGTGGCCCGCGAGATGGAAAAGCGCAAACTGCAAGTGCCGCTGCTCATCGGCGGGGCAACCACCTCGCGCCTGCACACGGCCGTCAAGATCGCGCCGGCCTACAGTGGGGCCGCCGTGTACGTCAACGACGCCTCGCGCTCGGTGGGCGTGGCCGCCAGCCTGCTCGGCTCGGGCAAGGCCGCGTACACCGCCACCATTGCCGCCGAGTACGAGGCCCTGCGCCTCGACCACGCCGGCCGGCAGCGCGAGAAGAATTACCTGCCCATCGAGGCCGCCCGGGCCAATGGCTACCACGCCGACTGGGAAACCGCGCCCATTACCACCCCCAGCTTCCTCGGCACGCGGGTGCTCGACGAATACCCGCTCGACGAGCTAGCCCGCTACATCGACTGGACGCCCTTCTTCCACACCTGGGAGTTGAAGGGCCGCTACCCGCGCATTCTGGAAGACGAAAACCTGGGCGAGGCCGCCCGCAAGCTCTTCGAAGACGCGCAGCGGATGCTGGCCGAGGTGATTGCCAATAAGAGCCTGACGGCCCGCGCCGTGCTGGGCTTCTGGCCCGCCAATACCAAGGACTACGACACCATCGAAATCTACGCGGACGACACGCGCCAGCAGGTGCGCGACGCCTTCTTCACGCTGCGCCAGCAGGGCGAAAAAGGCCCCGGCGTACCCAACGTGGCGTTTTCCGACTACGTGGCCCCCAAGGAAACCGGCCGGGCCGACTACGTGGGGGGCTTCGCCGTGACGGCGGGCCTCGGCATCGAAAAGCTCATCGAGCAATACGAGGCCGACCACGACGACTATTCCAGCATCATGATCAAGGCCCTGGCCGACCGCCTGGCCGAAGCCTTCGCCGAGCGCCTGCACCAGCGCGTGCGCGAGGAGTTCTGGGGCTACGCGCCCAATGAGAACCTGAGCGGCGAGGCGCTGATCAAGGAAGAGTACCGGGGTATTCGCCCCGCGCCCGGCTACCCCGGCTGCCCCGACCACACCGAGAAAATTACGCTCTTCCGCCTGCTCGACGCCGAGCGGCAGACCGGCATTACCCTCACCGAAAACCTGGCCATGTACCCCACCGCCGCCGTGAGCGGGCTCTACTACGCTCACCCTGCCGCGAAGTACTTCGGTCTGGGGAAAATAGGCCGCGACCAGGTAGCCGACATCGCCGCCCGCAAAGCCATGCCCCTGCCCGAGTTGGAGCGCTGGCTCATGCCCAACCTCAACTACGACCCGCAATAATGTAGCGCGGACTCTGCGAGTCCGCATGTGTCAGTCTATCATCGACCGTTGCCCCGCGCGGACTCGCTGAGTCCGCGCCACAAACCATGAAAGTAACCGAACACCTGCGTCGCGCCGAGGGGAAGACGCTCTTTTCCTTCGAGGTCCTGCCACCGCGCAAGGGCGAGAACATCCACAACCTGTTCTCCAACATCGAGCCGTTGATGGAGTTCAAGCCGCCCTTCATCGATGTCACGTATCACCGCGAAGAATTCGTGCTGCGCGAGCGGCCGGGCGGGCTCTTGCAGCGCAAGGCCGTGCGCAAGCGGCCGGGCACGGTGGGTATCTGCGCGGCCATCAAAAACCGCTTCGACGTCGATACCGTACCGCACCTCATCTGCGGGGGCTTCGCCAAGGAAGAAACCGAGAATGCGCTGATTGACTTGCACTTCCTAGGTATAGACAACGTGCTGGCCCTGCGCGGCGACCCCATCAAGAGCGAGGGCCACTTTCAGCCCCACCCCGACGGCCACCGCTACGCCTGCGACCTCATCGGCCAGGTAGCCGACCTCAACCACGGTCGCTACCACGACCACGACGAGCAGTACCAGCCCGAGGGAGCCGAGCCCGTGCTTTGCACCGACTTCTGCATCGGTACCGCCGGCTACCCCGAAAAGCATTTCGAAGCCCCCAACCACGGCTCCGACATTCGCTTTCTAAAGCAGAAAATCGACCGGGGGGCCGATTACATCGTGACCCAGATGTTTTTCGACAACGAGGAGTTTTTCAAGTTCGAGAAACGCTGCCGGGCCGCCGGCATCACCGTGCCCATCATCCCCGGCCTCAAGCCCCTCACCACCAAAAACCAGCTCAGTGGCCTGCCCCGCGCCTTCTTCCTCAGCATCCCCGAGGCGCTGGCAGAGGCCATCCACCACGCCAAAGACAACGCCGCCGCCCGCGAGGTCGGCATCGAGTGGTGCCTCAACCAAAGCCGCGAGCTCATGGCCCACGGCGTACCCTGCCTGCACTACTACAGCATGGGTAAGTCGGAAAGTATCCGTCGTATCGCCGCCGGCCTGTTTTAAGTCATTTAACAAGTAGCAATTAACATTTAACAGCTGCTCTACAGGTGCAATGCGTGCTTATAGAGCAGCTGTTAAATGTTAATTGTTTTTATTTAAATTTTCCTTCCGGGTCCGGCATTTTGGCCATTAGCTCGGTCAGGAATTGGAAGTCGAGGCTGGTGAGGCTCAGGCTCTGGCCCTTGCGGATGTCCTTCCAGGCTTCAGCGTAGTTTTCCTGGTAGTAATGAATGCGAGCTTGGGTTTGCCAAGCATTGGCATTGGTGGAGTCGGCGAGCAGAGCACGCTGGACGTAGTCGCTAGCCTGCTGGAGGTCCTTTTTCTTCTTGCCCTGCTCGTAGCGGGCCAGCGTGAGGTTGGCTACGTCGACGAGTAGCGGCCCGTTGGTAGGCGCTACGGCCAAGCCCTGTAAGGCGAGGGCCTGTACTGCCTCTTGCGGAGCATCGGGGCGCTGGCTGAGTAATACGGCCAGCCCGCGGTAGGGCTCGGGGTTTTTGGGGTCGAGTACCCAGGCCAGGTTGAAGCGTACGGTAGCCGTATCGGGTTGATTTTCGAGTAGATACTCGAAGCCTTTGGTGCTGAAAAACTTGCTGGCCTCCGCGCGCGAGGGAAAGCTGCGGTCCACATCGGCCAGCACGGCGGTGCCGACGGCCTGCTGGGCCTGGGCCGGGGTAAGGCCGCCGTACAGCGGCTGCAAGCGTTGCGGGCCGCTGGGGGGTGAGGCGTTCTTAGGGTCCTTTTTGCCCTTCTGGGCGTGGGCGGGCAGGCTTAGTGCCGCCCCGAGTAACATCAGAAGCGCACCGCGTTGAGCGCTCGTAATCAGCCGAAAAAACACGTGGTAGAGCGATGAGGTGAAGAAGTAACGGGGTAATGAAGTAAGAAAGATAAGCAATGCGCCGCAGTGCCTGGGCCGTTGGCTAGCATAGAAGAGGCCGCCGGCATCCTCCCCACCCCATCCCTTCCTCAACTCATCACCCGCACCGGCACGCTTCGTCACCCCATCACTTCCTCACCTACTCACCCTTACCACAAGCGCGTATCGGTGATGCCGGCGGGTAGCGGGGCCACGTTGCCGAGGCCCAGCACGCACCAGCCGGCCTCGACGCCGAAGGCCCCGCCGGGCATGACGTAGCTCACCCAGCGCAGCAGCGTACGGCCGCTGTAGCTACTAGTATCGGGGTCGTATTCCCTAATCAACAAGGCATCGCCGACTTGAAAGTCGGGGTCGTTTTCGCGTACGTCGAAGGGTTTGGTGCCAGCGGCTACGGCCGTAAAGCAGGGCGTCCAGAGCTGAAGCTCGTGGGTGCGGGTGCGGGCAGTGGTAACAAACGATTGCGGGGAGGCAGTGTAGTGTTGCATAAAATTGGGACCATTTAGGACAGGCCTGATTATAGTAAGTTACGTAAGAAAACGCGACCGCACCATTATCGTGCCGTTATGGCTCAGTCCGATACAGCGCGCTGGCGGTCACGCTGCCTACGTAAGTCGTTTACTATGAGATATGTTTTTCGCTGGGTGGCCCTGCCGCCGCTCGGTCTGCTGCTGGCCGCCGCCGGCGTGCTGCTGGGCCACGAGTGGGCCGTGGCCCAGGCCAGCCGTCGCGTGGCCGACGTGCCCTACGTGGCCGCCTCGGCCCCCGACTTCGACAGCGAGCGCCACCGGCTCGATATCTACCAGCCCACGGCCCCGGCGGGCCAGCCGCGCCCAGTGGTGCTGTTCATCCACGGCGGCAGCTGGAACAGCGGGAGCAAAAACGACGTGCTTTACAAAGCCATCGGCCGGCGGCTGGCCAAAAACGGCTTTGTGGGCGTGGTAATCAGCTACCGGCTGGCCCCGCGGGTGCTCGTGACCCAGCAGGCCGACGACTGCGCCCGCGCCCTGGCCTGGACGGTTGCCCACGTGGCCGAATATGGTGGCGACCCGCGCCGCCTCGTGCTCATGGGCCACTCGGCGGGCGGCGGGCTGGCTGCCCTGCTGGCCACCGGCTCCGATACCCTGCTAGCCCGCCACGGTTTGCCGGCCCACGCCGCCCACGCCGTGCTGCTCGACGACCCGGCCGGCCTCGACATGCTCGACTACCTCACCAAGATGGAGTATCCCAACGATGCGCAGTACCTCGTGCCCTTCAGCAAGGACCCGGCGGTGTGGCGGCAGGCCTCGGCGCTCTATCACCTGCGGGCCGGGGCGCCGCCCATGAGCCTCTACATCGGCGGCGAAACCTACCCGAGTATCAAGAATAGCAGCGAGAAATTTCGGCAGCGGCTCGTGCAGCTGGGGGCGACACCAAAATACGTCGTGCTGCCCGGTAAGAAGCACGTGGGCATGGTTACGCAGCTATTTTGGGCTGATAATGAACTGTATGAAGAACTGAAAAGGCTGGCCCGGTAGGCGGGGCGGCTATTGTATCCGCAAGGTGATGGGCGCGGTAAAGGCCACTTTTACGGGCTGGCCGTCTTGCTGGCCAGGAGTGAAGCGCCGGAGCTGCTGCACGGCCCGGATGGCCTCGGCATCGACCGACGGAAACAGCGGCTCCACGATTTTGACATCAGCTACGGCACCTTTATCCGTGACGTTGAAAGCCACCAGTACCCGCCCCTGCACTCTGGCACGCAGGGCGTCCTTCGGGTAGCGGAAATTGCGGCTAATGGCCATAATAATGGTGCCTAGCCCCCCGTCGCCCTCCGGGTAGCGGGGCATAATCTCGAATTCAAAAAAGGGAATTAATTGACCGTCAGTGGCGAAGCATTCGCCGGTCGTGCGCTTGCCAGCCGCGTACTGCTCCCGGCGCTTGAGCTGGCCGCTGGGGTAGTAGAAAGTCAATTCGCCATCGACCTTGTCTTGGGTGTAGACTGCACGCCCCTCAAGCCGGCCGTCGGGAAAGTAAGATTTAAACTCGCCGTTGCGTTGCCCGTGGGCGTACTCGGCGTGTCGCTTGAGCTGCCCGCTTTCGTAGAAGTATTCGCTCACGCCGTCGTAGCGGCGCTTGCGCACGTGCTCAAACTCCTCGCGGCTTTGCAGCTGGCCGCTGAGGTAATAGTCGCGCACCACGCCCGCCGTGCTGTCGCGGTACTCAGTTTCGCGCCGGTAGCGGGCCCCGGCCGCCGAGGGCAGCACGTGCCACGCCGAATCGAGAAATTCCTTTTTCAACGGAGGAATTATTTGTTGCGCAGCCGCTTCGCCCGCCGCCAAGCCCAGAAAGATAAGAGGAAGTATCGCGTGTTTCATGCGCAAAAATAAAGCGGGATTTAAGCTACTCCGTAGCTCAAATCCCGCTTCCGTTCCGAAAAACCGGCTACCTGCTTAACTAGCTGGCTTGTAGCCCAGGCCCATATTCTCAAACATAAACGACCACTTATCTACCTGCTCGCCGATCACCTGGGCGGTGCTGCGGCCCGCGCCGTGGCCGGCCTTGGTTTCGATGCGAATGAGCACCGGGGCCGGGCCGCGCTGCATCTCTTGCAGGCGCGAGGCAAACTTAAAGGAGTGGGCCGGTACCACGCGGTCGTCGTGGTCGGCGGTGGTGATCATCGTGGCTGGGTAGCTGGCCGGCTTGATGGCGTGGTAGGGCGAGTATTTGTAGAGGTAGTTGAACATCTCGGGCGAGTCCTGGGCCGTGCCGTAGTCGTAGGCCCAGCCCGCGCCGGCCGTAAACTGGTTGTAGCGCAGCATGTCCATCACGCCCACGGCCGGGAAGGCTACCTTGCAGAGGTCGGGCCGCTGCGTCATGGTGGCGCCCACCAGCAGGCCGCCGTTCGAGCCGCCCGCGATGGCCAGGTGGTCGGTATCGGTGTACTTATTGGCTTTCAAGTATTCGGCGGCGGTGATAAAGTCGTCGAATACGTTCTGCTTGTTGAGCTTGGTGCCGGCCTCGTGCCACTTCTCGCCGTACTCGCCGCCGCCGCGCAGGTTGGCCACGGCGTACACGCCGCCCTGCTCCAGCAAGATGATGTTGCTGGTGCTGAAGCTGGGCGTCAGGCTGGCGTTGAAGCCCCCGTAGGCGTAGAGCAGCGTGGGGTTCTTGCCGTTCAGCGTAAGCCCTTTTTTGTAGGTGATAATCATGGGCACCCGGGTGCCGTCCTTGGAGGTGTAAAACACCTGCTTCGACTCGTACTTGTTGGGGTCAAACTGCACGCCCGCCTTCTTGTACACCGTGGAGGTGCCGCTGGCCAGGTCGTACTTGAAAATGGTGGGCGGGTAGGTGTAAGACGTGAACGTGTAGTACGTTTCCTTATCCGTCTTCTTGCCGCCGAAGCCCCCGGCCGCGCCCACGCCCGGCAGGGCGATGGTGCGGAGCTTCTTGCCGGTCATGTCGTACTCCTCCACCAGCGAAGTGGCGTCCTTGAGGTAGGTGGCGAAGATGTGGCCGCCCACGGTACTGATATCCAGTACGTTTTTAGTTTCGGGAATCAGGTCTTTCCAGTTGGCCTGGGTGGGCGCGGCGGCGTCTACCGTCACGAGGCGGTGGTTGGGGGCGTTGTAGTTGGTTTGGATGTAGAGCTTCGAGCCCACGTTATCAACTACGTCGTTGATGCTCTTTTCGTCGGGCACCACGGTCACGATGGGGCTGCCGGGCTTGCTCAAGTCTTGCAGGTAGAGCTTGTTGCCGGTCGTGGTATTAGCCCCCGAAATGATGAGGAAGCGTTCGTCCTCCGTCACGCTGGCCCCGATGTAGCGGTTAGGATCTTTCTCCCCGCCGAAAATGAGTTGGTCGGTGCTCTGCGGCGTGCCCAGCTTGTGGTAATAGAGCTTGTGAATCTGGGTTTTACCGGCCAGTTGGCTGCCCGCCTTGGGCTTGTCGTAGCTGCTGTAGTAAAAGCCGTCGTTGCCCTTCCAGGCCAGGCCCGAAAACTTCACATCCTTGAGCGTGTCGCCCACGATGGCCTTGGTGGCCGCATTGAGCACAATAACCTTGCGCCAGTCGGAGCCGCCCTCCGAAATCTGGTAGGCCGCCAGGCTCCCGTCGCGGGTGAAGTTGATGCCCGCCAGCGAGGTCGTCCCATCCTTCGAAAACGTATTGGGGTCGAGAAACACCTCGGGCGTACCCTGACCTACCTGCCGGTACAGCACGTACTGGCTTTGCAGGCCGGTATTTTTAGAGAAATACGTGTACTTGCCTTCCTTGAAAGGAGCCGAATATTTCTCGTAATTCCAGAGCTTGGTGAGGCGCTGGCGGATGTTTTCGCGGTACGGAATCTTATTCAGGTAGTCCTGGGTCACCCGGTTTTCGGCTTGCACCCACTCTTTGGTATCGGCCGCCTGGTCGTTTTCGAGCCAGCGGTAGGGGTCAGGGACCTTGGTGCCGAAGTAGGTGGTCACGGTATCGACCTTGCGGGTGCTGGGGTAGGGCAGGGGCTTGCTGGTGGCCAAGGTCTGGGCACCCGCTGGCCCGGCCGCCAGCAGGGCTAGCAGAAGGGGAAGGTTTTTCATCAGAAAAGGAGAAGGTAAGTGCCGCTAAAATAAGCAGACTACCTCACCCGAAGAGCGCACCCTGGCGGGCCGGTTGCTCGAAAGCCAGCAGCCAGCGCTTGCGGGCCAGCCCGCCCGCGTAGCCCGTGAGCGAGCCGTCGGCCCCCACTACCCGGTGGCAGGGCCACACGATGGGCAGCGGATTCTGGCCGTTGGCTGCGCCCACCGCTCGCACCGACTTCGGGTTGTTTAGCAGCTTGGCCACGTCGAGGTACGAAGCCGTGCGCCCGTGGGCAATGCCCGCCAGCGCCGCCCACACCTGCCGCTGAAACTCGGTGCCCACCAGCGGCGTGCAAACCAGCTCAAATTCGCGCAGCTCGCGATTGAAGTAAGCGGTGAGCTGGCGATGAGGCTCTTGCAGGCAGGCGGGCAGGTCAGCCAGAGCGGTCGGCTCCACCGGCCCGGGTTCGAGAAATTCTACAGCGTGCAGCCCCGCTTCGGAGCCGCGCAGGGCCAGCATCCCAAGGGGCGAATACAAATGAGCAAGGGCTTCCATCAGGTGCAAGGTAATAAAAGTAGCGCGGACTTTGTAGTGCGCGGGGCCACCCGGTTTTTTGTGGGGAGCC
>CAJYVK010000176.1 GCA_913778455.1 uncultured Hymenobacter sp. | reverse complement strand
TTATCAGGGCAAGAACATCGCCGACGTGCTGGGCCTCACCGTGGAGGAGGCCTGGGCCTTTTTCGCCGACGAGCCCAGCGTGCGCCGCGCCCTCACCGTGCTGCGCGAAGTGGGCCTGGGCTATCTGCGCCTCGGGCAGTCGGCCACTGAACTGAGCGGGGGGGAGGCCCAGCGTATTAAGCTTGCCACCGAGTTGCAGCGCCAGGCCCGCGCCCATACGCTCTACGTGCTCGACGAGCCCACCACCGGTCTGCACCCCGCCGACGTTGAGCGCCTACTAACCCAGCTCGACGGCTTGGTCGAAGCCGGCCACACCGTGCTGGTGGTGGAGCACGACATGCGCGTCGTGGCTGGCTCCGACTGGGTGCTCGACATCGGCCCCGGCGCGGGCGACGAGGGCGGCCGGGTAGTAGCCGCTGGCCCGCCCGCCGAGGTAGCGCAAGTGCAGGAAAGTCGCACGGCCCCGTACCTGGCGAAGTTTCTGGCTGAGTAAACCGGAGTGGCGTTTCGTTTTACGGTTAATTGTGCGTAGAAAAGCCCGTTGACGCGGAAACGGAGTGCCCCTGCGTTTACAATCTACGCCTGCGCTCCGCGGCCAGCACTAGCAGCGCCCCCAGCGTGTAGGCCAGCATGTCGCCCCACGAAAATGCGCTGCCTAGCACGAGGCGGGCCACCCGCGAATGCCCCAGCCCCAAGTGTGCCACCAGGTGAAAATACTGCCCGATTTCCACGAGGTAAGAGAACAGCAGTACCCCGGCTAGCACCCGATTAAGCGGCCGCCGTCCTATGCTCTGCACCAGGCAGTAGAGGAAAATAACGACTAGGAAATCCCCCACGTAGGGCCGAATAAACCGGTCGTGGACGCATTGCGCAAGCAGCACTTCCACCCCCAGCAGCCCCGCCGCGAGCAGGCCGTAAGCGTTGAGAAAACGCCGCATCACCTAGCGCTGCATTGCCTTGCGAAATCGCGTGTAAGGACAGCCGGCCGGCACCGGCCGCACGGCGCCCTCGGCGCCCGCGGCCGGTGCCTCATCCAGCGCCCGAATGCGGGCGGCGTATTCCGCGGGTAGCATGGCGTTTTTCAGCCACTGGCTGAGGGCCAGCTGCTTGGTGACGCGGTAGCCGCCCAGCGCCGGCCGCAGCCACGCGCCGCCGCCCAGGCCCAGCTGGCGGCGCACGGTGGGCGGGCACACGAGGCCCTGTACCCCGCGCAACAGCGCGTAGCGCGGGCCGCCCAGGTGCTTTTTGTATTGCTGATACAGATCAAGCGAGTGGGCGCTCAGCGCCAGGTCGGCAGCCAGGTGGCGGGCGCGGTCGGCGAGCCAGGCGGGGTAGGAGGTGGGCAACTCGGGAATACCCAGGCGGTAGCCCACCCGGCAGAATACGTCGGTTATTTCTTCGCACTCGGCCGGGGTGAGCGGCCGCTCTAGCAGTTCGAAGGCCCGGATGGAATAGGCGATGAGCAGGTACAGCACGTCGCGGTAGGCCCAGTCGGGAATGCGCCGCCCCCGGCGGTCCTCCACTGCCCCGTGGATGGCGGCGATGGTATCGATGGCCTTTTCGGCTCCCGCCCGGTCGGCAAACACGATGCGCCGGGCGTAGTCCACGGTCGAAAACAGCCGACCCAGCGGGTCGGCCGGCAGCCGCCCGGTGAAGTAGAGCCAGTCCACCGCCTTGTTGAGCGCAAACTCGGCCGCCGCCCCGGCAAAGATGAACAGTACCGTATCGGACGTGCCCCAGATGCGGCGCACGATGGAGGTGGGGGCAACGAAAGTTTCCATCCGGCGGGCTAAGCTTTGTGATTTTTTATACTTTGAAATGCAAAGTTAATTCAAGTCGGTGAATAATTTTCTGAAAAGTCCACAGATAAAAAATCAGTTTCTGAAACAACCTTTTCAACCTGGCGGCTGCCTTTCGTGAGCTTACTCTGAAAGATTTTCATCTGAAAGTCTTTGCAATTCTTACCTGTCTCCAAACACCTGGCAAGCTCAGTATGCCGAGTGTTCGGGGTAGGGAAGATTTATTAGCTACCCCGCATGCCAACTAAAAAACTACGCCCCCCATTACTGGTTGTCGCTACCTGGTTGCTAGCCAATGTTGTGGTCCAAGGCCAGCTCGCGCCGGGTCGGGTGGCTAGCCCGGTAGCCCAGGGCGTGGGCCGCCTCACGGGGATGGTCGTGAGCGCGGCCACGGGCCAGCCCCTGGCTTATGCCTCGGTGGCAGTGTTGAGCGCGGCGGGCCAGCCGGTGGGTGGGGGCGTGGGGGGCGGCGATGGCCGGTTCGTGCTGACGGGCCTGCCTCCGGGCACTTACGTGGTGCGCGTGAGCTTGCTGGGCCACCAGGAAATGATGCGCCCCGGCGTAGTAGTGCCGGCCGGTGGTGGCGCGGTGGCGCTCGGAGAATTGTCCCTAGCGGCGGCGGCTCAGCAACTGGGCGAAGTAGTAGTGCAGGCCCGCCGGCCGCTGGTCGAAGAACTCGTGGATCGCACCGTTTACCACGCCGAAAACGACGCCACCACTCGCGGCGGCGACGCCGCCGACGTGTTGCGGCGGGTGCCGCTGCTGAGCCTCGACCTGGAGGGCAACGTGAGCGTGCGGGGTAATCAGAACATCCGGGTGCTCATCGATGGCAAGCCCAGTACCATCATGGCCGGCAGCGTGGCCGATGGCCTGCGCCAACTGCCGGCCGACCAGATTCGGCGGGTCGAGGTTATCACCTCGCCCTCGGCCAAGTACGATGCCGAGGGCTCGGGCGGCATCATCAATATCGTAACCAAGGGCAACGCGCTACGCGGGGGCCAGCTGGCCCTCGACGGGAGCGCGGGCACCCGCTCGGCCACCCTCAACCTGAACGGCGGCTACCGCACCGGTCGCATGGGTTTCGCGCTGGGGGGCTTCGGCCGGGCGGGCTACAATACGCCGGGCAGCTTTCGCAACGAGCAGCTGACCACCGACCCTGTCACGGGCCGGCAAACCCGGACCACGCAGACCGCCGATACGCGCCAAAATCAGGTATTCGGGCGCTACACCCTGGGTTGGGACTATAATCTCAACGCGCAGCAGGGGCTGGCCGCCTCGCTCACCTACGGCACTCGCAATGCCACCACGTACCAGGATGGCCTAGCCACGACCACCACCCCGCTGGCCACCGGCCCCGCCGGTAGCTCGGTGCGCAACGGGCAGCTCACCGACGACTCGGGTACCATCGACGCCAGCCTGGCTTATACCCACACCTACGCCGTGCCGCAGCGCGAGCTGAGCGCCCTGGCCCTCTACAGTCGTAATAGCCGCACCTACGCCTTTACCAACGAGACGTACAGTGCCACCGACGCCAGCCAGCTCGGCCCGGCGGGCAACGACAACCCCAGCACCAACCAGGAAGCCACGGCCCAGCTCGACTACCAGACGCCCCTGGGCGCTCGCCAGCTGCTGGAAGTGGGTGTGAAGGATATTCAGCGCCGCGTGCGTAGCGACTACCGCTACTACGGCCAGTTAGCAACCGTTCAAGACGATAACTCCTTTACTTACCGGCAGCAGGTGGTCGCCGCCTACGCCGCCTACACCCTGAGTTTGCCCAAGGGCTTTACCCTGAAGCCGGGCCTGCGCTACGAGTACACGGCCCTGGCCGCCGAGCTGAGCGCCGGCCCGGTGCCCGACCTGTCGGGCTACGGCGTGCTGGCCCCCAGCCTGAGCGTGCTGCGCAAGCTCGGCAACGGCAACGTGCTGAAGCTGGCGTACAACCGCCGCCTGCAACGCCCGTCCAGCCAGTTTCTTAATCCCAACCTGCAAGCAGCCAACCCCTACGTGCAAACCCAGGGCAACCCCGCCCTGCGCCCCGAGTTTACCAACAATTACGAGCTGGGCTACGGCACGCTGCTGGGCCTGGCCAACCTGAATTTCTCCGTTTTTGCCCGGCGTACTACCGGCTCCATCCAGAGCGTGCGCACGCCGCTGCCCGCCGCAGCCTACCCCGGCGCGGTGCGCGTTGACTACCTTAATGTTGGGCAGGAGAGCGCCTACGGCGGCAGCGCCTTCTTCAGCCTCGACGTGGGCGAGAAGCTCAGCCTCAGCGGCGGGCTCGACCTCTACCGCGCCGTGTTGCAAAATAACGTGGCCGACCCGCTCTACGCCGCCCGCCAGGCGGGGTGGGTGCTGGGCGGCCGCCTCTACGGTAGCTACGCCCTGCCCCGGGGCTGGAACGTGCAGCTATTCAGCTTCTACCGGGGCCAGCAGGTGCTGCTGCAAGGTACTCAGAGCAGCTTCGTGCTCTACAGCATGAGCCTGAAGCACGACGTAGCCGGCAAAAAAGGCAGCCTGGGGCTGGGGGCGGAAAACTTCTTTTCGCCCACTAACGCCGTGCGCAGCGACCTGGCCAGCCCCTTGCTCAGCCAGCAAAGCACCACGGTGCAGCACCTTACCAGTTTCAAGGTGTACTTCAGCTACCGCGAGGGCCAGCTCAGGGCCGAGGCCCGCCCGCACAAAAACGTGAAGAACGATGACCTCAAAACCGACGAGAACGGCGGCGGTAGCCAGGGCAGCGGCGGG
>CAJYVK010000175.1 GCA_913778455.1 uncultured Hymenobacter sp. | reverse complement strand
GAAGCCCCATTCCATCTGGGTGGTGGCAGTGCTGTTGGTAGTAGGGTCCACCAGCGTCAGCCCATCAAACGTCACGTAGTCGGAGCCTTGCAAGCCGATGAGGGCGTCGAGCGTGGTGGAGGCCCCGGCCGCCGCCGTAATAGTGGGATTAGCCCCGCTGCCCGCCTTCTGAAATACGATGGGATTGGCCGCCGTACCGGTGGCGGTAATGAGCAGATTGGCTGCCGTTTCGGTGTAGCCCGCCGCCAGGTTAAAAGTGACGCCGCCCGCGCCCACGCCCTGCGCGTTTAGGTCGGCGACGGCCGCCGCCAGGGTAGCGTAGCCGGTGTTGCCCGCGCCCGGAATGGCCTTGGTGCCGGAAAGCTGGGCCTGTGCGCCCAGGCTGCTCAACAGCAGGGCCCCCACGCCCAGCACCCGCGCCAGCCGCCGCGATGGCAGAGCCCCGCGCCGCACCGGCGCTTCGCATAGTAATGGTTTATGCATGAAAAAATGAAGGTGAAAAGTGGTGGATGCGAAGGGGAAAACTGGGTGCCGATTGCTTTACAGCGTGCGCCCGTGCGCCCGGATAAAGCCCGGCTGGGGGGAGTTATTAGGCTGGCAGTAGGCTGTAATTATCTGATAGTAAGATAATTTAAAAAGCCATAAGCTGAACTGCGCAAAACTAGGGAGTGCGCAAGCCCAGCGGCAATACCGGGAACCCGGGATTTTTTTCTACTGGGTTCCCGGTATTTTTTCGGGGCGGGGCGCGATGGGCTGGGTCGGGCAGTATTTTCAGGGTTGCAAGTCTCTGCGCGTATGCCCTGGTTCGCTGTTTTTCTGTGCCTGATGCTGGCTGGCCCGTTGCGGGCCGGGGGGCAACAGGTACCCAGCGCTTCCGCTACCGAGCCGGTACAGCAGCTGCTGCAAAAGAGCCAGTCACTGCTGCGCACCGACTCGGCCCAGGCCGCCCGCCTCGCCCGGCAAGCGTTGGCACGCAGCCGGGCGCTGGGCTTCACCGAGGGCATCGGGGGAGGATACGTCATGCTGGGACAGATCCAGGCCGAGCGCGGCCACTACGCGGCCGCTGTGGCCCTGTTCCAAAGGGCCGAGCAGCAGCTGATGGCGGCTTACCGGGCGCACCCTACGACGCATCTACGCAACCGCCTGGGGCTCGTGGCCAATAATATCGGCTCGGCCGAGTGGGAGCAGGACCACGGCTTGCAGAGCATGGCGGCCTACCTGCGGGCGGTCGATTATTTTACCGCCACTCACAATTACGACGGGCTACTGGTTTTGTATTGTAACCTAGCCTACTGCGCCGGCGACCTGGGCCAGTACCCGCAGCAGCTCACTTACCTGCGGCGCTGCATCGCCCTGCAAACGCAGCCCCTGCATCATCCCGAGCAATTACTGCCGCCCTACACCAGTTTGGTGCAGCTACTGGTAAAGCAGCGGCGCACCCGCGAGGCGTGGCGCTACCTGGAGCAGGCCCGGTTGGTAATGGCGCGGCCAGGGGCCGAACTCTACCGGGCGCTTTATGAGCGGACCCGGGGCATCTACTTTTTCAATACCGGCCGCTACCAGCAAGCACGGGCCAGCTTTCAGCGGGCCCTAGCCGAGGTGCGGCGGCCGGGCAATGCCAAAGACGAGGCGGCCCTACTGCTGGAGCTGGGCCGCACCATTCGCCGGCTGGGGCACTACGCGGAGGCCGATGCCACCCTGCGCCGGGGCCTGCGCCTGGTTCAGGCCCAGCCAAGCCTATCCTCCCAGGCGCAGCTGCTGGCCGAACTGGCCGCGCTGGAAGAAGCCCGCGGCCCCCAGCACGCCTCGGCCGCCCTGGCCTACTTCAAGCAGGCAAAAGCGCTGGAAGATCAGCTTGCCAGCGAAGAAACCAAGCGCAGCATCTTCCAGCTCGAAACCCGTTACCAAACCCGCCAGCAGCAGCAGCAGATTGTGGTACTACAAGCGCAGCAGCAGGCCCAGCAGCGAGAGTTGCACTGGCGCACCGCGCTCATCTACGCCGCGCTGGTATTGCTCGTAGTGCTGCTGGGTGCCCTGGCTCTGGGCTACGCCACGCTACGCGCCCGGCAGAAGCTAGCGGGGCAGCGTCAGGACTTGCAGGCCCGCAAGATTCAGGAGTTGGAACATGAGCGGCAATTGCTGGCTACCGAGGCCATGCTGCGCGGCCAGGATGAGGAGCGCCGTCGCCTGGCCCGCGACCTGCACGATAGCCTGGGGGGCATGCTCTCCACCGTTAAATACTACCTCGGCACGGTGCGTGCCGGCCTGATGCTGCCCGAGGCTAGCGCTCAGCTGTTTACCCGCGCCCTGCACCACCTTGATGGCGCCACCGGCGAGCTGCGCCGCGTAGCCCACGACATGATGCCCGAGGCCCTGCAACAGTTTGGTCTGGTGCCGGCTTTGCAGGACGTGTGCGATGCCCTCGGCCACAGCCAGCAGCTGCGCGTCGAGCTGCAAACCTATGGCTTAGCCGAGCGCCTGCCCCAGCGCATTGAGGTAATAGTGTATCGCCTGGTGCAGGAGCTGCTCAACAACGTGCTCAAGCACGCCGGGGCCAGCCACGTCATTGTGCAATTGGTGCGCACCGGTCCTCAGATGCAACTGGTGGTCGAAGACGATGGCTGCGGCTTCGAGCTCACTGCCGTACAGCCGGGCATGGGGCTGCACAGCGTGCAGGCCCGCGTTGATTACCTGCGCGGGAAGCTGGAGCTCCAGTCCAGCCCCGGCCAGGGCACTACTACGACCATTGATTTTACGCTCCCCGCAACCTGATTGTCTATGCATCCTATTCGTGTCCTGCTCGTTGATGACCACCGTATTGTGCTGGAGGGCCTGCGCGTACTGCTAGCCCCGCTTTCGCACATCACGGTAGTCGGCAGCGCAACCACCGCGGCTGAAGCCCGTGACCTGGCCCGCCACACCCGTCCTCACGTAGTATTACTCGACCTGAATCTGCCCGATGGCAGCGGCATCGACGTGTGCCAGCAACTGCTGGCCGAGCAGCCTGGCCTGCGCGTAGTGGCCCTTACCACACTCAACAAGCGCAGCTATCTCACGCGCATGATCCAGGCCGGCGCGGCGGGCTACGTACTCAAAAATGCCCTGCCCGAAGAGCTGGCCGAGGCCCTGGTCAAAGTGTGCGCGGGCAAAACGTTTTTCAGCGAGGAGATGCAGCAGTTGCTGCTGCAAGCCGAAGCGCCAGCCAGCCCCGCGCCATCACTTACCCGCCGCGAAAAGGAAGTGCTAGGCTGCATCGCCGAGGGGCTGACCAGCCAGCAAATGGCCGATAAGCTCTTCGTTAGCTACCTCACCATTGAAACGCACCGGCGCAATCTGCTCACTAAGTTCAAGGGTCACAACACGATAACCCTGGTCAAGCAGGCAACTCAGCACGGGTTGCTTTAACCTAGCGTAGCTTCCTGCTAGGTTGAATCAAAAATGAGCGATTAACAATTTGCAAGCTGTTGACCTGCAAATTGTTAATCGCTCATTTTTGATTTTTAACTCTTGGATGAGGGTGAAGCCCGCTCTGGTAGCCGTGCTGAGTTTGCCGACGCAAGGCAAATAATGCGGGATGTCAGACCTTCAAACGCGCTTTCAGATAAGCCAGCGCTTTCTGGTGGGCGTCAGCCGCTAATTCCTTATTGTACTTGGGGTTGGATGGATTGGCGAAGGCGTGGTCGGCGGGGTATTCCTGCACCGTTACTTTTTTGCCCGCAGCGGCCATGTTTTTTTCAAATTGCTTGACCACTTCGGGGTTGATCCACTTGTCCTGCTCGGCGAAGAGGCCCAGCACGTCGGAGTTCAGGGTCTTGAGCTTGGCGACGTCTTTCTCGGGCATGCCGTAGTACATCACGCAGCCCACGGTTTGCTTGCCGCCGAGCAGGGCGCTTTGCAGGCTCCAGCCCCCGCCGAAGCACCAGCCCACCGAGGCAAACTGCGCCTTGGGACCAGCGTAGAGCTGGGCTCCCCGAATAATGGCGGCAGCCCGCTCGGTCTTCACGGCCTGCATCAGCTTGCCGGCTTCTTCGGGCGTGGTGGCTACCTGGCCATCGTAGAGGTCGAGGGCAATGACGTTGACGCCGGGCAGTTCCCGGGCGTAAGTGGCCGCCTCCTTCTTGATGTAGTCATTCAGTCCCCACCATTCGTGGATGACGAACAGGTATTTAGTGCTGGGCTTGGCGCTCTTAATTTCAAATGCTTGGCTGGTCTTGCCGTCGGTGGCCTTGAAGGTTATCATTTGGCCCTCGCCCTCATACGAGTAGGGCAGGGGCGCATCGTGACCACCTGAGAAATCCTTATCAGTGGCGAGCAGGGCGAAGGCTTCGGTAGCGCTGGGGCCAGCCGGCCGCACGCAGCAACTCAGAGTGGTAGTTTGGGCGGCGGCCGTGCCCAGCGAGAGAACGGCGATCAGCAGGAGAAAGAGCTTTTTCATAAAAAACTGTAGGGTAAGCGTTAGCCTGCCCGGCGTCCGGTGAGTCGCGCCCCATCCAACGCCGGGCAAGATAACGCTTACCCTACATAGGTGGTGCGGACTACCGCGCCGAGCTCGGTGAGGAGGGAGAACAGTCCTACGTACGTTCGGTTGAGGTAGACGAAGTGGGCCGAGCCGCGGGGCTCGCGCTGCTGGCGCAGGTCTTGGTCTTGCAGCAGGTCGTCGCCCAGCGCGTAGAGGCTTTGCAGATAGGCGGGGTCGCCAAAATTAAATTCGGCCTGGCGGAAGGGCCGGCCCACCAGCTCCAGCGACTGCGTGAGCGTGCGCAGGTACATGGCCCGCAGGGTGGGCGCATCGGCCGGGCGCAGCACGCCGGCCTCGGTGAGCAGGGTTTCCAGGCGGGTGGGCTTGGCGAGGGTGGCTGGGTCGAGCAGGTCCAGGAACTGCTGCTGCTCCCGCGGCGGCACGTCTTTCACGCAGCCGAAATCGAGCACACCCACGGTGCCCCCATTCTCGCTGCTAAATAAGAAGTTGCCGGGGTGCGGGTCGGCGTGGAGCTGGCGGAGCTCGCGCAGTTGGTACTGGTAAAAATCCCAGAGTGCCTGCCCAAGCTGATTGCGCACCGCCTGGCTGGGGTCGGTAGCCAGAAACTCGGCCATGTGTTGGCCCGGCAGCCAGTCCATCGTCAGGATGCGGGACGAAGAGAGCGCCGGGTAATAAGTTGGAAACTGCAAGTGCGGCAGGTGGCCGCACTTTGCCGCGACGGCCTGGCCGCGGCTCAGCTCCAGCTTGTAATCCGTTTCTTCGAGCAGGCGGGCCTCTACCTCGGCGATATACGGGCGCAGCACTTCCTCTTTCAGGCCCATGATGCGCAGGGCCACTGGCTTCACCATCGCAATGTCGGACCGGATGCTGGCGCCCACGCCCGGGTACTGCACTTTTACGGCGAGGTCCTTGCCCATTTTGCGGGCCAGATGCACCTGCCCAATGCTGGCCGCCTGCCGGGCCTCGGGCTCAAACTCATCGAAAATCTGGCTGGGCGAATGCCCAAACGCGTCGCGAAACGCCTTGATGACGAGTGGTCCCGAGAGCGGCGGCGTCTGGTACTGCGCCTGCTTGAACTGCGCGGCGTAGGCCGGGGGCAGCAGGTTTTTTTCCATCGCCAGCATCTGGGCCACTTTCAGCACCGAGCCCTTCATCTCGCTGAGCGTACCGTAGAGCTCGGCGGCATTGGCCTCGTGCAGGTCGGCGGCGGGTGCTTCGGCACCGACGGCTTTTTTGGCGTAGTGCTGCACGTAGTTAGCACCTACCTTCAAGCCGGTTTTGGCAAAGCGGGCGGCGCGAGCCACCTTGGAAGTAGGCAGCGATTCCTGAGGTTGGTCAGACATGTAGGATAAGCTTTAGCTCGTCTTCGGTGAGGGGGCAAGCTAAAGCTTACCCTACAAGGCAGGCTAGCGTTGCAACAAAAACCGGCCGAAGTCGAGGGCCGAATCGAACGTATTGCGGCCCACCAGGTCGAAGCTCAGCGTCACGGCTTTCTCCACGGCGGCGTCGGTGCGCTCGAAGTTGGCCGACTCGTCGCGCACGAAAAAGAGCAGAATAAATTGCAGCTGACGCCGGAAAATGCGGCCGTAGCCATCCTGTAAGAAGGGCCGGCTGGCCACCTCGCCGGTAGCGCGGCCCTCGTGCAAGATCTCCTGCACAAAGTCGTTGAATTCAGCCTCAAACTGATTTAATACCTTGGGCACCAGCGCGGGCATCCGGCGTTGCGAGCGGCCCAGCGTGAGCAGTACGAAGCTGCGGTTATTCTTTAGAATTTCGAGCAGCGTATAATAAAAGGCTAGCAGCTTTTCGCGGGCACCGTAGCCCTGCCAGGTGGGCTCCTGGGCTGCCTGGGCGCGGGCCTCGCGGCCGAACTCGGCCCAGGCCTCGCGCTCGATGGCGACGAAGGAGGCGTAGTGGCGATAAAATTCACCCTCCGTAACGCCCTGCGCATCGGCAAAGGCAAAAACGGTTTTGGGGGCGCGGCCGTGGCGGCGCAGATAATCGAGGTAGGCGGCTTTCAGCGAAGTTGGCTCCATACAGGTATAACCGTGGGGCTGGCCCGGCAGTTCGGGCCAGCCAGCTTATTTGCGACCCTTACGAATGAGGTCGATGGCCCGCTCGCGGCCGAATTTATGGTCTACAATCGGGGCTGGGTACTGGTCGGTGCCGTACTCGGGCACCCACTGCTTCACGTACGCGTAGTCGGGGTCGTACTGCTTCTGCTGGCTGTCGGGGCTGTACACCCGAAACCAAGGCGCGGCCACCGCGCCGGTGCCGGCCATCCACTGCCAGTTGCCCACGTTGTTGCTCATGTCGTAGTCGAGCAGCTTCTCGGAAAAATACTGTTCGCCCAATTTCCAGTCGATAAATAGCTGCTTGACCAGGAAGCCGGCCGCCGCGATGCGGGCGCGATTGTGCAGGTAGCCGGTGGCGTTGAGCTGGCGCATGCCGGCATCGACAAGCGGGTAGCCGGTGCGGCCCTCGCACCAGGCCCGGTACTGCTCGGGATCGTCGCGGTAGGGGAGGTGGCGCATCTTGGGGTCATAGGCTTCGGTGGCCGTATTGGGAAAGTGCCACAGCAGCATCATGAAGAAATCGCGCCAGATCATCTCGTTCAGCAGCTTGTTGTTTAGCTCCTGGGCCTGCTGCATGAGCTGGCGCACGCTCACCGTACCGAAGCGCAGGTGTACCGACATGCGGGTGGTGCCGCGCTTTTCGGCCGGCAGGTCGCGCACCTTGTCGTAATTTTCAACCACCTTAGCCGGGGGCAGGTGGGCCGGGGGCGTCCATTGCTCGTGCCGCTCAAAACCTAATTCTTTGAGCGTAGGCCGGCTGGCATCGCCGCGCTTGGGGCTGGCCAGGTTTTCCTTTTTAAACAGCCGGGCCGACGGATGCGGCTTAAAGTCGTCGGGCGTCACCTTGGCCTGCCACGCCTTGGAGTAAGCTCCGAATACCTTCGAGGGTTTGCCGTTTTTGGTTAGAAGCTCATCCTTGGCGAAAATCACCTGATCCTTAAAGGCTTTGAACTCCACTTTATGCTCAGCCAATAGCTTGCCGATGGCCGCGTCGCGCTCGGTGGCGTAAGGCTCGTAGTCTTCGTTGGTGTACACGGCCGCCACGTCGTAGTCTTTCAGTAATTGGCGGAATACTGCGGGCGTGCGGCCGTAGCGGGCCAGCAGGCCGCCGCCGGCCTCGTGCGCCTCGTGGGCCAGCCGCTCCACCTGATCGAAGATGAACGTGAGCCGGGCATCGTCTTTGGGCAGCTTTTCCAGGATGGTCTGGTCGTAGATGAACAGCGGCAAAACCGGGTGGCCGCTCTGCAAGGCCGCCGCCAGGCCCGCGTTGTCTTCGAAGCGCAGGTCGCGCCGGTGCCAGAAAATGGTGATTTTCATGTGGAAATGGAAGGCAATGGCCCGGGCCAGCTGGTCCGAGCCGCTGGTTACTTGAGCTTACCCATGCCGCCATCCACGGCCAACACTTGCCCGGTGATGAAGGTGGCCTGGTCGGAAAGCAGGAAGGCGGCCATGCTGGCCAGGTCGGCCGGCTGGCCCACGCGCTGCAAGGGGTGGCGCTTGGCCCCGGCCTCGGCTTTTTCGGGGGTGCCGAGCAGGGCGGCCGCCAGTGGGGTATTAGTAAGGCTGGGGGCCAGGCAGTTGACGCGCAGGCCGCTGGCGGCATACTCCGCGGCCAGGGCGCGGGTGAGGCCCTCCACGGCGGCTTTGGCCGTGGCAATGCTGGCGTGGAAACTCATGCCCACGGCCGCGGCCACGGTGCTGAACAGCACAACGCTGGCCCCGCCCTCGGCCTTCTTGAGGCGCTTGGCGGTGGCTTGCAGTGCCTGCACCGCGCCGAGAACGTTCAGTTCAAAATCGGCCCGAAAGTCCTCGACCGGCACCCGCTCAAAGGGGCGCAGCTTGATGGAGCCGGGGCAGTACACCAAGCCGTGCAGCACTTCGGGTAAGGTATCGAACGCGCTACCCACGGGCTGGAGGGCATCGTACGTCAAGTGGGTGGTGCCCAGCGCCGCCAGCTCGGGCGAAAGGTGGCGCGAGGCCGTGTACAAGGTAGCGCCGCCTGCGTGCAGCAGCTGGGCCGTAGCCAGCCCAATGCCCGACGAGGCGCCGACTAGGAGGATATTCTTGCCAGTAAAATTCATGAATAAGTAGCGCAAGCGAGTAGTTGAGCTTGGCTAACGGCGGAGCTAGGGCAAGGTTATCACGCTCGCCGAGCGCGGGGCATCAGGAAGCCGCCGGCTCTGGCACAGCGGGGGTATTCGCCGGCTTTTTGCTCACCAGCCACACGCCCACGAAGATGAGCGCCGCCTGCCAGGCCTTGTCCCAGGTAAAGACATCCTTGCCCACTGCCACGGCGATGAGCACCGCCAGCACCGGTTGCAAGTAGATGTAGACGCCCAGAAGCGCCGGGGTGGCATACTTCAACGCCCAGTTATTCAAGAGATAGGCCAGGATAGTGAGGAAAAATATCATGTAGCCGAGCTCGCCCCAGATGTAGAGCGGAAAACTATCGTAGTCGGCCGCCATGGCCTGCGGCAGCCCCAGCGGTACGGCCACTACGGCCCCCACGAGGAAGATGCGGGCCAGCACCGTGAAGGCGTGGTACTTCTTCATGAGCGGGGCGACCACCACTAGGTACAGGCCGAAAAAGGTAGCGTTCAAGAGCAGGTAGACGTTGCCCAGCAGGGCGTCTTTGGCTTCGGCTCCGTTGCTGGGGCGACTCAGAATGAGGGCGGCTGCGCCGGCCGCGCCCAGGGCGATGCCCGCCAGCTTGGTCAAGGTGATTTTATCCTTGAGCAGCACCGCCGAGGCCAGCACCACCACGATGGGCGAAACGGTTTGCAGCAGCGAGGCATTGATGGGCGTGGTGAGGTTGAGGCCCGCAAAAAATGTCAGCTGATTGAGAGCGATACCCAGCAGGCCGCTGGCAATGGCGCGCAGGTTGTCGGCCCGCCCCCGAATGCGCTCGCCCGGGGCGACCACCAGTTGCAGCAAGCCAAAAAACAGCGTTGCCCCGACAATGCGGAGCGTCACGATGCCCAGCGGCTGCATGTAGTGCGGCATGACGTCCTTGGCTAGGCTGTACGTGCCGGCGTAAATAAGCGAAACCAGGAACAGGGCGACGTGCAGGCGAATTTTAGCGAACATGGAGGGTAGCGCGAACTTTGTCGGGCGCGGTTGGTAGAATACGTTCTAATGAACGCGAACTACAAAGTTTGCGCTACTCTGTTCATGGCTTCCCTTTTCGATACCCCCCACACTGCCCCGCTGGCCGAGCGCCGCCGCCCGCGTCGCCTGGCCGATTACGCCGGGCAGGCTCACTTGCTGGGCGAGCAGGGCGTGCTGCGCCGCTACCTGGCCGCCGGCCGGCTACCCTCGCTCATCTTGTGGGGGCCGCCCGGCGTGGGCAAAACCACCCTGGCCCTGCTGCTGGCCGAGGAGCTGAAGCGGCCCTTCGCTATGCTGTCGGCCATCAACGCCGGGGTGAAGGACGTGCGCGAGGTGATCGACCGGGCGCGCAAGCAGGCGGGTACTATCTTGTTTATTGATGAGATTCACCGCTTTAGCAAGGCGCAGCAGGATGCGCTGCTGGGGGCGGTTGAGAACGGGACCGTCACGCTCATCGGGGCTACTACCGAAAACCCGTCGTTTGAGGTGATTCCGGCCCTGCTCTCGCGCTGCCAAGTGTACACGCTGGAGGCGCTCAGCGCCGATACGCTGCGCAACATCGTGCGCCGGGCGCTGGCCGAAGACGAGGTGCTACGTAAGATTCCCGTCGATGTAATCGAGGACCACGCTCTGTTGGCCCTCAGCGGCGGCGATGCCCGCAAGCTGCTCGGTTTACTGGAACTGGTAGTTGAAAGCACCCCACCCAATGCCGCCGGTCGCGTGCAGCTCACCGATGAGGCGGTGCAGCGCACCGCCCAGCGCCCGCTGGCCCGCTACGACAAGGGCGGCGAGATGCACTACGACGTTATCTCGGCCTTTATCAAAAGCATCCGAGGTTCCGACCCCAACGCCGCGCTCTACTACCTGGCCGTGATGCTCGAAGGCGGCGAGGACGTAAAATTCATCGCCCGCCGCCTGCTCATTCTCGCCTCCGAAGATATCGGCAACGCCAACCCCAACGCGCTGCTGCTGGCCCAGAGCTGTTTTCAGGCCTGCACCGTGATCGGCCTGCCCGAGTCCGATTTGATTTTAAGCCAGACGGTGATCTACCTGGCTACTTCGCCCAAGAGCAACGCGGCTTACACGGCCATTCGGGCGGCCCAGGCCCAGGTGCGTCAGCACGGCGTGCACCCCGTGCCGGTGCCCCTGCGCAACGCGCCCACCAAGCTGCTGAAGGAGCTGGGCTACGGCCAGGCGTACCAGTACTCGCACAACGGCCCGGGCAACTTTGCCTACCAGGAATTTATGCCCGAGGCGCTGAGCGGCACGCGCTTTTACGACCCGGGCGATAACCCCGCCGAGGCTAAAATTCGGGAGCGTCTGCGCCAGTGGTGGCAAGAAAAATACTCCTACTGACCGCAGATTTAACGGATTTAACGGATTTCGGGGATGCGGTATTAGTTGGTACTAGCGCGAGTTGAGCGCAGCGTAACTCGCGCTAGTTTAATAATAGCCTAATTGTTAAGCTTGGCAGGCAGATAAGCGTAATGCCAATCCCCATGCCGCGATATAGCCAGCGGCAAGCAACAGCCGTATCTTGCCGCCCAACTAGTCAGCCCGCCGCCGGAGGCAGGCGGGCGTATCCCCGAAATCCGTTAAATCAGTTAAATCTGCGGTCCTGTGAGGCAATTTTTTAAATTCGTGCTGGCCACGGTAGTGGGCCTGGCATTGTTTTCGGTCATTGGTTTTATTCTGTTTACGGGCGTACTAGCCGCGTTTAGCAGCAGCTCGGCCACCAAGCCGGTAGCCAGCAACTCCGTACTAGAGCTGAAACTCGATAAGCCCATCTCGGAGCGCAAGCAGAGTGCCGACCTGCTGGGCAACAGCGGCTCGACCATCGGCCTGGTGGGCCTGAAGGAAGCTATTCACCGGGCCAAAAACGACGACGACATCAAGGGTATTCTGCTCAACCTGGAGCTGGTGCAGGGCGGGATGGCCTCGCTCGAAGAAGTGCGCGATGCGCTGCTTGATTTCAAAAAGGCCGGCAAGTTCGTTGTGGCCTATCACGACATCTCATCCGAAAAAAGCTATTATCTCTCCTCGGTGGCCGACGAGATTTACCTGCACCCGCAGGGTACGCTGGAGTTCAACGGCCTGAGCTCGGAGGTGATGTTCTACAAGCGGCTATTCGACAAGGCCGGCATCGAGCCGTACATCTTCCGAGTGGGCTCGTTTAAGAGCGCCGTGGAGCCGTTTTTCCGCGAAAACTTCTCCGACTCGGCCCGCTACCAGACGGTTGAGTACCTGCACTCGCTCAACGACCACATGATCGGGCAGGTGGCCGAAAGCCGCAAGATTCCCGTTGCGCGCCTGCACGTCATTTCCGACTCCATGCTCGTGCACAACGCGCAAGACGCCTTGCGCCTCAAGCTCGTGACCAAGCTCGGCTACTACGATCAGGTGCAGGACTACCTGCGCGACAAGCTGCGCATCAAAGCCGACAAAAAGCCCAGCGTAGTAAGCCTCGGTGATTACCAGGATAGCGGTCGGGCCGACGAAAAGGAAGGTAACACCAGCGGCAACCGCATTGCCGTTATCTACGCTGAAGGCGACATCGTAACCGGCAAAGGCTCGGACGACAACATCGGCAGCGATAAGTTTGCCGAGGCCATTCGCAAGGCCCGCCTCGACGACAAAGTGAAGGCGGTCGTGCTGCGCATCAACTCGCCCGGCGGCTCGTCGCTGGCCTCCGACATCATCTACCGCGAGGTGGTATTGACTAAGAAAGTGAAGCCTATCATCGCCAGCATGAGCGATGTGGCGGCTTCCGGTGGCTACTACATTGCCATGGCCTGCGATACCATCGTGGCCCATCCCAATACCATTACCGGCTCTATCGGCGTGTTTGGCGTGCTGCCCAACATTCAGCCGCTGCTGGCCGATAAGCTCGGCATCACCGTGGACCGCGTGACGACCGGCAAGTTTTCCGACCTGCCCACCATCACCCGCGCCCTCTCGCCCTACGAGAAGCAGCAGATGCAGCTGGAAGTAAACGAGATTTACGCCGACTTCACCAGCAAGGCCGCTGCGGGTCGGCACATGCCCGTGGAGCGCCTGCGCCGCATCGCCTCGGGCCGCGTGTGGAGTGGGAGTGAAGGCAAGAAAATCGGTCTCGTGGACGTGCTCGGCTCGTACGACGATGCCCTGAACATCGCTGCCAGCCGCGCCCACCTCAAGGCCGACGACTACCAGGTGCAGCGCCTGCCGCGCCAGAAATCGGCCGTGGAAAAATTCCTGAGCCGCTTTACCGGCGGCGACGACGAGGACCAGGCCGCTGCCGAGGCCCGCGTGCTGCAAGCCAAGCTCGGCCCGCTCTACCCCGCCGTGCGCCAGTACCAGCAGCTCATGCAGATGCGCGGCGTGCAGGCCCGCCTGCCCTACGAGTTGGAAATTAAGTAATTGCCCGCTGAGTCAACTGGCCATAAGTCGGCAGCGCCTAAAAAACGTCTGTCATGCTGAGCCTGCGAAGCATCTTCTCGCGCCGGAACGAGTCGTTCGGCCCTGACAAGATGCTTCGCAAGCTCAGCATGACAGACGTTTTTTTGCTGTAGAATTGGAAGTGAATGATGCTTCGCGAGCTCAGCATGACAGACGTTTTTTGATGTAGAACCCGAAGTGGATGAACCCCGAAAGAACATGCAAAAAGTACTCCCCAGTCTATTAGTGCTGGCTGGCCTTGCCCAGGCCGCCCACGCCCAAACCGCCCTCTACCAACCCCGCGACATCAAGCGGGCCTTTGCCAAAGGTACCCGCGCCGCCGATGGCCGCCCCGGCCCCAACTACTGGCAAAACACGGCCCGCTACGACATTACGGTGCAGGCCGCGCCGCCCGCCCGCGATATTCGGGGTCGCGAAACCATTACCTACTTCAACAATAGCCCCGATACGCTGAAGCAGCTAGTGCTGCGCATCATCCAGAACATCCACAAGCCCGGGGCGGCTCGCGACGGGGATGCCGCGCCCGAATACCTCACCTCGGGCGTGGTAATTGACAGCTTCCGGGTGGCCGGGCAGCTGCGCCCGCTACCGACCAACCTGGGCACGGCCCCGGGTATCCGCTTGCCCAAGGGGCTGCTCCCGCACGATTCGGTGAAGCTCGCCGTGAGCTGGCACTTTCCCATCTCGGAGCAGAGTGAGCGTGAGGGCATGATTGACAAAACCACCTATTTCCTGGCGTATTTCTACCCGCGTATCGCGGTGTACGACGACTACAACGGCTGGGACCGCCTGCCCTTCGTCGATAGCAAGGAGTTTTACAACGACTTCAACAACTACACCTTGCGGGTGCGCGTGCCAGCCAATTACCTCGTGTGGGCCACCGGCACGCTGCAAAATCCCAAGCAGGTATTACAGCCCACCTACGCCAAGCGCCTGGAGAAATCCATGACCAGCGACGCGGTGATTCACGTGGCTACCGCCGCCGACCTGGCTAAGAAGAACATCACCACCCAGCAGCCCTTCAATACCTGGGTGTGGACGGCCAACGACATTTCGGACGTGACGCTGGGCCTCAGCGACCATTACGTGTGGGATGCCGCCAGCGTCGTCGTGGACCCCGCCACCAAACGCCGCGCCAGCATGCAGGCTGCCTTTGCCGACTCCACGGCCGACTTCCACTCTTCGGTGAAGTTTGGACAGAACGCACTGAGTTGGTTTTCGCGCAACTGGCCCGGCGTGCCGTACCCGTTTCCCAAAATGACGGCCTTTCAGGGCTTTGCCGACATGGAATACCCCATGATGGTGAACGACAGCCCCGAGAAGGATGTGCAGTTTGCGCAGTTCGTGCAAGACCACGAAATAGCCCACACGTACTTTCCGTTCTACATGGGTATCAACGAGAGCCGTTACGCCTTCATGGACGAGGGCTGGGCGACGACGTTTGAGCTGCTCATCGGGCGCAGTGAGCGCGGTGCGGCGGCCGACGACCTCTACCGGCAGTTCCGCGTCAATAATTGGATTCACAATCCCAGCACGGCCCAGGACCTGCCTACCATCACCCCCAGCAGCGAGCTGCGGGCCGGCTACGGCAACAACTCCTACGTGAAAGCTTCGCTCAGCTACTTGGCGCTTAAGGATATGTTGGGCGATGAGCTGTTTAAGAAATGCCTGCACGAATACATGAACCGCTGGCACGGCAAGCACCCCATTCCGTGGGATTATTTCAACTCGATGAGCAGCGCGGCGGGCCAGGATTTGAGCTGGTTTTTCAATAACTGGTTTTTCACCAACGGCTACATCGACCTGGCGCTGACCAAGGCCGATAAAACCGCCCAGGGTACCGTCGTTACCATTCAAAACGTGGGCGGCTTCACGGTGCCGGTAGACCTGAAAGTCACCTACGCCGACGGCAGCACCCAAACCCTGCACCGCTCGCCCGAGCTCTGGCGGGCCAATCAGCAGCAGGCCAGCATTACCATTCCGGCTGGTAAGGCGGTGCAGGCCGTCGCCTTCGACCACGGCCTCTATCTCGACGCCGACCCCAGCAACGACCGGCTGGCGGTGCCGTAATTCGTAGCCGCGCCGTCTGAAAATCAACCGAACGTCATGCTGGGGTAAGCTCAGCATGACGTTTTTTAGTAAGTTCTTTGCTAATCCAAACTGATTTCTTTTCACATGCAAGCCATCCGCGAAGCCGTCGCCTACATTCAGGCGCAGTCCCACAACTTCCAGCCGGTCACCGGCATCATCCTCGGTACGGGCCTGGGCGCACTGGCGAAGGAGGTGGAGGTTCAATACGAAATCAGCTACGCCGACATTCCGAATTTCCCGGTTTCGACCGTGGAGAGCCACGCCGGGCGCTTGCTGCTGGGCACGCTCAACGGCCAGCCGGTGGCCGTGCTGCAAGGGCGCTTTCACTACTACGAAGGCTATACCATGCCGCAGGTGGTGCTGCCCGTGCGGGTGCTTAAGCTGCTGGGCATCAGTCAGCTGTTTGTGAGCAACGCGGCGGGCGGGCTTAACCCGGAGTTTGGGATGTCCGATTTGATGCTCATTGAGGACCACATCAACCTGCTTCCCACCAATCCGCTTATCGGCCCTAATCTCAACGAGCTCGGCCCGCGCTTTCCCGATATGTACGCGCCCTACGATGCCAACCTGCTCGCCCGCGCCCGCGCCGCTGCCGAAGCACTGGGGCAGGGGGCCACCACGCAGCGCGGCGTGTACGTGGCCGTGCCCGGCCCCATGCTCGAAACACCAGCCGAAGACCGCTACTTGCGCACCATCGGGGCCGACGCCGTGGGCATGAGCACTGTGCCCGAAGTGATTGCCGCCCGCCACCTGGGCCTGCCGGTACTGGCCGTGTCGGTCATTACCGACCTCTGCTATCCCGGCCAGCTCAAGCCGGTGCAACTGCCCGAGATTCTGGCCGCCGCCGCCGCCGCTGAGCCCCGGCTCACCGCCCTCATGAAGGCGGTGCTGGCGGGCTAGCCAGCGGGCAGGGCCAGCCAAGCGCACCGTTATTCTGAAATAAAAAGCGGCTCCGTCACTGAGTGGCGGAGCCACTTTTTATTTCAGAATAACGGTGCGCTTGTCGCTCACCAGCACCGTAAAGACGCCGATGCCGCCCTGCACGGTGCTGCGGATGCCCGCGGGCTGCGCGAAGGGGTTGCCGTTGGCGTTGCGCGCGTCGCGCGTCGATTGCCGAAAATTGTAGTACAGCGAATCGACGTGGTAGAGCGTGGCCGTGATAGTATCGCCAACCCGGAAGCGGTAGCGCGTGACTTGCGCGTAGGGTAGCCCGTTGAATAGCCGGTCGCTGATGTCGTTGTCGGATTCTGAGTTGTTGGATGGCTTACCCTTGTGCAGCTGTAAGCGGTAATAGTCAGTAGTGGCGGCCGGGTCGTTCCATTTGGTGAGGAAGTAGGCTCGCTTGTCGCTGCCGGTCAAGTCGTTGAATTTGTACTTGGCCGAGTCGATGCGAATGCGCGTGGGTACGATGGCCGTCCCCGTAACGTGCCGCCCGCGCTTGTCCTGGGCATCGAGCCCGAATTGCTGGTTGGCCTGGGCGGTAATTCGCGCGGTGCCGATGTGCGTGTAATATTTGCCCGTTGTGCTGTCTAGGCCGGGGCTGAAGCGCAACGGAACCGGCTGGCCGCCGGGTAGCGTCAGGGTTACGCTCACGTCGGTTGGTATTTGCACTTTCAGGCCGTTGGGCAGCGGCAGTACGACCGAGCCCGGGGCAGCGGCCCGGCCGTCGTCCAGGTAAGGTACCGACTCCGTCACGGTAAGGCGTGGTACTACGCCGTCTTGCAGATAGGCTTCCACTACCAGCTGATTGCCGTAGTAGGGCAGGGACACATTCACGTCGTTTTGCAGGCTCTTGCAGCCCGCCAGCAGCCCCAGCCCAGCCAGCGCTATTCCGGCCAGCCGCCACCTAATTGATAAAGCCATAGGATAAAAAATAAGCGAGGGAAGAGTACGCACCAAACAGCCAAAAAACTCTCTTAAACGTCCGTCATGCGCAGGCTCCGCATGACGAGCATTGGAAGATCAGCAACTCGAGCAGAAAACCAGCTCGCCCGGTAGCTTAGCAGCCTACGCCCCAGCTGCATCCCCGAAATCAGTTAAATCCGTTAAATCCGCGGTCAGAATTTAAAATTGTACGTGACGGAAGGAATGAGCGGAAACAGCGATACCTGCTGCGCCCGGAAGCCCGTTATTTTATCGGTAGCCTTATCGCGCACCTGGTCGAAATAAATGAAGTAGGCATTGCGGCGGTTGTAGGCGTTGTAGATGCTGAAGGTCAGGTCGCGGTCGCCGCCGATGCGCGAGGGCCGTAGCTTGTACACCATGCCCAGGTCGAGGCGGTGGTAGGGGATGAGGCGATAGGTATTGCGGTCGGGGTACACCGGCACCGCCTGAATGCCGCCCTGGTAGATGTCCTGGATGGCAAAGCGGGCTACCGGCAGGGTAGTGGGGGCACCGCTCGTGTACACGAAGCTGGCCGTGAGCGAAATGCGCGTATTAAGCTGGTGCATCACGACCACCGTCAGGTTGTGCCGCCGGTCGTAGTTGGGGAAAAAGTCGCGGCCCCCGTTGATGCCCGTGGTACCGAGCTGAGGCGGAAAATTACGCTTGGTCCAGGCCAGGGTGTAGCCCACCCAGCCGGTGGTTTTGCCGGTCTTCTTTTCGAGGTACAGCTCGTTGCCGTAGGCCCAGCCGCGCCCAAACAGAAACTGCGAGTCGAGGTTGTTGTTGGCAAAAATCTGGGCCCCGTCCTTGAAGTCAATCTGATTGGCCGCCCACTTGTAATACAGCTCGTTGGTGAGCAAAAACTTGCCGTCGCCCAGCAGAAAGCTACCGCCCGCGCTCACCTGCTGCGAGCGCTCGGGCTTCACCGACAGGCGCGAGGGATACCAGATATCGGTGGGCAGCGACGCCCCCGAGTTCGACACCAAGTGCACGTACTGGTACATCAGGGCGTAGCTGCCCTTGAGCGAAATCTTGTCGGTGAGCGAGTAGCGGGCCGAGGCGCGGGGCTCCAGGCCGACGAAGTGGTTGGGGCTGCTGCGGAAGCCAGTGGCCCGCAGGCCCACTTCGGCCTGGAGCTTATCGGTCACTTTAATGTTGTCGGCCGCGTAGAGCGCGGCGTCCTGGCCGAGGTAGTTGACGTCGGCCCCGAAGTTGACGCTGTTGTCCTGAGAGCTGCGCTGAATGCGGCCCACGCCGAAATTGTGGGCCGTGATGAGCGCCCCCAGCTTAATCGTGTGCCGGTCGTTGGGCACGTAGTCGAGGTCGGTCCGCAGGCTGTAATCCCGGATGCTGGAGCCCAGCTCGAAGCTGAACTGGTCGATGCTGTTACCCAAGTTGTACTTGTACGACGTGACCGAGGCCGTGGTATTGAGCGTAAGTTGGGGCGAAAATGTGTGCTGCCAGCGCAGCGCGCCTAGCGTATTGCCCCAGGTAAAATTGGCCCTGAAGCCGTTGGGCGAGGTAAAGCCGAAGATGTCGCGCCCCAGGTAGCCGGTGAAAAACACTTGGTCTTTCTCGCCCAGCGTGTAGTTGGCCTTGGCATTAAAATCGTAGAAATAGTAGTCGGGAATGGGCGTGTAATCCTCCTTGCCCTCGTTGGCTCGGTTGAGGGCGCGGGTGAAGACGTCGAAATACGTGCGCCGCCCGCTCACGATAAACGAGCCCTTGCCCTTGCGGATTGGCCCCTCAAAGCTGAGGCGCGAAGAAATAAGCCCGATGCCGCCGGTGACGACGTATTTCTGGCGGTCGCCCTCGCGCAGCTTCACATCTACCACCGACGACAGCCGCCCGCCGAACTGCGCCGGAAATCCGGCCTTGTACAAGTCCACGCTCTGCACGGCGTCGGAGTTAAACACCGAAAACAGGCCGAACAAGTGGTTGGGATTATACACCAGCACGTTGTCGAGCAGTACCAGGTTTTGGTCGGCCGAGCCGCCGCGTACAAAGAGGCCGCTGCTGCCCTCGCCCCCGCTCTGCACGCCCGGCTTGAGCTGCAAGGTTTTCAGAATATCGACCTCGCCGAAGAGGGCCGGCAGCAGCTTGGCCTCGCGAATGCTGAGGTGCTCGACGCCCATCTGGGTGGTTTGTAGCTTGTCGCGCAGCGACTGCTGGCCCTGCACCACCACCTCGCCCAGCTCGCTGGTGCTGGCGGCCAGCGTCACGGGGCGCTGCTGGTCGCGGCGCAGGCTCACGGTGAAGGTCTGGCTGGTGTAGCCCACGAAGGAAACGACTACCCGCTGCTCGCCTTCAGGTATACTGAGGTGGTAGCGGCCATCGGCCTCGGTAGAGGTGCCTAGGCCCAAGGCAGGTACGGCGACGGTTGCCCCCGGCAGGGCCGCGCCGTCGGCCCCGCGCACGGTGCCACTGAGCAGGTGCCGCACCTGCGCCCAGCCCAGGCGCGGGCCAGCCAGGCACAGCAGTCCCGCAATTAACAACCCAACCCAACGCAATTTTCCGAACATACTCAAAATTACGCCCCTCTGGGCGGTATTTCAGCAAACCCTCACGCGCAGGGGCAAGTTCGGTCCAGGCTATAAATGCGGCCACCTTCTGCGCTGGGGGGGCGAGCCGCTCAATTTTAGTACATAAGGTTCACTGGCAAGTTTGTT
>CAJYVK010000174.1 GCA_913778455.1 uncultured Hymenobacter sp. | reverse complement strand
CCAGCTCGTAGCCCCAGGTTTTGAACGCGCCTTCGGTGAATTTCATGATGTTGCCCTTGTGCACCAGCGTTACGCTGGGCAGCTTGTTGTCGAGGGCGTACTTGATGGCGGCGCGCACGAGGCGCTCGGTGCCTTCTTTCGACACCGGCTTGATGCCGAACGACGACGACTCGGGGAAGCGGATTTTCTTCACGCCCATCTCGTCTTGCAGAAATTCCAGCATTTTCTGGGCCTGCGGCGTGCCGTTCATGTACTCGATGCCGGCGTAGATATCCTCCGTGTTTTCGCGGAAGATAACCATGTTGGTCAGCTCGGGGTGCTTCACGGGCGAGGGTACGCCCTCGTAGTAGCGCACGGGGCGCACGCAGGCGTAGAGGTCCAGCTCCTGGCGCAGGGCCACGTTGAGCGAGCGGATGCCCCCGCCCACGGGCGTAGTCAGCGGGCCTTTGATGCCCACGAGGTAATCGCGGAAGGCTTCCAGCGTATCGGCCGGTAGCCAGTTGTTGAGTTGCTTGTAGGCTTTTTCACCGGCCAGCACTTCTTTCCACACCAGCTTCTTCTTGCCGCCGTAGGCTTTTTCAACCGCGGCATCGAATACGCGCTGCGAGGCCCGCCAAATGTCCGGACCAATACCGTCGCCCTCGATGTAGGGAATGGTCGGTTGGTCAGGTACGTTCAGCTTGCCGTTTTTAATGGTGATTTTTTGCTCTGCCATGAGGAAAAAGATTGTCTAGTAGTCAGTTATCTGGTTCAGGTGGGAAGTCAGGGGTAATTGTTAGTTGTCAATAATTACTTGTTAGTCGTTAATTGGCTGAGGAATTAACAACTAATAATTAATAACTAACAATTAATATCAGTATCCGAAAATTTCTTTCAGGGTCAATTGCTGCACGGTGCCGTACTTGGCCAGCTCCTTGAAATTCAGCCGGTCTTTAGAGCCAATAACCAGGATCACCTGATTCTGGCCTTTGATTTTAGCCTGCTGAAATTTCTGCAATTCGCCAAACGTCATGTTCTGCGTTTGCTCGTACACGTCGCGGCGCAAATCATAGTCGAGGCCCAGCCGGCGGGCCCGCTCGTAGCTCAGCAGCACACCCTCGTGGGTGATGCGGTCGGTGGCGATGCTGTTGCGGATGCTCTGCTTGGCGATGGCCAGGTTGGCGTCGGCCAGCGGCATGTCGGTGAGCAAGCCTTCCATACCTGCCATCGCCTCGGGTAGCTTGTCGCTCTGCGTGCCGATGTAGCTTAGAATGTAGTTGGAGCGGCCCGTTTTGTCGGCATTCGCGTAGCGCGACATGGCCGAGTAAGCCAGCGCCTTGCTCTCGCGCAAATCCTGGAACACGATGCTGCCCATGCCACCGCCGAAATACTCGTTGTAGAGCGCCACGGTGGGAGCCAACATCCGATCGTACACGTCGCCCTTGGTCAGGAACAGGATTTCGGCCTGCACCATATTGTAATCTACCCAGTAGACTTTCTTGTCTTTCAGCGGCTGCTCGGCAAAGTCTTTGGCGGGCGGCACGGGCTTGAGGGTGGTGGGTGTTTTATGGTCAGCGCGAATGACGTTGGTAGTGCCAGCCAGTTCACGCGGCCCGTAGTACAATACGCGATGCTGGTAGGTCGGCAGCGACTTCAGCAAGCTCGTCAACTGTTCCGGCTTCAGATTCTTCAATTGCGCCTCCGATACGATGTCCGTAAACGGATTGCGCGGGCCGTACTTGGCGTAGCTCAGCATGGCCTGATTCAGAATCACGCCTTTGTTGAGCTTGGCATCCTGGCGCTGCTTCAAAATGCCAGCCACCTGATTTTTGAGGGCCGCCGCGTCGGGGCGCGGATTATTGAGCAGTTGCTCAAACAGCTGCATGGCCGGCTCCAGGTTGCTATCGAGTCCGCTGAGGCTGATGAGCACGCGGTCCTGGCTGCTGCTGATGGCAAACGAGCAGCCCAGCTTGTAAAACTCCTGTTGCAGCTGCGCCGCCGAGTACTGGCCGGTGCCCAGGTACTGCAAATAGTCCGTAGCTACGTCGAGCAGCGGGTTATTATTGGTCCCCAGGTCGATGGCGTAGAACAGGCTGAATAAGCCGTTCTCGGTATTCTTAGTGTAATACAGCGGCAAGCCGGGCTTGATTTCGGCCGTTTGAATATCCTTCTTGTAATCGATGAAAACCGGCTTCAGCTCGGTGCTCGGCAGGGCCGATACCTCCTTATAATAAGCCGAAGCTGCGTCGCGGTTGGCGGGTACCGGCGTGATGGCTGGCTTCACCACCTTCACCTTATTGGGGTCTTCGCCGGTGCGCTTGAACACGGCTACGTAGTTCTGGCCGTAGTTATCGTTGGCAAACTTGACGATTTCGGCCTTTGTGATGGTGGCAAAATCCTCGTTCTGCTTCACGTAGTCGGCCCAGCTCACGCGCTCGATAAACGCCTCGTACATGGCGCTGGCCCGCGCCTCGTTGCTTTCGTAGCTCTTGGTGCGGCTCAGCTTCTCGTTGTTGACGATGGCCGGGATGAGCCAGTCGGGGAAGTCGCCGCGCTTCACTTTGGCTACTTCAGCCAGCATCAGCGCCTGCACTTCTTCCAGCTTCTGGCCCTGGCGCGGGGTGCCGTAGAGCACGTGCGTCGAGTAGTCGTCGTTGAGGTCGGCGAAGGTCTGGGCTTGCAGTACCTTTTGCTGCTGGTTCAGGTTGAGGTCAAAGAGGCCGGCCTGGCCGTTGGTCAGGATTTTATCCAGCATCCGCAGGCGCAGGGCGTCGCGGGTAGCCTTGCCGGGAAAGCGGTAGCCCACCATCACGTTTTCCGACTGCGGCCCCAGCACCTCCTTGGTGATAGGCGCGGTAAGGGGCTGCTCTACCGGGGCCACGAAGGCCGGGGCAGTTTTACCCTGCCAGCCGCCGAAGTATTTATCAATCAAGCGGATGGTCTGGTCGTAATCCAGGTCGCCGCTCAGGCACAGGGCTACGTTGCCGGGCACGTAGTACTGGCCGAAATACTTTTTAATCTCGGTGATTGACGGGTTTTGCAGGTGCTCAATCGTGCCGATGGTCGTCTGCGTGCCGTAGGGGTGCGTAGGGTAGAGCCCGGCGTTCAGCGCCTCAAACTCCTTGCTGAAGTCAGAATCCAGCCCCCGGTTTTTTTCTTCGTAAACAGCTTCCAGCTCGGTGTGAAACAGGCGCGGCACCATTTCGGTGAAGCGCTCACTCTGCACGGCGGCCCACTTTTCGAGCTGATTGCTCGGAATGTCTTCCTGGTATACCGTCTCCTCGTTGGACGTGTGGGCGTTGGAGCCCTTGGCTCCGATGCTGCCCATCAGCTTGTCGTACTCGTTGGGGACGGCGTAGCGGGCCGCGACTCCCGAGATGGAGTCAATCTGGTGGTACGTACGCTTGCGGGCCGCCAGGTCGGTGCGCTCCCCGCGATATTTCTCGTAGAGCGCCTCAATCTTATCCAGCTCCGGCTTTTCCTTAGCCCAGTCCTTCGTGCCGAGCTTCGACGTCCCCTTGAACACCATGTGCTCCAGGTAGTGAGCCAGCCCGGTGGCAGTGGCGGGGTCGTTTTTCGAGCCCGCCCGCACGGCCACGTAGGTCTGAATGCGCGGCGCGTTTTTGTAGTCTGATAAGTAGACTGTCAGGCCGTTATCCAGCTTGTACACGCGTACGCCCAGCGGGTCGTTGGGGGCAGTTTCGTAGCGGTATTCCTTGGCCGGGGCCGGGCTGGCGGCGGGGGCAGTAGTGGCCGCCACGGCGGCGGGCTTGCTCGACTGGCACTGCGTGGTGAGGCCGAGGGCCGCCAGGGCGGGCAGCAGGAGCAACAACGGTCGATTCACAAACAGGCTAGTCAGAACAGGGGGGATGGCAATAAGGGGCACAAAGGTAGAAGTTCGTGCGGGGAATAAAAAACAAAAAAATCAATTCCACGGTGCTACCTTGCAAGGTTGCAGACTAGCCACTAGTGGCTTCAAAGACACGCCCTTGCCAGCCAACGTTGCGGCGACGGCAGTAAAAAACTGAGCCGTGTTGCTACGCTGGTCGGCACCCCGTCTGGCTAGTTAGGGCTTGCTAGTTTATGGAGCTATCCAGATTCGGTGATTGGGTCAGCACGCCCGGCACTTTTGAACGCAGCCCCCAGCAACCACAAAAAACCGCCCGGCCAAAATTTAATTTGACCGGGCGGCTCCACTACATTCTAAAAGCTATGGCCGACAGCTATCGCCAGTACTATTACTCAGCGCTGGGCGCATCTGGCGTACTGGCTGTTGGGGTAGCGGCCGTCCCATCTGCTGGGCGGGAGCCCTTGCCCCGGTTGCGGCCCCCGCGCTTGCGCCGCCGCTGGCCAGTGGGCTTATCGCCCTCGGCACCGGATTCGGGCGAGGTCGCGTTGGTGGGGCTGCCTTCGGGGCGAGGCTGCCGGGGCGGGCGCGGAGCGCGGGGCGCCTGGCCGGTGCCATCGGGGGCTTCACCTTCGGGCCGGGGAGCGCGGGGAGGCCGGGCTTCGCGGGGCGGGGCTACGTAGGCAGTTACGGGTGTTTGGCCGGCGTCGATGGCGGCCAGGCGGGCCGCGGCGTTGGCCAGACGCTCAGCGCGTTGCGGGTCGTTTTTGGCCTCGCCTTCGCGGCGGGGGCCACGGTCGCGACCACCGCGGCGGTCGCCCTCGGTCCGGGGCGGGCGGCCTTCGCCGCCGCTAGTGCCCTCGCGGCGGGGGCCGCGGTCCCGTCCGCCGCTGCCACCCCGGCCACCCTCGCGGGGGCCGCTCTTGCCGCGCAGGCCGCTGAAGCGCTTGGGGTCAAACTCGGGGGCGGGGCCGTAGCCCAGGCCCTCAGTAATGGCCTGCTTCTCAATCTCGCGCTCGATGAGCTTTTCGATTTTGACGATGCGGTCCTGGTCCTGGTCGGCGATGAAGGTGATGGCCGTGCCGGTAGTAGCGGCGCGGGCCGTGCGGCCAATGCGGTGCACGTAGTCCTCGGCGGCCCGGGGCACGTCGAAGTTGACCACGTGGCTCAGCGAGTCGATGTCGATGCCCCGGCTCAGCACGTCGGTCGCCACGAGGATGGGAAACTGCTTGTTTTTGAACGCCCGCATGGTCTGCTCGCGCTCCTCCTGGGTGCGGTCGGAGCTGATGCCCTGGGCCGGGTAGCCCAGCTTGTTGAGCGAGCGCACGATGCCCGCCACGGCCGCTTTCTTGCTGGTAAAGAGCACCATGCTCTGCACGTCCTGGGCCTTGATGAGGTGTTCCAGCACGGGCAGCTTCTGGTGGTCGAAGGTCATGTAAAACTGCTGGTTGATGCCCGCGGCGGGCTTGCTCACGGCCAGCCGGATTTCGTCGGGCTGCTGCAAAATCTGCTGCGAGAAGTCGCGGATCTTGTTCGGCATGGTGGCCGAGAACAGCAGGGTCTGCCGGTTTTTGGGCAACTGCCGCACGATATTCAGAATATCGTCGGAGAAGCCCATGTCCATCATTTTGTCGGCCTCGTCGAGCACCAGGTATTTGAGGTCGTCGAACTTAACGTACCCGAGCTGCATGTGGGCGATGAGGCGGCCGGGCGTGGCGATGATGATATCGGCCCCGCTCGTGAGCGCCCGCTTCTGCTGCTCCCAGTTCTCCGATTTGCCGCCGCCGTAAATGGCGATGGAAGAAGCCTCTACAAAGTAGCCGAAGCCCGTTACCTGCTCGTCGATCTGGGTAGCCAGCTCGCGGGTGGGCACCAGCACCAGGGTCGAGGTTTTACCATGCTTGGCGTGCGAAATCTTATCGAGCAGCGGTACGAGGTAGGCGGCTGTTTTGCCAGTGCCGGTCTGGGCGCAGGCAATGAGGTCTTTGCCAGCGAGAATTTTGGGAATCGCCTGCTCCTGGATGGGCGTGGCGTTGAGGTAGTTCATGGCGTCCACGCCGGCCAGCAGGTCGTCGTGGAGATTGAAGTCGTGGAAAGTCAAGAGCGCAGCTAGTGAAGTGAATAGATGGAGCTGACCTTGCATTTCCCGGTCAGCAAAACCGCTTGATTTAGAACAAAGGTAAGCCGGATAAGTGCCCGGGTTGTCGCCCCGTGCGTAGGGTAAGCTTTAGCTTGCCCCGTTAGGGCTGCCCGGTAAAGCGGCAAGCTAAAGCTTACCTTACATTTTTTATATGGCGCTTGACCGATTTTCTGCCCAGGCGGCGCAGTACGCGCGCTACCGCATCGACTACCCAGCGGAGCTTTACGCCTGGCTTTTGCCGCAGGTTCCCAACCAGCTGCGCGCCTGGGACTGCGCCACCGGCAACGGCCAGGTGGCGGCCGTGCTGGCCCAGTACTTCCGCGAGGTAGAAGCCACTGACTTGAGCAGCAACCAACTGGCCCAGGCCCCGCAACTACCCAACGTGCATTACCAGGTAGCCACGGCCGAACACACACCTTTTCCCGACGAGTATTTTGACCTCATCACCGTGGCGCAGGCCGTGCATTGGTTTGAGCCCGAAGCCTACCACCGCGAAGTGCGGCGGGTGGCCGGCCCCGGCACGGTGCTCGCCGAATGGGGTTACGGCCTGGGCCTCACCGGCCAGCCGGAGCTGGATGCGCTAATCCGGCGCTTTCACGACGACACCGTGGGGCCGTACTGGGATGCTAACCGCTGGCACGTGCTGGACGAATACGCCCGGCTGCCCTTTCCCTTTGCACGAGTGCGGCGGGCGCGCTTTGCGGTGCGCAAGCAGTGGTCGGCGGCGTGGTATCTGGATTACCTGCGCACGTGGTCGGCGGTGGCTAATTACGCTCGCCAGCACGCCGGGGCCGACGCCGTGTTGCTGGTGGCCGATGAGCTGATTATGCGCTGGGGCGTGGGCGAGCGGGAAATTGTGTTCCCGGTATTTGCGCGGGCTGGCGTAGTGTAAGCGTTGCGCCACAGGCTGTAATAAACCCAAGCCGAGCGCGATTTAAACCGGTAGCATTTCTTCGCACCCATGATTTCTTCTCTTCCCTTCGCCGGCCTGCGCGTGCTGGAGCTGGCGGCCGTGCTGGCCGGGCCGCAGGTAGGCCAGTTTTTTGCCGAGCTAGGCGCGGCCGTGCTGAAGGTAGAGCCCCCGGCTGGCGACGTTACCCGCACCTGGCGCACGCCCGGCGACGACCCCGAAAGCTCGGTATCGGCTTATTTCGCGGCGTCGAACTGGGGCAAAACTACCGTGGTGCTCGACCTCACCGAGCCCGAGGCCCGGGCCGAGTTGCACCGCCTGGCCGCCGGGGCCGATGTGCTCATTGCCAGCTATAAGCCCGGCGATGCCGAGAAATTTGGGTTGAGCTACGCCGCGCTGGCCGAGGCCAACCCACGCCTGATTTACGCGCACCTTACCGGCTACGGGCCGGCTAGCCGGCGGGTGGGCTACGATGCCGTATTGCAGGCCGAAACGGGCTTCATGCACCTCAACGCCGCTGGTCCCGCCGACCCAGCCCAGAAAATGCCGGTGGCGCTGATTGACCTGCTGGCCGCCCATCAACTCAAGGAAGGTATCCTGACGGCGCTGTACCAGCGCGAGAAAACCGGCCAGGGGGCTTTCCTCACCGTGAGCCTGCACGACAGTGCGCTGGCTTCACTGGCCAATCAGGGCTCGACCTGGCTTACCACCGGCCGCGACCCGCTGCCGCTGGGCTCGGGCCACCCAGGCATCGTGCCCTACGGTACTGTGTACCGCGCCGCCGACGGCCAGCGGCTCGTGCTGGCCGTGGGGACCGACGCGCAGTTCCGGCAACTGTGCCTGGTGCTGATGCGCCCGCACTGGGCTGCCGAGCCGCGTTTTGCCACCAACCCGGCCCGGGTGCGCCACCGGGCAGCGCTGGAAGAGCTGCTCTTGGTGCGCATTGCCGAGCTCAACGGGGCAGCGCTGCTGCACGAGCTGGCCCGGCTGGGGGTACCGGCCGGCGCGGTACGCACGGTGGGCGAGGCCCTGAGCCAGGAGGCGGCGCAGCCCATGCTGCTGCCGCCCGTCGCGCCCGATTTTCCGTACCCCGGGCTGCGCACGGTGGCTTTTCGCAGCAGTACCTGGCCGGCGGCGGGCACACTCACGGCCCCGCCGGCGCTGCCCGGCGGGGCCGATGAAGCGGGTGGGTGAAGGGGCGCAACGCCGGGCCGGGCTTTGCCGTTGAGCTAGGCCTTACGACTAGCTCATGAACTCTGCTTTTTTACCGCGCTGCTTAGGTACTTTACTAGTGGGCCTGCTGCTGTTGGCCCAGCGCCCGGCTCGGGCATACTCCGTGCTCAGCCACCAGGCCAATATCGATTCCTGTTGGACGCCCTGCCTGCTGCCGGCCCTGGAACGGCGCTTCCCGGGCGGTACGGCCGACGAGCTGCGCGATGCCAAGGCTTACGCCTATGGGGGCTCCATCATTCAAGATATGGGGTATTATCCCTTCGGTTCGGCGCTGTTTACCGACCTGACGCACTACGTGCGCTCGGGTGACTTTGTCGAGAACCTGCTCAAGGAAGCAAAAGACCGTAACGAGTACGCCTTTGCCCTGGGGGCGCTGGCCCACTACGCGGCCGATATCTACGGGCACGAGGTAGGTATCAACCGCTCGGTGCCCTTGCTGTTTCCCAAGCTCAAGGCGCAGTACGGGCCAGTCGTTACCTACGAGCAAGATCCCGTGGCCCACGGCCGCACCGAGTTTGCCTTCGACGTAACGCAGCTGGCGGCCGGCCGCTACCGCTCGGCGCAGTACCACGGCTTCATCGGCTTCAAGGTGAGCAAGGAGGCACTGGAACGCGCTTTTGCCCGCACCTATGGCTTGGAGCTGAAGCAGATTATCTTCAACGTGGACCTGGCGCTGGGCTCGTACCGCTTTGCCGTGCGCAACCTCATTCCGTTGGCCAGCCGGGCGGCCTGGCGGGCCAATCGCCACGAACTCCGCAAGGTGAATAAGCGCATTCGCCGCCGCGACTACGTGTACAAGCAGAGTAAGGAAGAGTACGAGCGCGAGTTTGGCTCCACCTACGAGCGGCCGGGATTCGGGGCGCGTATCCTGGCCGGCGTCATTCAAGTTCTCCCGAAAGTCGGCAAGCTGAAAAGCCTCAAATTTATTGCGCCCTCGCCCGAGGCCCAGCAATTATTCCGCGCCAGCTTCCGCGAGACGGTGGCGAATTATTGCAAATTTTTGGGGCAGCAGACGGCTACCGCCAATGTCACCAACCTGCCCAACACCGACTTCGATACCGGCCACCCCACCCGGCTGGGCGAGTACAGCCTGGCCGACCGCACCTACGGCGAGTGGGTGCGCGAGCTGGCTAAGGACGATTTTAAGGATATATCGGCTCCCATGCGCCAGAACATCCTTGCCTTTTTCGCCGATGCCTCCAGCCAGCCGCGCGACTTGGAGGAAAAGGAAAAAGAGAACCTCGAAAAAACCAAAGAGGCGCTGACCCGGCTACGGGCGTTGAAGCTGTAGCTAGGTCAACGCCGGCTGGCGTTGCATGGGGAGTGCGCAGGATAAGCTAAATAAAATCATGCTGAACTTGCTGAAGCACCCTACTCGTGATCAACCAATGAGGCGGGCAAGATGCTTCGCAAGCTCAGCATGACGGTTTAAGAGGTGCCGTAAAAGGCTAAGTTTCTGCTTAGTCCTCGCCCCGGCCGCTGGACAGGCCGGGCGGCGGGGTACCCTGGTTGCCGCGCAGGGTCGGGATGCCCATTTTTTCCTCACGCTTCTGCTGGTAGCGGGCAAACTGCGCGGGGGTGAGCACGTCCTTAAGCTGGTCGAGGCGGGCGAGGCTCACGTCGTCTATGTAGCCGCGCAGCTTGGCGGGCTCCTGGCCGTAGCGCTGGCGGGCCGTCTCGACGTTGCGCACCGAGTTGGCATTGATAACGCGGACCTTCTCCTGCTGGGCGGGCGTGAGGCCCAGCGCTTGGGTCATATTAGTGGTCAGGGCCTCGGCGCGGGCGGCCGCCGTGGCGCTCGGGGCCGCAGTGGGCGCCTGGGCGGGGCGGGCCGGCGCTTTTTGCGCGGCGGCAGGCTGAAGCGTAATGAGAGGCGCGGCCAGGATAGCGGCCAGCAGAAAGGAATGCGTAGACATGGGTACAAGAAGAGGCAGTGCAAAGAAACTGCTCGCTGGCCCTCGAACCAGGTTTGCCGGCAGCGGTAACGCTGAGAACAGCCATTTTGGTGCCGAAAGCAAGGCGCATAAAAAAAGCCGCTGAATCCAGCGGCTTTTTTACGAAAGAGCACCGAGGCGTTACTTCGTGATGGTGTAAACCATCTTGTTGAGGTCTAGCTTAATGGTGTAAGTGCCACCGGTAGCTACGTTGATATTGGTGCCGCCATTGTCCAGCGGGCCGCCCGTGGAGGTAGCCGTATTGCTGCCGTAGTTCAAGTCCCATTTGCCATTGGCGCGAAACTTAAAATCACCAGCATTCAGGGTGCGGGTAACGTCGAACGTTTTGGTGTCGCAGTTGTAAGTCAGGGGCACATCCGTATTCCAGTCTACGCCGGCGGGGCCGATGATGCTCCAGGTAGAGGAGCCGGCGGGCGGCAGGCAGGCCTTATAGCCCGTGGCTTTCAGCGTTACCACGTTGGAATAAGTCGAGGAGTTGGAGGCGTAGCTGGCGTTCAGACGCACCTCAACGTCGGTGGCGGTGCCCGGCGTCACCCCGACCGTGGTGAGCGCTGAGTTCAGGTCTCCCACACTAACGGTAGTGCTGGGGCCAGCACCCGCCGGGATGGAAGCCGGCGCACCGAAGTTGTTTCCCTTCTTATCTACTTGAATGTAGTAGGTAATGGTGGGAGCGCTTTTGTTGTCGGCATTGGTATACTTCAGCGACGTAACGGGCGTCCAGGTAAACGTGGCCGCATTCTGCGCCGCGTTGGCTTGGGTCAGCGTAACGGATGAGGTAGTAGTAGCGAGCGTAGGATTGTTAGAAGGCGTGAGGGTGGCACGCACCTCGTCCTTCTTACAGGAGGTCAGCGCCAGCATGGCCAGGGCAAGCGCCCCAACGGCCAATTTCGGAGTCCAGGTTTGCATTGAGTATACGGGAGTTAGGTGGGAAAAGAGGTAAGCCAAGAGCCAAGTCAGGCGCTGGAATGCTTTCCGGAGAAAATAAATTCCAGCGCCTGCTTAGTAGCCGAATCGCTTAGTAGCCAGTATTCTGCTTGAGGTTGGTATTGATGCTGAGCTCCGACGAGGGAATGGGGAACAACTGGAGGTTGTCGGCCACATCGGCCCCGTTGATGCTGGCACCGCCCTTCCACTGCCAAGGCAACACCTGGTAGCCGGCGCTGGGGTTTTTGTAGTTCTTGGTAAACTGCCCGAAGCGGATGAGGTCGGTGCGGCGGGTGGCTTCCCAGTACAGCTCACGCGAGCGCTCGTCGAGGAAAAACTGGTAATTGTTGGCCGTGAGCGTGGCAGCCGTTACCGCGCCGGCAGTGCCGCCGGGTTGGCCCCGGAAGGCCCGGTTGCGCACGATGTTGACGTAGGTCAGGGCTAGGTTGGCATCGCCGGTACCGCCGCGCGATACGGCTTCGGCGTACGTCAGGTACATGTCGGCCAGGCGGAACATGGGGTAGTCGGTGTCCACGAACGTGGGGTCGGAGCCCGCCACGCCGGCCGAGGTGATGTTGCGGTATTTAATCGGCACGTACCCGTTCTCAAACTTGGTCAGGTCCGTCACGTTCAGCGACTGGCCCGCCGTGTGGAAATAGCCACGCTCGTCGGCCGCCGTGTCGGGGAACTGCTGGAAGAGGCTGGGCGTGGCGCGAATACCACCCCAGCCACCGCCCACGCCGTAGGGCACCGGGCTCCAGTCGGAGTTGGCGGTGCCGTAGATGGCGGCGTGCGTCAGGAAAGTAGTGCCGCCGTACGACTGCGACAGCTTGCCATCGAATACCACCGGGAAGATCACCTCGGGGTTGTTGACGTGGTTGTCGGCGAGGAAGAGCTTGCCGTAGCCACTCTGCCCGAGGCGGTTGCTCTTGGTGTTGTCGTTAGGCAGCAGCGAATAGCCGCCGTCCACTACTTTCTTGGCGTACGTAGCCGCGTTGGTGTAGCAGGTCGGGGCGGCGCTGGCCCCGGCGTAGGTTACCCCGTTCAGGTACATCTTGGCCAGCAGGGCGTAGGCTGCCCCCTTATCGGCCCGGCCGTACTCGTTGGTGCGGATGTCCTTCAGCAAGTCGGCGCTGCCGCTCTTATCACCCGTCACGAGTTGCAGCTCGTTGGCGATGTAGTTGTACAAGTCAGCGCGGCTGATCTGCGTCGGCAGCGAGGTGGTGCCGATGGCAAAGTTCTCGTCGGCAAAAGGCGGGTTGCCGTAGAGGTCGAGCAGGTGGTAGTAGGAGAGTGCCCGCAGGAAGCGCGCCTCGGCCCGGTAAGCGGAAATGTTGCCCGACTCAGCCGAGGAAATCCCCCGCGAGGAAAGCTTGTCCGGCGTCGATTCCTGCAAGTAGCTGTTGCAAATGGTTATCTGGTACAGCAGGCGGCTGTAGAGGCCGCGCACCAGCACGCCGCTGGGCGTCCAGCGCATGGTGTGCCAGTCTTGCACCCCGGGGTCGCCCCAGGCGATTACCCCCTCGTCGGTGGTCAGCGTCTGCGCGCTCCAGTACTGGCGAATGTAGTCCGACGTACCCTGGTCAATCCCCTGAATGTCACCGCTCGAAGCATCGGGTCCACCGGGACCGGTGATGGCCAGGCCGGCGTACACTTTGGCGAGTTGGAGCTTGTAGCTGGCGGCGTCCTTGTACACCACGTCGGCGCTCAGGTCGTACTTCGGCTTCAGGTCGATGTTGGTGCACGAAGGGGCGAGCAGCAGCGTGGCCGAAGCCAGCGTGAGCGCCCGGGCACTGCGAATAAAGTTCTTGTTCATGGCGGGGTGGGAAACGCTTAGATGTTCAGGTTCAGGCCGAAGGTATAGACGCGCGGACGGGGGTAGGTGTTGTTGTCAACCCCGTTCGAGATTTCCGGGTCCAGGCCCGTGTATTTGGTGATAACGAACACGTTCTGAACGGCGAAGGATAGGTTTAGATTCCCCCGGTCGCGGAAGATTTTCCCGACGTTGTAGCCCAGCGTAGCATTCTGCATGCGCAGGAACGAAGCGTTCTGAATGTAGTAGTCCGACGAGTAGTGGTTGGCCGCGTTGGCGTTGGGCAGCTCCGTGAACAGCGCGTCGCTCGTGATGTTCGACAGGAACGAGGTCGAGCCCAGGATGCCGTAGTAGGTGCCGTTGCCCGACTGGATGTTGTTGTACACGTAGTTGCCGATGTTGCTGCGCAGCGTGAAGGCTAGGCTCAGCTTCTTGTAGGTCATGTTGGACGAGAAGCCCAGGATAACGGGCGGGGCCGACTGCTTGTAGATGTAACGGTCCGAAGCATCGACCTTGCCGTCGCCGTTGAGGTCGGCGAATACACCGTCCAGGGGCTTGCCATTGGCATCGTACACCTGCTTGGTGGCGTAGAAAGCCGACGAAACCTGCCCGACCGAGAAGATGCCGATGTTGGTGCCCGTACCACCCGAAACGCCGTTCGTTTCAATGCCTACGAAGCCCTCCTGCTGTGGCCCCAGCGAGGTGATCTTGTTCTTGTTGTACGTGCCGTTGATGTTGACATCCCAGCGGAAGTCGTTGGTACGTACTGGGTTGATGTTCAGGTTCAATTCTACCCCCCGGTTTTCCAGCGAGCCCACGTTGAAGACGTAGTAGTTGGTGAAGTTGGTCAGGCCGGGCAGGAAGATGCCGTTGAGCAGATCGACCGTTTTACGGTAGTAAGCGTCCACCGACGCCGTAACGCGGCCATCCAGGAAGCCGAGGTCAAGACCGGCGTTGTAGGTATCGGTGGTTTCCCAGCGCAGGCGGCTGTTGTAGCCCAGCGGCGAGTAGGGGCGGTAAGCCACGCCTCCAAACTGGTACTGGGCGTTCAGGGTGTTGAGGGTGTAGCGCGGGATGGTGGGGTAGTCGCCCGCCACGCCGAATACGTCCTGCTGGCCCGTGCGTCCGTAGCCTACGCGCAGCTTCAGCTCCGAGAACGTCGTGTTATCCTTGAGGAAGTCCTCGCCCTTGATGCGCCAGGCAACCGAAGCCGCCGGGAACAGCGGGTGCTCGTTCGGGAAGCGCGACGAGTTGTCGTTACGCACCGTAGCGGTGAACAGGTAGCGGTCCTGGAAGTTGTAGTTGAGGCGGCCGTAGAACGAGTAGATGCGGTAGCGCGAATCGTAGGGCTGACCAGCGCCGGTGCGCTCAATCAGGCGGGGCTGGCCGCTGGCGTCGTAGTTGCCATCCTGGCCCAGGTAGCTGGGGAAAGACGGCGCGGTCGTTACGAAGTCCTGGTACGAGTAGCCCGCCAGGGCCTCGATGCGGTGGTCGCCAAACTGCTTGCTGTAGTTGAGGTAGAATTCCAGCAGCTTGTTGTCGCGGTTTTGCTTGTAGGGCGAATACAAGCCCCCACGGGCACCGGCCGTCGAGGCGTCGGCTACCCGGGGCGTGTTGAAGTACGTGCTGGCTAGCTGCGTGCTCTGGTTTTTAGCACCTTCGCTGCGCAGTACATCGTAGCCGACGTTCAGGTTGGCGTGCAGGTCGGGCAGGAAGTGCAGCTTATAGTCCAGCTGAATGTTGCCGATGCTACGCAGCACCGTGCTGCGGTCGCGTGTCAGGCGCAGCTGGGCCACGGGGTTCGAGGGTACGTTCTGCTGCTGAGCGCTGTTCGGATTGGTGGGGTCTTGCAGGTATTCGTAGTAGCCACCGTAGGCCGAGTTGCCCGAGTATACCGGCAGGGTGGGGTTGAAGGCGGCTGCCGCCCCGATGGCCCCGTTGTCGGCAAA
>CAJYVK010000173.1 GCA_913778455.1 uncultured Hymenobacter sp. | reverse complement strand
TCAGCCGCACCAAGGCCCCGCCGCTGGAGGAAATCGAGGAGTACGTGAAGAAGGTGGGCGTGAGCCACTTCGCCTACGTGCCAGGCTACAAATACGGGCAGTTTCCGCTAGCCAGCAAAACGGCCATCAACCGCATCGCTTGGGGCATCGCCCGGGCCAAAGTGCGCGACAACGACCAGGTGAAACCCAAGTCCTGGTTCAGCAAAACCTTCTACCAAACCATCAACAGCTTCATCGATGCTGTGACGAGCCGTTACCTGGCCGCCACCGGCACGCACATGGCCGCTAGCCTCAAAATCTAATGGGACAAGTCAGACAGGATAACGTCCAAATCAAGCTGGAAATCGACGGCTCGCAGTCGCGCACCGAACTCGACAACCTCACCCGCAAGGCCGACGTGCTCCAGCAGAACATGAAGGGCCTCAAAAAAGGCTCGGAAGAGTACGTAGCGGCCAACAAGGAGCTAAGCCAGGTGAAGACCCGCATGGCTGAGCTGCGCGATGAAATCGGCCTGACCTCGCTCACCACTAACCAACTCAAGGCCCTCTCCAGCCAGCTCAACCGCGAGTTAGGCAATCTCACGCCCAATACTGAGTCGTTTCTCAACAAGGCCCAGGAGCTAGCCAACGTTGATACCCGGCTGGCCCAGGTGCGAGCCGAGGCCCGGGGCGTGAAGGACGAGCTGGCCAACGCTGGGGGCGGCATCGGCGACTTCATCAAAAAGGCGGCGGGCTTTGCCGGCATTCAACTCGGCGTGCAGGCGGTAGTTACTAGCCTGCGACAGCTGGGCAGCGAGAGCATCGACGCGGCCGTGAAGGGCAGCGACGCGATCGCCGATATGGAAAAGTCGCTGAACGTGACCACCGAGGAGGCTCACGCCCTGCGCCTGGCCCTGCAAGGCATCGACACGCGCACCTCGCAAGAGAAGCTCGAAGATATCGCCATCGCAGCCGGCCAGCTCGGCATTGCCAAAGACCAGGCCGTGGCCTTCACCACGTCCGTTGACCAGGCCGTAGTCGCCCTGGGCGACGAGTTTACGGGCGGGGTCGAGGACGTTACCAAGAGCCTGGGCGGCCTGCAAAAGTTGTTCAAGGACACGGCCGACGTGAGCCCGGCCGATGCCATCACCAAAATCGGCTCGGCCGTCAACGCCCTGGGCGCGGACGGCACGGCCACCGGCCCGGTCATTGCCGACTTTGCCGCCCGCATCGGGCAGTTGGGCAACCTGGCCCCGCAAATTGGGCAGACGTTGGGCCTCGGTGCCGCCTTCCAGGAACTCGGCTTGTCGGCCGAAATCTCATCGGGGGGCTTGTCCAATATCCTGCTCACGGCCTCGAAGGATACGGCCGGGTTTGGCAAGCAAATCGGGCTTACCAGCAAGGAGTTTAGCAACCTCATCAACACTGACCCCAACGCGGTAATCCTGCGCCTGGCTGCCTCACTGAAGGGGGCCAGCAACACGCAAATCATCGCCACGCTGGATGGGCTCAACGTGAAAAGTCAGGAGGCTACGAAGGTAATCAGCTTGCTGGCTAACAAAACGCAGATGGTAGTCGCCAAGCAGAAGCTGGCGAGCGAGGAGTACGTGAAGGGCACGAGCCTGCTCGACGAGTTTGCCAAGAAAAACAACAACGCGGCGGCTGAGGTCGCAAAAGCGGAGAAGGGCTTCGCGCAGTACCGGCAGGAACTAGGGGAACGCCTGCTGCCCATTTACCTGCGCATGCTTCAGCTCACGGGCCTGGTGGTGGACGTGCTGCGGGCGCTGCCCGGCTTCGTGGCCGAGAATAAAACGGCCTTCGGGCTGCTGGCCATCGGGCTGGCCATCTACAACGCGGAGCAGGTCAAGACGCAGTACAACACGCTCAAAACCCTGGCCCTGCAAAAGCTGGTTGCCCTGGGCGTGCTCACGGAGGTGGAGGGCAAGTACAGCCTCATCACGGCTACGGAGCTGCAAACCATCGCCCAGGAGGGGCTAAATGTGGCAATGAGTGCCAATCCCATCGGCATCCTGGTGACGCTGCTGGCGGCGCTGGCCTTCGGCCTCAAGCAGCTCTACGACCGGAGCGAAACCTTCCGCGCCGCTGTGGACAGCCTCTTCGGCGCGTTGCAGCCGCTGGGGGACATGCTCAACAAGGTGCTGGCCCAGGTATCGCCTTTGGTCACGCAAATGGGCCGTTTCTTCGGCAGCATCGGCGGGGGCAAGGCCGTGCTGGAGCTATTCGGCTACCTCATGGGGGTGGCCGTCGTGCTGCCGCTCAAGCTAGTGGTAGCGCAGGTGCAACTAGCCGTAGACCAGTTCACTAGTTTTCTCGACGTAGGCAAGCGGGTGGCCAACTTCTTCGGGGCAGATTTCGAAGTGGATCCCAACGGAAGCTTCGATAAGATGGGTAAGAACTTGAAAAGTAACCTAGAATCTATCGGAGACACACTCGCTGGACAGGATGGCGCAGTCGCTTCTAAAAAGCTAAGCCTCAATATAATGGAGGTGCATCAGACGGAGTTGGTCTACCAAGGGGTGTTAGGGAAGCAACAGGAGTTCTTAGCAAAGGGCCAGGCGCAGCAGCAGCAGGCAGCGGCACAGTCGAAGCAGGTCGTGGCGAAGAACAGCCTCGAAGAACTCAAAGCCCTCGAAGCCAAAATAAAAGCGGCCCTGGCCCTGGTCGAGGCGGGCTCAGCCGAAGAGTTGCGCCTCAAAAAGCTCGACGTGGTTACTAAGCGCGATATCGACCTGTTAGGGGAGAAAAAGACCGAGGGCGATAAAAAGGTAATCCGGGCTGAGGCCCTGCGCGACCTACGCCAGCTGCAGGACGACTACGATAAGAAAACGGCTGAGGCGGCCCAGAAACGGGCCAAAGAGCAGGCGGAGGTTGAAAAGAAGATTGCCGATCTCAAGGCCGGGCTGCTGGCCGACGAAACCGAGCGCAAGGTGCAGCAGCTCATCGCGGCCGCCGATAAGGAGAAGGCCACAGCCAAGGGCACGGCCGAGCAGATTGCCGAGCAGCGCCGCCTGATCATGGATAAGCTGGCCGTGGACATTGCCGCCGTGCAGCAGGCGCAGGCCCTCAAGCAGCAGGAGGAAGAGCTTGATATCGAGAAGCGCAAAAACGGGCTGATTCGCAATGAGTTTGACCGTCGCGCCGCCGACCTGGTAACCGCCGCCAAGGCCGAGCAGCTCAAGATTCTGGAAACCGATGCGCTCGGGGCCGAGAAGCGCCGGCTCATTGAGGCCAAGTTGCAGCAGGACCTAACCGCCCTGGGGCGCGACCGGGCCGAGCGCGAGCGCGAAATTGCTGAGCGTATCCTGGCCATTGATGCCGATATCAACCTGCGTCGCCTCGACCGGCGGCGGCAATTCTCTGCCGAGTGGAGCCAGCAGCGTGCCCAGGCCGATGCGGAGGAGCAGGTGGTACGCCAAGGTCAGCTCGACGCGCAGTATGCAGCCGAGCTTTTTCAGGAAGGGCTTAATACGGAGCAAAAACTAGCCATCTCGCGCCAGTACCTGCAAGCCAAAGAGGATCTGGAAAATGAGTACCATGACCGGGCGCAGCAGCGGGAACAGGCCGGGATGGAATTTGGCCTCGGCCTGACCAGCACGGCCATAGGCACCGTAGCTGACTTCGAGAAGATTGCCAGCGACAAACAGCTAGCCAAGCTCGAAAAGGACAAGAAGGCCCGCCTGGCTGCGCTCAATGCTGAATACAAGGCCGGTACCATCAGCAAGGAGAATTACGAGGCCCAAAAGTCTAGTATCGAGACGAATTACGATGAGCAGACCCGCCAAATCAAGAAGCGGGCTGCTGAAAAAGAGAAGGAACTGAACGTGGCCCAGGCCATCATCGCCGGCGCGTTGGCGGTGGTGAAGGCCGCCCCCGACCCCGTGATGATGACCGTGGCCGGCATCACGTCCGCGCTGGCCGTCGCCAAAATCATTGCTACGCCCATCCCTGAATTTGAGCAGGGCGGCTTGTTTGGCGGGGCCAAGCGGCACTTCGCCCGCGGCGGGCGCATCAATTCGAAAGCTGGCGTGGCCGACGTGGGCCAGCGCCACAGTGGCGGCGGCATCCGCATGGTAGACGGCGCCACGGGTGAGCACCTGGGCGAGTGGGAACGGGGTGAAGCCTACATGATCCTATCCCGCGACACCTACGCCAACAACAAGCACCTGGTCGATGAGCTAATTGATACGAGCCTCTACCGGGGCGGTGCCCCCGTACGCCGGCAGCCGGGCTACTTCGCCGACGGCGGCGCCTTCACCCCCTCTCCTAGTGTGCCGTCAGTAGCCTCAGCCGCTGCCTCTAGCCAGGAATTAATCCAGGCTGTGCTCGAAACGCGGGACGCGGTACGTGCGCTGCCGAGCCGCATTCGGGCTTTCATCGACTGGAGTCAGGACGATACGGCCAGCCTCGAAGATGCCTTAGATGAGCGGGCCGCTGACCGGGCGCAGGGGGAAGTAAAGTAAAAACTGCCCCACAATCTGCCCCACTCAAAATAAAAAAGCCCCTCACGGCATCGTGAGGGGCTTTTTAGTGGTCTCGTTAGGAATCGAACCTAAATCTAGAGCTTCGGAGGCTCCCATACTATCCGTTGTACTACGAGACCGGTGCGGGGCTGCAAAAGTAGCTATAAAAAAAGGCGCGACCAAATGCGGCGCAGTATTTCCTGTTTGGCGAGCACAACCCTAGGCGTCGAAAATCGGTTAGCGTAGCCTGAACCCGTCACTTTTCACTTCCACATGGAATCCACCAAAAAGAACTTGTACACGGCCGACGCCACGGCCGTAGGCGGCCGCAGCGGCCACGTGCGCTCGGCTACCGGTATCATCGACCTCGATATGTCGGTACCTGAGGGCCTCGGCGGCAAAAAGAATGCTACCAATCCCGAAGAGCTGTTTGCCGCAGGCTATTCGTCTTGTTTTCAGCAGGCGCTGTTGGTTATCGCGCAGCGCGCTGGCGACAAGCTCGACCCCGGCACGGAAGTAAAATGCTCGGTTACGCTTTTCCAGGAAGGCGAGGGCTACGGGCTGAGCGCCGTGCTCGACGTAGATCTGAAATCCTTCGACCGCGATAAAACTATCGAGATGGTGCGGCAAGCTCACAAAATCTGCCCGTATTCAGTGGGTACCCGTGGTAATATGGAAGTGGAGCTGAAAGTACAGGGCGAGCCCGTGCCCGTGCAGGCCGAAGAAAACGCCGGGGTAGCCGAGGGCAAATAACCCGCCTTACCCGCTAGCCAGCAAGGCCCGTCTGCCCCGCAGGCGGGCCTTTTTACTGCGCCATTTCCCGATGCCCGCTTCTCCCCTACTGCCGCCAGCGCCTGCCCGGCCCGGCTACGACCAGCAGCAGCTGGCAGCCGCCCGCACGCGCATGGCCAACGAGCGCACCCTGCTTACCTACGTGCGCACCAGCCTGGCCCTGCTGGCCTTTGGGCTCACCCTACTTCAGCTGCACCCCGGCCGGGGCAAAGCGCTCAGCTACGGCGCATTGGTAGCCAGCGGCACCATGATGCTGATCGGCTGGCAACGGTTTCGCTACCATCGGCGACAGATAGCGGACTGCCAGCTGCCGGCCTAGACAGCACTGCGGGCTGGCCCACGCTGCTAGCAGCGCTATTTTTTGCGGGCCAGCCAGCCCCTGATCTATACCTTTTGGGCGAATGCTTGCGTAAGAAGGGCATTCCCTCCGGGGCCAGCTTTTCCGGACTGCTTTTGCTGATAACCATGAAAAAACTACTTCTTGCGCTGGGCAGCGCCGCAGCGCTGGCCTCCTGCCGCGAAACCAATACGGCCGTGCAAAGCAACCCCACTGCCACCGGCTCGCCCGAAAACAAGGTGTTGCGCTTCGATACTACCTTCCTGAAAGCTGGCACGGCCCGCGCGTATCCGCACACGTACACGGGGCGCATGGTGGTGGGCGAAACCAAAAAAGTAACGGTGCCAGTCCAAATTGACTGGACCACGGTAGAGCAGGCCGGCTGCCCGCAGGTAGCCAGCCTGCAAGTGTACCAGCTGAACGGGGGCGACCGCCGCACTACGCTGATGGCCAAAGCCATCCGCGACGGGATCTGCAAGCCTGCGCAGCGGCCAACCGGCAGCTCATCGCCTAGCAACGCCGCTACCTACGCGGGCGCGGCCTACCTCAAGCTCACCTGCGAGGCCCGCGAAATTCGCCGTACGACATCGGTTACGTTTACGCTCAACGGCCTTGGCTACCACGATACCCTCGACGGCGACTCGACGGCCACTAGCAGCGTGCAGTAGCTTATTTCCCCTAACAAGAAAGCCCCGGCTACGCGTAGCCGGGGCTTTCTTACTTAATGCGAGGCGTGAAAATCATTAGTTGAGGTAAACGCGGTGCGTGAGCTCGAAGCGGTGCGGGGCGAAGGCGTTGTAGTAGGGTGCCGGGCCTTCGAAGGTGAGCACGTGCACCAGCGGAATGCCTTCGAGGCGGCTTTCCACCACGCGCACGGGGTATACTTCGCCCTCGGTGGGCCAATCGCCGCCGTGGTTGGCGGGCCGATTATCGGCGTCCACGCAACGGGCATAATCGAGGTAGGGGGCCGCCGTAGTGGCCTCGGCCAGGGTGTAGCAAGCAACTTCCATAAGGCAAAAGTATGGTTTGCAGATAAATACGCAGCCTTCAACTTAATGGTTAAGCTAGGCTACCTGGTAAATATAAGCTCCCCAACACGGCAAATCAACAAGAAGTTTAGCGGTCGCCCCGGATCCGGGCCGGTGGTACCGGCGCCGCTTCGGGGATAGTAAACCGTAGCGCAGATTTTCAGCGGGCCCTTTTTCGGCTCTGTAACCTGCGGACTAAATGTCCGCGCTACGGTATCGGCGCTAGCTGAAGCCCAGCACCGGATGCGGCTGATAAGGCGCTTCCAACTGCTTGATTTCCCCCTCCGAAAGCTTGACGCCCACGGCGGCCACGGCGTCTTCGAGGTGGCCGGGCTTGCTGGCGCCCACGATGGGCGCGGTGATCACGGGCTTGCTCAGCAGCCAAGCCAGCGCGACCTGGGCATTGGGCAGGCCGCGGGCCCGGGCGATTTCGGTTACGCGGTCGGCCACCGCGAAGTCGTCGTCGCGGCCGTAGAGGCTCTTGCCGAAGGCATCGGTGCGGGCCCGCTCGGTTTCGTTACGCTCCTTCGAGCGGCCGCCCGTGAGTAGACCTCGGGCCAGCGGCGACCACGGAATGACGCCGATTTTCTGATCCTGGCACAGCGGCAGCATCTCGCGCTCCTCCTCGCGGTACACGAGGTTGTAGTGCGGCTGCATGCTCACAAAGCGCGTCCAGCCGTGCAGGTCGGCCAGGTACAGGGCCTGGGCAAACTGCCAGCTGTACATGCTGCTGGCCCCGATGTAGCGGGCCTTGCCGGCCTTCACCACGTCGTGCAGCGCCTCCAGCGTTTCCTCGATGGGCGTATCGTAGTCCCAGCGGTGAATCTGGTAGAGATCGACGTAGTCGGTACCCAGCCGCTTCAGGCTGGCGTCGATGGCGCTCAGAATGTGCTTGCGTGAGAGCCCCTTGTCGTTGGGCCCCGGACCCATGGGGTTGAATACTTTGGTCGCGAGCACTACCTCGTCGCGCTTGGCGAAGTCGCGCAGGGCGCGACCGACTACTTCCTCGCTGGCCCCGTTGCTGTACACGTCGGCGGTATCGAAGAAGTTGATGCCCAATTCCAGCGCCTGCTGGATAAAGGGCCGGCTGGCTGCCTCATCGAGCGCCCAGGGCCAGCGCTCGGTGGGCCGGCCGTAGGTCATGGTGCCCAGGCAGATTTTCGAAACCTGCAAGCCGGTATTTCCTAAACGGGTGAATTCCATAGTGGAAAAGGATGTGAGTAATAGAAGTAAAAAGAACAACATGCAAAACGTCCGTCATGCTGAGCTTGCGAAGCATCTTCTCAGGTTAGCATAGCTTATTTTGACGTGATGAACCTGATTAAGACACTTTTTGGCGGAGATAATTTTACCTGGGATAGGGTCTCGTGAGAGAGTAACTGCACCATCGCTACCTACAACAGCAACATGAGTCATTCCAGCGCGAGAAGATGCTTCGCAAGCTCAGCATGACGGACGTTTTGGGAATATATCAAGCGTAGAAAGGCGGACCAAAGCCAATGGGCAGTAGTACTAAACCACAAAAGCCCGCCTGGGTTACCAGACGGGCTTTTGTTTGGGGCTCGCAGCCAGCTTACTTGGCTTCGGCCAGCACTTCTTTTACGCGCTCAGCGGCGTCTTTCAGCAGCACGGCCGAGTACACTTTCAGGCCGCTCTCGTCGATGATGCGGGCGCCTTCTTCAGCGTTGGTGCCTTGCAGGCGCACGATGATGGGCACGCGGATGTCACCGATTTTCTTGTAGGCCTCCACTACCCCGTTGGCAACGCGGTCGCAGCGCACGATGCCGCCGAAGATGTTGATGAGGATGGCCTTCACGTTGGGGTCCTTCAGGATGATGCGGAAGCCGGCTTCTACCGTCTGGGCGTTGGCTCCACCGCCTACGTCGAGGAAGTTGGCGGGCTCGCCGCCGCTCAGCTTGATGATGTCCATGGTAGCCATCGCCAGGCCGGCGCCGTTTACCATGCAGCCCACGTTGCCGTCGAGCTTCACGTAGTTCAGGTTCGACTCCGAAGCCTCTACCTCCAGCGGGTCTTCCTCGTTGAGGTCGCGCAGGGCCACGAAGTCTTTGTGGCGGTAGAGGGCGTTGTCGTCTAGCGTCACCTTGGCGTCAACGGCCAGGATTTTGTTGTCCGACGTTTTCAGCACCGGGTTGATCTCGAACATGGCCGAGTCGGTTTCGTCGTAGGCTTTGTACAGGGCCGTTACGAACTTCACCATCTCCTTGAACGCCTCGCCCGAGAGACCCAGCCCGAAGGCAATTTTGCGGGCCTGGAAGCCTTGCAGGCCCACGGCGGGGTCTACAAACTCCTTCTGGATTTTGTCGGGGTGCGCCTCGGCCACCTCTTCAATGTCCATACCACCCTCAGTGGTGTAGATGATAACGTTTTTGCCCGAGGTACGGTCGAGCAGCACGCTCATGTAGAATTCCTGGGTGGGGCTTTCGCCGGGGTAATACACATCCTGGGCGATCAGCACCTTGTGCACCTTGCGGCCTTCGGCACCCGTCTGCTTGGTCACGAGCTGCATGCCGATAATCTGGCCAGCGATGTCCTTTACCTGCTCCAGGTTTTTGGCGAGCTTCACCCCGCCGCCCTTGCCCCGGCCACCGGCATGAATCTGGGCCTTAATAACGTACCAGCTGGTGCCGGTTTGCTCGGTGAGCTTTTTGGCTGCTTCTACGGCTTCTTCGGCAGTGTCGGCGGTGATGCCTTCCTGCACGCGCACGCCGTACTTTTTCAGGATTTCCTTGCCTTGATACTCGTGAATGTTCATCGGAGGGGGTAGGGGTGGAGTATTTTATTGGCGCGAAGGTAGGGCCGGATGGAGTAATTGGGGTAATGAGAGTAGTGGGAGTAATGGGAGTAGTAAGAGTAATGCTACACTAACGGAGACAACGACATTACTCCTATTGCTCTCATTACTCTCATTACTCCTACCCAACGCCCGACCGGCTTTCCGCGTAGCTTTGCCTAGCCAACTTGTTTCTCCTTCTCCGCCTTGCTACAAGCCATCAACGTTCGCAAAAGCTATAATTCGCTGGAAGTACTCAAGGGTATCGACCTCACCATTCAGCGGGCCGAGGTAGTGAGCATCGTGGGCTCGTCGGGGGCGGGCAAGAGTACGCTGCTGCACATCCTGGGTACCCTGGACAACCCCGACGGGGGCGAGGTACTATTCGACGGGCAATCCGTCACGAGCCTGGGCCGCACCGCGCTGGCCAAGTTTCGCAACCGCCACATCGGCTTCGTCTTTCAGTTTCACAACCTGCTACCCGAGTTTACGGCCATCGAAAACGTGTGCCTGCCGGCCTACCTGGCCGACCGCTCGGAAAAGGAAGTGCGGGTGCGCGCCCGCGAATTGCTCGGCCTGCTCAACCTCGACCACCGCGTCGACCACAAGCCCAGCGAGATGAGCGGGGGCGAGCAGCAGCGCGTGTCAGTAGCCCGCGCCCTCATCAACTCGCCCGAAATCATCTTTGCCGACGAGCCCAGCGGCAACCTCGACTCGCGCAACGCGCAGGAGCTGCACGAGCTGTTTTTCTGGCTGCGCAAGGAGTTCGGCCAAACCTTCGTCATCGTCACGCACAACGATACCCTGGCCCAAATGGCCGACCGCACCATCGTCATGCGCGACGGGCACATTCTGGAGAGCTAGCGGGCGTACGCCAATGGGCTCCTCCCCTCTCCCACTGGCCCGCCAGCCCAAGTAAGACGGCTTTCATCTGGCTATCCGCCAGCGAAACCCGTCTTACCACCACGTCCGTCATGCTGAGCTTGCCGAAGCATCTCGCTCGCTTCATTCAACGAGGCGAGCGGGATGCTTCGGCAAGCTCAGCATGACGGACGTGGTGGTTAAAAGTAAAACCTCCTGACCAGCCTACAACCTGCCCCTCTACTGCCCTACGTGCGCGTAGGGCGTAGCCAGGCGGCTGATGGGGTGATAGTCCACGAATTCCACGTCGGGGGCCAGGTAGCCGGGGCGCACGGGCTCGTCGCGCAGCAGGTCGGTGCTGAGGTACTTTTTGTTGCTGTCGCAGAGCAGGGTCACTACCGTAGCCTCGGGGCCGAGTTCGGCGGCCAAGCGGATGGCGGCAATCACGTTGGCCCCCGACGAGATACCCACGGCCAGCCCAAGCTGCTGGGCCAGCTTCTGGGCCACCAGAATGGCGTCGCCATCCGAGGCCTGCATCACGGCGTCGAGCTCGTCGAGCTGCACGATGGCGGGAATAAATTCGTCGGAAATGCCCTGGATGCGGTGCGAGCCCACTTTGTGGCCCGTGGTGAGCGTGGGCGACTCGGCCGGCTCCAGGGGGTGGATTTTCACGCCCGGGAAGTGCTGGCGCAGGTAGTGGCCGGTGCCCATGACGGTGCCGCCCGTACCCACCCCCGCCACGAAGGCCGTGGGCGTGCGGCCCACGCTGGCGAGCTGGGCAGCGATTTCGGGGCCGGTGGTGCGGGCGTGCGCTTCGGCGTTGTAACAGTTCTCAAACTGCCGGGTGAGGAACACCCGCTCGTCGGCAGCGGCCATGTCTTCCGAGAGCTTGATGCTGCCCAAAAAGCCACCCTGCGCCTTGCTGATGAGCGTGACCTCGGCCCCCAGCGAGCGAATGATATCCTGGCGCTCGCGGCTGAGCCAGTCGGGCATGAGGATGTGCACGGGGTGGCCCAGGGCCTTGCCAATGGCGGCGAAGGCAATGCCGGTATTACCGCTGGTAGCCTCCACGATGGTATCGCCGGGCTGAATCTTGCCCTGCTCGTAAGCTTGCTGCAAGATGTAGAGGGCCATGCGATCTTTGAGGCTACCGGTGAGGTTGTAATGTTCGCATTTTACGAACACCTGGCCCGGCTGGCCCTGGTAGCGGTAGTGCAGCGCCAGCATGGGCGTATTGCCCACGAGGTGCCAGAGGTGGCTGAACTTGGCGGTGAGGTCGGGCGAAGTGAGCGCGGGCGCTACGGATTCTTGTTGCATGGCGAAAAAAAGCGGGTGCCAATGGAGAAGAGAGCAGCCCGGCCCGGCAAAATTCCGCACCCGGCCGCCTTCTCCCAACACCCGTGAATCATTTAGCAGTAAAAAGCTGGGCCAGCTTGGTTTGCAGCTCCTCGCCCCGCAGGTTTTTGGCAATTACTTTGCCCTGGGGATCCACCAGAAAATTTTGCGGCACGGCGGCGATGCCGTATTGCAGGGCCACCGCGTTTTTCCAGCCTTGCAGATCCGAGAGCTGGGTCCAGGCCAGGCCGTCGGTTTCGATGGCTTTCACCCAAGGCTCCTTCTTGCCGTCGAGCGATACGCCGAGCACCTCGAAGCCCTGGCCGTGGTACTTGTCGTACATGGCTTTTACGTTGGGGTTTTCGGCGCGGCAGGGGCCGCACCAGCTAGCCCAGAAATCGACCAGCACGTACTTACCCCGAAAATCGCTCAGCTTCACCTGCTTGCCGTTGACGTCGGCCTGCGCAAAGTCGGGCCGGGTACCGATGGCCGTGCGGTCGTAGGTCGTCATAAACTTGCCGATACTGCGGCCGGGTTGCGAGGCCTTCGCCACGGGGCCGAGCTGCTTGTAGAGCTTGCTGGCCTCGTCGTAGTTCGGAAAATCGACGAAGCGCCACTGCACTACCGAGGCCGCTACTACCGAGTTGGGGTGAGCCTGCACGTAGGCTTCGGCAATCTGCTTCGACTCGGCTTCCAGCGCCGCGAAGCGGGCGTCGGCTTCCTTACGGGCCTCGGGCGAGGCTTCCTTAGCCCCGGCGGGCGTGGCCTTTTGCAGCATTTCGTAGATGGGGCCGGCTTTCATGGTAATGGCCTTCCACTGTTTGTCGTAGGTGGCGTACTCGTCTTGCGTAGCCGAGCCCTGCACGAGGGGCGCAGCCTGGGCCTCGGCCGGCAGCTGCACGGTGAGCGGGTGGTTTTCAATGAACAAGCCGGCGTAGCGCTTCACGGCGGGCAGGCGCAGCCCGTACCAGGTGGGCTCGGCTACCCGCCCCTTGAAGGTAAAGCGGCCATTCTGCACGGTGGTCGAGTCTTTGGTAGGCGCGTCGCCAAAGCTCAGCAGGTAGACTTTGGTCCCGTCGGGAGCGGCGATTTCGCCTTGCAGAGTGTAGCCGGGAGCGGCCGCAGTGGGCTTAATACGGGCGGCGGACGTCTTGTTCTGGGCGGCGGCCGGGCCAGCGGCGAGCAGGGCTGCGCCGAGTAACAGGGCGGATAGGTGGTGGGGATAAGTCATGGCTTTGGACTTCTGGGTGGAAGGGTAAGAGGGAGTAGATAGGTTAGGAGGGTATGGGGGTGTGAGGGTAGGAGTTGGTTAGGAGGGTATGGGGGTGTGAGGGTAGGGGTTTAGGAATAGGTTGGAGTGGACGTTGATGGCGCAGTGCGCCCCGTGTTGCCTAGGGACCAGCGGTGCGCGGGATTTCAGACCCGGCGCGCCGACCAGAGACCAGCGAACAATTGCCACCGGGCACAGCCCCGCATCATCAACGCTTTACTTAAACAGCCTCTTAAACCTCCCACCACCACATCCTCCTCCCCCCTACCCTATCAATACCCCGGGTTCTGCGTCAGGGCCGGGTTGGCCAGCAGCTGGGTGGCCGGAATAGGCCACAGGTTGTCGTTGGGGTCCCAGGCTACGCCCTTTTGCGGCCCCAGCACGTCGGCCACGCGGCCGGTGCGGATGAGGTCGAACCAGCGGTGCCCGTACTCGGTGAAGAGCTCCAGCCGGCGCTCATTCTCCACGGCCAGCAGGGCATCGGCCTGGCTCAGGCCCGTGGATAAAGCCGGCGCTCCGGCGCGGTTGCGCACCGCGTTCAGGTCGGCTATGCCATCGCTCACCTTGCCCTGGCGGATGCGCGCCTCGGCCCGGATGAGGTACTGCTCGGCCAGGCGCAGCACTACGCTGTACTCGGTAGCCAGGCCGGCGTTGGGCGTATTGATCCGCTGCTGGTACTTAAAGGGGTAGCGATAGGTAGCGCCCGCCACGGTGTAGGAGCCGATCCAGGTGCTGGCACGGTTGTCGGGCGTGCCGAAGGCGCTGTACAGCGAGTTGGTTACCTGAAAAGTACCCGTAGGCGCGGCCGTTAGCGTGGGCGGCACGAAATAACCGGCCTCGGCCGTATTGGTCGAGATGGTGCCCGCCCGACGCAGCTGCCAGATAGCTTCCTGGCTATTCGACAAGAATACCTGGTTGAGGGCCGGCAGGGAGTAGAGCGAAGTTTGGGCGAGTACGGCGCTGGCCTGGGCTTCGGCAGCGGCCCAGTTTTGCTGGTAGAGGTACGTCCGCGCCAGCAGGGCCGTGGCGGCGGCCTGATTTACCCGGGTGCGCTCGCCACTCACGGGGTAGGCCGTACCGAGCAGCTTTTGCGCGTCCAGCAGGTCGGTTACCACCTGGGCGTACACCGTAGCGCGAGGGGTGCGGCCCAGAGTGCTGCTGGTGGCGTAGTCGGTGGTGAGCACCAGCGGCACGTCGCCGTACAGGCTGGTGAGGTAAAAATAGTTGAAGGCCCGCAGGAACTTGGCTTCGCCCAGCAGCTGCGTCTTGAGGCTAGCCGTGAGAGTGTTGCTGGCCGTGAGGCCCGCCACCGCCGTGTTGCACTGGTAAATGGTGGTGTAGGCCTGGCTCCATACCGTGCTGGCGCTGTTGCCGGCCGGGCTTATCTGGTTGAGGCGAAACGAGTCGTAGCCGGTAGTCGGAAACACCGTCTCATCGGCCGCTACGCCCAACAAGATGGAGAGGCCCGCGTCGTTGGCGATGCCGGGCACGGCGGTACCCCGCGAGGTAAGGCCGATGTAAATGCCGAGCACGCCCGCCGTGGCCGAGCCGTCGGCGGCGTACACGTTAGTGTCAACTACCTGGGTGGGCGGCGGGCCCACGTCGAGAAAATTGCACGAGCCCAGGCCCAGCAAGGCCGGCACGAGCAGCCGGCGCGAAAAACGAAGTAGCGCTTGCGTTTGCATAACAAGTTAAGTTTTTAGCCGACAATTAGATAGACACCTGCACCCCGCCCGTGAGCACCCGCTGGGGCGGCAGCGCCCACAGTGGCACCTCGGGGTCGAAGCCGTTGTAGCGCGTGAGGGTGAATAGGTTCTGGCCCTGCACGTAAAAGCGCAGCCCCTGCAAGTGCCAGCCCTGCACGGTAGCAGCGGGCAGCGCGTAGCCCAGCGACAGCGTTTTGAGGCGGATGAACGAGGCATCGCCGAACACGTCGGGCGAGTTGGTGTAATTGAAATACGTGCTGTAAGCGGGGCCAAACGACGCGGTAGCCTTCGGAATGTCGGTGACGTCGCCGGGCTTCTGCCAGCGGCGCAGCGCGTCGGTGGTCCAGTTGCTCATGCTCTGGCCGGGAGGGCCCTGGGGCACGTAGCTCTTGGCCGTCTGCTTGGTGAATTGCAGGAAGAAATCCAGGGTAAAGCCTTTGTACAACAGGCTATTTTGCAGGCCGCCGTAGAACTTAGGGTAGCCCGTGGTGCGGATCTCCGTCGAGAGGGCGGGGTTGTTGGTAAACTGGCCGGTGGGGCTGACGTAGGTGCCGCTGGCCAGGCCGGTGGCCGGGTCGATGCCGGTGTAGGGGTAAAAGCGCGTCAGCGACGTAGACTCGCCCAGCAGATACCGGCTGCCGTAGAACGAGCCCGCCAGATTCGGAAATTCCAGCAGCTTGTTGGTGGGCACGGTAAGCGTGGCGGCCGAGGTCCAGGTGAGCTGCCCGTTCTGCACGTTTGTCGTATTTAGGCTGAATTCGAAGCCCCGGTTGAGCACCACGGCCGGGAAGTTGGCGGTAACGCTCGAAAAGCCGGTCTGGCTGGGCACGGCGTAGCCCACCAGCTGGTTGTCGGAGATGCTGCGATAGTAGTCGGCCGTGAACAAGATGCGGTCCTTCAGAAAGCCCAGCTCGATGGCCAGGTCCAGCTTCTTCACGTTTTCCCAGCGGAAGTTGGCGTTGCTCAGGCGGCTGGGGGTCAGGCCCAGCAGCGAGCCGTAGGCCGCGCGGCCCGTCGATTGAAACGTAGCCAGGTAGTCGTAGTAGCCCGTGCCCAGGTCGTTGCCGGTGATGCCGTAGCTGGCCCGCAGCTTGCCGTAACTCAGCACGGGCAGGGTGTTCTTCACAAACTCCTCGCCCGAGAACAGCCACGCCGCGCCGCCCGCCCCGAAGTTGCCCCAGCGGTTGTCGGGTCCGAATTTCGACGAGCCATCGCGCCGGAACGTACCATTGACAATGTAGCGGCCTTTGTAGTTGTAGTTCAGGCGACCGAACACCGACTGGTAGCGGTAGGTAAAGGCATCGTCGACGTAGTAGGTTTTGGTGCTGGCGGCGGTCAGGTTTTCGAGTACTGCGTCGGAGACGTAGTCGGTAGCCGCTACGTAGAGCTGCTCGCTGGCCGTTTGCTGAAACGTGCCGCCGGCCAGCACCTGGAGATCACCGCCGCCGATTGCGCGGTTGTAAGTCAGCTGCGGCTCGGCCAGGTAAGTGGTCGTGGCAGCGTTGGCAATCTCGGCCGAGGCCTTCACCGCGCCATCGAAGGGGCTCACCGATGCGGCGGGCCGGGGGCTAAACTGGTCCATCGTGAGCCGGTTGAGGCCGGCGCTCACCTTGGCCGCCAGGCCCGGCAGGATGGTGTAGCTCAGGGCTACGTCGCCGAGCAGGTTGCGGCTGGTGTTGGTGATGCCGCGCAGGGCGATGGCGTAGGGGTTGGTGAGGCCAGCCACGAAATTGAGCGTGCCGTCGGCGTTGTAGGGGTTGTAGTTGGGCGGCAGCGTAATGAGCGTGGTAAAATCCTGCGCGGCCTGCCTGTTGGACGTGTGCACGTAGCCCATCGAGGCGTCGAGGTGCAGCCGCCCGTTGGCCGAGGCCTGGTTGATGGCCAGCCGGCCGTTGTAGCGGTTGCTGAAGTAATCGCCCAGGTAGATGCTGCCCTGCCGCCGGAAGCCGCCCGTGACGGCCATGCGCGTGAGCGTGGTGCCGGCTGTGTAGCTGGCCTGCGCGTCGGTGACGGGCGCAGTACCCCCAATCAGCGTTTTCTGCCAGTCGGTGTAGCGCTGCTGGTCGAAGGTAATGAGGTCGGGGGCGTTGCCGGCCGTGGGCGTAATACCGTCGTTAGCAAAGGCTTCGCGGCGCATAGCCAGGTACTGCTCGGTGTTGAGCTGGTTGATGAAGCGGGTGGCCCGCCCTCCGCCGGTGTACACGTTCACGTCGAGCTTGCCCTGCCCGGCCTTGGCTTTCTTGGTGGTGATGAGCACCACGCCGTTGGCCCCGCGCGAGCCGTAGATGGCCGTGGCGTCGGCATCTTTCAGCACATCGATGCTGGCGATGTCGGCGGGGTTGATGCTGTTGAGCGGGCTGTCGTAGCTGCCCTGCGGGGCAAACGCCCCGAAGGCGGCGAAGCTGTTGAGGCCGTTGGCCGAGTACGGCACGCCATCGACCACGTACAGCGGCTGGTTGCCGCCGAGCAGCGAGTTCTGGCCCCGGATCTGCACATTCAGCGTCGAGCCGCCGAAGCCGGTAGCCGGCGTCACGAGCACGCCCGCCAGGCGGCCCTGCAAGGCCTCTATGGGGTTGCTCACCGGCTGCTGGGCAATGGTTTTGGCGTCGATGGTGCTCACGGCACCCGTGTTTTCGCGCTGGGTGGTCGTGCCGTAGGCTACTACTACCACGTCGTCGAGCTTGCTTACCCCGCGCCGTAGCTTCACCTCAATGCTGGTCTGGCCATTCAGGGGAATTTCCTGGGGCTCGTAGCCCACGTAGGAGAAGATGAGCACTGCATCGGGACTGGTTACCACGAGGTTGTAGTGGCCGTTGGCATCGGTCGCGGTAGAAGGAGTAGTGCGAGCATCGGCCGATTTCACGCGCACCGTCACGCCCGGAATGGGCTCACCGTTCTCATCGCGCACGATGCCCGTAATCTGCACGGGGGCCATCACCGCCGCCCGACCGGCTGGCTTTTGCTTGATGATAATCGACTTGTCTTCAATAGCGTACGTGAGCGGCTGGCCGGCAAATACCTGGCTCAGCGCCTCGGCCAGCGTGGCTTGCCGCAGGGTGAGGGTGACGGGCCGGGCGGCCTGCACCATCTGCGTATTGTACAAGAAAGTGTAGCCGCTCTGCTGCTCGATGTGCTTGAGCGCCTGGCTCAAGGGCACGTTGCGCTCGGTGAGCGTGATGGTTTGGGCGTAGGCCGCCGCGGCCGGCGCTTCGAGGGCGCTCAGGGCCAGCACCAGCGGCGTGGCCTGGGCCAGCCGCCGCAGTCGCCGCCAGGGGCCGGCCAGGGCCAGCAGGGGGGTAAACGAGTGCGTCATAGAAAAAAGAGTGAGGAAGGGTTGGTTTGGCAGGCAGTGGCGACCACGCGGCGCAAGGCGCGGCCCGGCCCCCGGCGGGGGGCAGCGTATGCGGGTGGGTGGGAGAAGGAAGGGCGAGGCGCTAGGGCTGCACCGTAATGCGGCGGCCCTGCGTGGTAAAGTGCACGGCGCCGGTCAGCTCCAGCATGCGCAGCACGGCGGCGGCGTCTTTGTAGCGGGAAATTCTCCCGTTGAAGTCCTTGTTAGTCAGCGCACCCTGGTACTGCACGTCCACGTCGTACCAGCGGGCTACCTGGCGCATAATGCCTTCGATGGGCTCGTCGTTGAACACGAAGTAGCCGTTTTTCCAGGCCACGGCGTGCTGCACGTCCACGGCCCGCACTTGCAGGGTGCCGTCGGGCTGGGGGCGGGCCTGCTGGCCCGGCTGCAATACCACCTGCCGGGAGCCTTGGCTCAGGCGCACCGCGCCTTCGAGCAGGGTGGCGGCCAGCGCCGGCTCGTCGGCATAAGCCTGCACGTCGAAGTGCGTACCCAGTACCGTTACTTCCGCGCCCCGGGCGGCGACCTTGAAGGGGTGCCGGGCATCCTTAGCCACCTCGAAGTACGCCTCGCCGGTAAGCTCAACCCGCCGCTCGGCCCCGGTAAAGGCCACCGGGAAGCGTAGCGATGAGGCGGCGTTCAGCCACACCTGGCTGCCGTCGGGCAGCGTGAGCTGGTACTGCCCGCCGCGGGGCGTGGCTACCGTATTATACAGGAGGGGCTGGCTAGCCAGGGGCGTGCCGGCGGCGTAGCGCAGTTGGCCGTCGGCCGTCTTCTGCACCTGGCTGCTGCCCTGCCGGGCCAGCAGGCCCCGGCCGGCCTGGTCGAGCAGCACGGTGCGGCCGTCGGCCAGGGTGAGCAGGGCCTGGTTGCGGCCGGGGGCCAGCCGGGCGGGGGCGGTAGGCGGGGGCGACCGGCGAGCCACCGGGGGCGCGGGGGCGCGTTGCCAGCGCAGGTAGCCGACGCCCGCCACCAGCACGACGACCAGCGCCAACAGGCCCGCCCAGCGCAGCCGTCGGCGCGCGGGCTTCAGGCCGGGCCGCAGCCGCTGCCAGATAGCCGCCCGCGTCGCGGCCTCCGCGCCCATGCTGGTCTCGTCCCAGGGCAGGTTGGGCAATGGGTTGGCGGCCAGGTAGGCCTCCAGGCGTGCCAGTTCCTCGGCAGTGGCCGTGCGGGTCTGCTGCTTGTCGTAGAGGTCCAGGTACTCGTCGTCGGTCATGGGGCAAGGGGGCTCACTTAAGTAGTGTGCTTTACCCCTTCCCAACGCACACACTTTCTGGAAAAAAAGTCAAAATTTTTTCGGGCCGTCATTATTTAGTAATCCTCGGAGCGCATTTCTTGGCGGTCATTCTTACATTTGGGTGCGTAGGCTGCCCCGTTGCGGCCCAGCGAGAATTCATTTATAGCCCGCTCATTTTCTTGCGCTAACTGCTCATGACGGCCACCGACCTTGCTTTGTGGGAAGCCATTCGGCAGGACGATACGGCGGCCTTCGCGGCGCTGTACGAGCGGTACTGGCGGCGGCTGTTTACCACGGCCTTTGCCCGCCTGCCCGACCGCGAGGCCTGCGAGGAAATCGTGCACGATATTTTTCTGACGCTCTGGACCGAGCGGGCGCGCCTCCAGATTGCGGCCCCGGCGGCCTACCTCTCGGCGGCGGTGTACTACCAGGCCATTCGCTTCCGCCGCGCCGCCAGTGCCAGCCGGCTGCACTACTCCGACGAGCTCGACACCCTAAGTACCGACGCGGCCTACAACACCGGCGAAACCGCCCTGCTCGGCCTCGATTTTGAAGGCAAGCTGGCCGCCGCGCTCAACCAGCTGCCCCAGCGCTGCCGCGAGATATTCCTGCTTAGCCGCATCCAGCACTTTTCCAACGAGGAGATTGCCGAGCGCCTGCACATCTCGCGGCGCTCGGTCGAAAACCAGCTCACCACGGCTCTGCGACACTTGCGGCTTACGCTCAAGTGCCTGGGCGTGGTGTGGCTCGTTACGCACCTGGGCTAGGGTGTGAGGGTAGGAGGGTGTGAGGGTAAGAGGGTA
>CAJYVK010000172.1 GCA_913778455.1 uncultured Hymenobacter sp. | reverse complement strand
CTCGAGAATTACCGGGGTAACTGGCTAGTACGGCGGGTATTTAGCAAGCAGTCTTCCTTACGCCAAAAGACCGGGCCGGGATATGAGAAATAACGCTGGCAGCTCAGGAGCAGTAGGGGGGCTGGCGCACTACTGGCGCAAGTTTAGGCGCAGCCGTAACTCGTGCTGGGTATGAGGTGGAGGCTACGCCTCCACTGCCGCGCCGGCGGCAAGGTTGCGCTCGCTTCGTTGCTAGGTCCGTTTACGCAGCTTGCCGCTGGCGCGGCAGTGGAGTTTGGAAACTCCACCCCACTGGTCGGCGGTGAGTTACGGCTGCGCCTAAACTCACGCCAGTGAGCGTAAGAAGTCGGCTTTGATTGTTATTTACTTTGTTTATCAAAGTTCTTTTGAATACTTTTGTCTACTGCAAGCGGTAGGATATTCGCTTTTTGGAAAATGTACGACTCACCATATGACAAGCCACCTACCCAGCGGGCCTGGGGGCATTGGCTCAGCTGCGGCTTGACTAGCTTCTTGATCTGTGCGGGCACTGGCGAGCTGTCGCTACGCTATCCGGGTTTTTTCGTGGGATGGCTGTTCGCCAATGTCGCGCTGGCAGTCTGGCGGCTATTCCGACGACCCTTAGGGGCTGTCGAGCGGCGGGTGCTCAAGGCTTACGTATGGCTTAGCCCGCTGCTGCTTTTGGGAACAGGCTTCTTCAACGACGACATCGTTTTTCGGGACGCGGACGTCAGCATTCATCAATACACGAAGGAGGCCTTCTTTGGTGGGCAGAAAGAGGATGAGCTCGTTACCACGTATTACCGCACGCGGTACTGGCTGTACGAGGAAAAAACAAGCCACCAGGAAACTATCGGGGCGGGGGCCAGCCGGTAAGGCGTGGGGTGTTGAGGGTTTAGGGTGCTCCCCAAAGTCACGCCTGCTTTTGTCGCAGAGAGGCCTTGCTTCATCGCCCGGGGCGGCGGATACTGCGGCCAGGACTGCTTTTGGGCCGGTAGCAAACAAAAACGGCCCCGCCGAAGCGGGGCCGTTCGACCCAAGGCTAGACTGCTGCCCATCCTACTTATACTGGTAATAGCGCACGTAATCCACCAGCATTTGCTGGGGGAAAACGCTGGACGCATCGGGGTTGCCGCCCGGCCCCAAGAAGTCGCCGCCTACGGCCACGTTCAGCACCACGAAGAAATCGTTGTTGAACGGGTAGGGATTAGACCCCGTGTTGCTGGTCGAGAAGCTGTAGTACTGCTTGCCATCGAGGAAAAACTGCATCTGATCCTTGCCGCGCACCACGCTGTAGGTGTGGAAGTCGTTGGCGAAGCTGCTACCGTCGGGAAGCTTCACGCTCGGGATACCCTCGTACTTGTGGCTGCCGGTATTGTCGGCGTAATGCATGGTGGAGAGAATTTCGGTCGGGTTCTGGCCCCGCAATTCCATCATGTCGATTTCGCCGCACTTGGGCCAGTTGTTCTGGTCGATGTCGCTGCCCAGCATCCAGATGGCGGGCCAGATACCCTTGCCCTGGGGCACCTTGGCCCGCACGTCGATGCGGCCGTACCGGAAATTCTGCTTGCCTTTGGTAAGTACCCGGCCCGAGGTGTAGTCGTTGCCCGACTTCAGCGCCTTGATGACGAGGTTGCCGCCGCTTTGCGTCACGTTGTCGGTCGAGTTGGTGTACACCTCCAATTCGTTGTTGCCCCAGCCGCCGCCGCCCAGGTTGTACATCCACTTGCTGGCATTGAGGGCGCCGGAGCCGTCAAACTCATCGCTCCACACCAGCTCGGTGTACTGGGCGTAGTCTTTGAGGTCGGCGTTGGTGGCGGTGGGCTGCACCACGGGCGGGGGAATGTCAGGCGTCTTGGTTTCGGTGCAGGCGGTACCGAAGAAAGCCAGCGCCAGGGCTGCGTAGTGAAAAGGGAAGGTTGCCATAGGAATAAAAAGCAAGTGCCCGACGGGGTAGGCATCGGGCACTTGGCTAGTGAGAAAAGAGATAAGATAGCGTGATGGAAGAAGCGGTTTTCGAGTGGAAATGAGCGTGTTGGTCAGGCTGTGATACCCTAGCCCCGGCGGGCTGCTGGCTGGCTAGGGTATCCGGACGCGGGGCAAGCTGAAGCTTACCCTACATTACTTGGCTTTGAATTTTAGCTCGAATACCGGGCTGGCGGTTGATTTGCCGGCCCGGATGGTCATGCGGTTGGCCGTGATGCGCGTGATGCGGTACGTGAGGTCGGGCGCATCCGTCACCGCGACGAAGGGGCGGGCCGTGCCGCTGGTCGGCGTGGCCGACAAGTCGAGCTGGGCAAAGCCCGAGCCCGTAGCGGCCCCGAAGCTGTAGCTGGTAACGTAGTCCATTGCCGTATTCTTGGCGTCGTTGCAGTTGGCCGCGCCCGCTACAAACGTTTTACCTTTCGAATTGTAGGTTAAGACGTTGCCGCTCGAAAACGTGTACTCGTCGTCGGCCTGGCAGTCGGGGAGACTGTTAGCTGCCCCGCCGGCGTAGTAGCCGACTACGTCGCTGTCGCTGGGGCCGACCGTAATGGTGGCCGTCGTATCATTTTGCAGGATCCAGGTTTTAGAGCTGCCGCCGGTGAGCAGCTGCTTCACGGCGTCGATGATGGGCGGCAACACTACGTCTTTGGCAGCCGAGCCCGAGCCCCCGCGGCCCGACACGGTGAGTCGGGTCTTCACGGTGCCGCCCGCCTGGTAAGTATGCGTCACCGTCTGGCCCGAGCCGATGGTGCCGTCACCGAAGTCCCACTGGTATACAAAGGCGTCGGTGCTGGTGCTGGTAAACGTGACCTGCGAGGTGAGGCCCACCGTTTTGGGGGCGCTCACGGTGTAGCTGGCCTGCGGCAATGGGCCGCTCAGCTCGCCCCGGTCGTTCTTTTTGCAGGCCGTAAAAAGCAGGGGGCCGGCCAGTACCGCCCAGGCTGCTTTGCTCCGGATATTCTTCATGATAGGCTACGCTAAAATTGTCGGAAAAAGCGGCTTAGTAGCCAGGGTTTTGTTTCAGGCCGGGGTTGGCGTCCAGCTCCGATTGCGGAATGGGCAGCACCAGGTTTTTCTCGGTCGGAATGCCGCGTTGCGTGATGCCCAGCGTGCGCAGGTAAGCGGCCTGGGCCGTCATCACCGGGATGAGACCATTTTTGGTGCCGTTGAGGCGCTTGAGGTCAAACCAGCGGTCAAACTCGAAGGCCAGCTCGTACTTCCGCTCCCGAATCACGCGGTCGTTGAAGTCAGCCGTCGCCGTAAGGTCTACTGCCGCCGAGGGCGTATTGATGTCGAGGCCGAAGGCGCGGCGACGCACTTTATTGATGCACTCCAGGCCGCCGTCGGCGCCGCCGGTGGGGCCGACGGCCTCGGCCACAATCAGGTACATCTCGGCCAGGCGCAGTACCGGCACGTTGAGGCCCGAGTCCCAGATGTTGGTGTCAACCTTGCCGATAAACCACTTCTTGCAGTTGTAGCCGAAGGGCGAGCCCGTGGCGCGGGCCGCGGCCTTGGTGCCGTCGGGGTAGGTATCGCCGGGCTTCCAGATGGTGGCGTCCTTGCGGGTATCGCCGGTCTCGTAGCCGTTCACGAAGTCGGGCTCGGGAATGTTGAAGCCGTAGCCGCTGCCGGGCGTCTGGTTGGCCCCGCGCGGGCCGAAGAATTCGTTCATGGCCGAGCCCACCTGATTGCGGTCGTACTGGTTGCGTCCGCTCACGTACTGCACCTCGAAGAGCGATTCCTTGGCGTTGTTGTTCTCGTTGGCAATCTTGAAGTTGTCGGCGTAGTTGGCCCACATCGTCTTGCCCGAGTTCTTGATAACGGCCAGGGCCTGCTGGGCCGCCTCGGTCTTCTTACCCTCGGTGAGGTACACCTTGGCCAGTAGGCCGGTGGCGGCCCACTTGGTGGCGCGGCCCAGGTCGGCCCCGCTGTACGACGTGGGCAGGTTGCCGATGGCAGCCAGCAGGTCTTTCTCAATCTGGGCGTACACGTCGGCCGCCGGCGAGCGCGGAATGTTCACTTCCGACGGGCCAGCCGGCGGGGTGGTGAAGAGCGGCACGTCGCCGTAGGCCCGCACCAGGTCGAAGTAGTACTTGGCCCGCAGAAACTGCGCCTCGCCCAGGCAGCGGCGCTGGATGGCGGCGTCCATGTTGGGGATGTTGGGCACCTTTTGCAGCACCAGGTTGGCGCGTTGCAGGCCGATGAAGCAGCTGCCCCACAGGCGGGTCGCTACTACGTTGGTCGAGGGAATGCTGAAGGCTTCGAGCTGCTTGTACTCGATGCCGTCGTTACCGTCGTCGCCGCCCGTCACGGAGATGTCGGCCATGATGTCGAAGGCCCACATGGCCAGGTTGTACTGGCCTTCCTTGGTCAGCTCGCTGTAGGCCGCGTTAGTGGCCTGAATAGCGTCTTGCTGGGTTTGGTAAAAGTTGGCGTCCGTTACCTGATCGGCGGGAGCTTCTTCCAGAAATTTCTGGGTGCAGCCAGTGAACAGGCCCAGCGAGAGCAGGAAGGCTCCGCAGGCGTACTTAGTAAATTTCATAATAGCTAGGGTGGGATGCAGGAGAGATTAGAACCCGATGTTGAGGCCGCCCAGGAACACGCGGGCCTGCGGGTAGATGCCCAGGTCGACGCCGCTGGCGCTCACCTCGGGGTCGAAGCCGGTGTAGTGGGTGAGGGTCACCAGGTTTTGGGCGGTGAAGTACACCCGTATCTGGCTGGCCGTGATGCGGTTCAGGATGTTTTTAGGCAGCGTGTAGCCCACGGTCAGGTTTTTGAGGCGCACGTAGGAGCCATCCTCGATGTAGTGCGTCGAGACGCGCAGGTTGTTGTTGGGGTCGCCGTTGATGGCGCGGGGCACGTCGTTGCTGGTGCCGGGGCCGGTCCAGCGGTTGAGTAGGTTGGTAGTGCCGTTGGTGGTGCTGTACAGGGAGCTCTCCGTGATGTAGCGGTTGAGGTTATACACGTCGTTGCCCTGCACGCCCTGGATGAAGAAGCTCAGGTCGAAGCCCCGGTAAGCCAGCGTGTTGGTGAGGCCAAACGAGAAGTTGGGGTTCGGATTGCCGATAAACGTGCGGTCGAGGTCGGTGATAACGCCGTCGCCATTGACGTCCTTGAAGCGGATGTCGCCGGGCGCGGTGCCGGGCTGCTGGGTAGGTGCCGCCTTCACCTCGTCGGCCGTCTGGAACAAGCCCTCGGCCACGTAGCCGTAGAAGGCTCCGAAAGCTTGGTTAACGTCGTAGCGCACGATGGTGCCGCTGAGCGAGCCCAGGCCGTTGTACGGAATACCCGCCCCGAGCGAAGTCAGGCGCGTCTTAAAGGCCGACACGTTGAAGTTGGTCGTCCAGGTCAGACCGTTGTCGCCGCCCACGAAGTTGTGGGTGGTCAGCGATACGTCGATGCCCCGGTTGTAGGCCGATGCCGCGTTGGCGTTGACCGACTCATAGGTGCCCGATACCAGCGACGGCGGCACGGGGGCAATCAAGTTGGGCGAGTTGCGGTTGTAGAGGTCGATGCTGGCCTCGATGCGGTTGCCCAGGAAGCCCAGGTCCAGGCCCACGTTGGCCTGGTCGTTGTATTCCCAGCGCAGGTTGGGGTTGGCCAGGCGGGTGGGGGCGCCGCCCGTGTTGATGGCCCCGTCGGGACCAAACGGATAGGTAACGCCGAAGTTGATGGAATAGAGGTAGGCGAAGCGTCCGGCATTCAGCTCGTTACCCACGCGGCCGAAGCCGGCCCGCAGCTTCAGGTTGCTGATGGTGCTGCTGCCCTTGAGGAATTCTTCCTCCGAGATACGCCAGCCCACCGAGGCGCCGGGGAAGAAGCCGAACTTCTCGCCGGGCTGGAAGCGCGACGAGCCGTCGTAGCGGGCAATGGCCTGGAAGATGTACTTGCCGGCAAACTCGTAGTTGAGGCGGCCGAAGTAGCTGGCCAGGCGGCGCGGGGTGGGGTCGAGGGTGCCCGCGTTGGCCAGCAGCGTGTTGATGGGACCGGCGTTGATGGTCTGAAGGTCGTTGCGCAGGTAGCCCGTGCGGTAGGCCTCCACGTTGCTGTAGTTGAACTGCTGGGCCGACTGGCCCACCAGCAGCGTTACCTGGTGCTTATCGGCGAAGAGGTGGTCGTAAGAAGCCGTATTCTCGATGAGGTAGGTGGGCGCGTAGCTCGACGTGGCCGAGGCACCAGCCGTGATGTAGCGCTGGGTGTAGCCTGCCAGCTCCGGCCCCTTGGGCGAAAACGCGTTGAAGTTATCGAAGATAAAGTCGGCCCCCACGTTGGTACGGAAGCGCAGCCCCTTGAGCGGCTCCAGCTCGGCGTAGAAGGTGGTGATGGCGCGGTTGCGGTAGAAGCGCTGGTTGGTGCGCTGCGAGGTGGCCAGCGGGTTTTCCTCGGTAAAGTTGTCGGAGGCGCTGTTGGGCTGGTACCAGTAGCCATCGGGCCGGTAGGGCTGCACGGTGGGCGGAATGCGCAGCAGCTGCTGCACCGCGCCGTACTCGCCGCTGTTGCTCGTCACCTGGCGGTCGCTAAGGTGCGTCAGGGCGATGCTGTTCCCGATTTTGAAGTACTTGTTCACCTGCACGTCGCCGTTGGCCCGCAGGGTAAAGCGTTCAAAGTCACTGCCCAGGATAATGCCATCCTGCTGGAAGTACGAGGCCGACAGCGCGTAGCGCGCCTTCTCGCTGCCGCCGGTGGCCGAGAGCGAGTAGTTCTGAATCTTGGCGCGGCGGAACAGCAGGCTCTGCCAGTCGGTGCCTTCGCCCAGGGTCGAAGGGTCGCGCAGCTTGTCCAGGGCAATGGGCTTGCCGGCCGCCAGCAGCGACTCGTTGTTGAGCGTGGCGTATTCCTGGGCATTGAGCAGGTCGAGCTTGCGGGCCACGCTCTGCACGCCCCGGTAGCCATCGAAGCTGACGGTAGCCTTGCCGGCCTTGCCGCGCTTGGTGGTAATGATCACTACGCCGTTGGCCGCGCGCACCCCGTAAATGGCCGTGGCCGAAGCATCCTTCAGGATGTCGATGGTCTCGATGTCATTGGGGCTGATGGCGTTCAACTGGTTGTCGCCGCCGTCGGGCAGCGGGAAGCCATCGACTACGTACAGCGGGTTGTTGTTGCCGGCCGACGTTATCCCCCGAATGCGGATCGACGTACCGGCCGCTCCGCCCGGCGCGCCGCCGTTGGAGGTGATGGTCACGCCCGACACCTTGCCCTGGATGGCCTGGGTCACGTCGGGTACCGGCTGGCGCACGATGTCGGCCGAGCCCACTGACGAGATGGCCCCCGTTACGCTGCCGCGCTCCTGGGTGCCGTAGCCGACTACTACTACCTCGTTGAGCTTCTGAGCGTCTTCGCGCAGGGTTACGCTCAAGCCGGTGGCGTTGGCGCTCGTTACCACCACGGGCTGGCCCACGTAGCCGATAAAGCTGAACAGCAACGTGCTGCCCTCGGGAGCCCGCAGCGAGAAGCGGCCCTCGGCATCGGTAGTGCCCCCGATGGTCGTGCCGCGCACCAGCACGGTAACGCCCGGTAGGGGAGTGCCGTCGGGCCCAACTACCCGACCAGTTACCGGAATTTCGGCGGCGATGCTTAAAGGGGCACCAGCCGGGTGGGAAGAGGCGGCCGCCGCGGCTACCGGGAGCCCGCAGGCCAGCAGCAGCGCAGTTTGTCGCAACGACGGGGCTAGGTAAAGCTTTCGCTTCATACTAAAAGTGGAAAGGGTGGGAATAGATAAAAGCTGCGTGGCCGGATGCCTGGGAGAGGCGGGCCAGCGAGTACTTCAGGGCGAGGGGCTCGGCGGGCGTTCGCAGGGTGCAAACGTTTGCGGGAGCAGTAAAAAAGCTGGCGAGTGAGAAAGGCCAGCCTCCGGCGAATGGTCAAAAGTAGCGAGCGTGTTTTGTAAAAAAATAGCCCAAAAACCCTGAATTGACCCTAAAAATGACGTTTTTTGCCCCCCTCGTGCCGAGTGTTTACACTTAGCACACACGCAAAAACCAGCGTGAATAAGCTGTGAAAGTCGCTAGCTGGCTTTTACCGGTACCGGGCCGCAGGCTAAAAAACAACGCCTTTCTCCCAACTTTTTTCTAAAAAAATTGCGAAATCTCCAGGGGCAGCAACCAGCTATGCACACGTGCCCGCGACACGGCTCAGCTTGGTAGCACGGACTGCCAAAAGCAAACCCCAGCCAACTACCATAAAGCAGCTAGCTGGGGTGCTCCTTTCGCTGGCGCAGGTTTAACTCGTCGTCAATCAGTGGGTGGAGTTTTCGAACTCCACTGCCGCGCTAGCGGCAATCCTGCCATACTGGCCTATACTGGCGCGAGTTTAGGCGTAGCCGTAACTCGTGCCTAGTCATGACGTGGAGGCTGCGCCTCCACTGCCGTGTTAGC
>CAJYVK010000171.1 GCA_913778455.1 uncultured Hymenobacter sp. | reverse complement strand
GGGCCGGCCGTTGAAGCCCCAGGTCAGCTGCTCGTGGTCGTCGATCTCGTAGCCGAACTTGGTCGCGATGACGTACTGCGCCCGCTGGCCGGCGGTGGCCTTGGCCAGCAGCCGCTCGTTGAGCAGCGGGCCGTAGAGGTCGGCCGTATCCAGGAAATTGACGCCCAGCTCGCGGGCGCGGTGGATGGTGGCGAGGGCCTCGGCCTCGTCGGGCTGGCCGTACACGTCCATACCGGCCAGGGTCGTCATGCCCATGCAGCCGAGGCCCTGGGCGGGTACTCGCAGGCCCTGCCGACCTACTGCAACTTGTTGGAGGATGCTCATGAGGTGCTAGTTGGGAGTTAAAAAAGGAGCCCGTTTTACTTGCCAAAAGGTCCCGCCCGCCGGGCTGACCGCAGCTACACAAAACCCCGGATGTAGCACACGAATCAACGCGGCCGGTATGTTCGCACCGGCGCGGCCCCTTCCGTTGCGCCTTTACCATGTTCGTCACCGTCCTGCGCACCCTCTTCGACCGCGATTTAGCGAAGCTCGCCCACGAGCTAGCCGCCTACCAGCACGAGCCGGCCCTGTGGCGCACGGCCCCCGGGATCAGCAACTCGGCGGGCAACCTGTGCCTGCACCTGCTGGGCAACCTCAACACCTACATCGGCGCCGGGCTGGCCCACTCGGGCTACGTGCGCGACCGGGACTGGGAGTTTGCGGCCCCGTACGTGCCGCGGGCCGAGCTGCTGGCCGGCCTCGCGGCGACGCGGCGCGTGGTAGCCGACGCGCTGGCCGACCTGCCGGAGGCGCAGCTGGCCGCGCCCTACCCGCTGCTGGTGTGGGAGGAGCCTACGTCGGTGGGCTACCTGCTCCAGCACCTGACGACCCACTTGGCTTATCACCTGGGGCAGATCAATTACCACCGCCGCCTGCTGGATCAGGCGGCGTAGTAGCCCACCCGTTCGGGCAGCTCTCCCGCTGCACCCCCTCCCCTTTTGCGACCTGAGCACTACCTCGCGCACCTCATTAAGTACTTATACGCGTGAGGAATATCGAGTATTTATACGCATTATAAAGATCTGTTTGACTCAATACATTTGTGCTACCGCGCCGCAGAACAGGCGGGGTTTTATCTCATTCGCTCAGCACGCTATGGAATCAACTCAGCCAACCCTCCCCCTCCCGAACGCCGCCATCCCGCCAGGCTGGGTAGGGGGCTTTGAACAAAGCAATAAAGCGTTTCCTTACCCAAATCCGGATTTATCGTCCCTGCCAATGTTAGACAATATGGCTAACATCAAGCTGCTACAGCGGGCGCAGGGCGTGGAATGGCCGGAGTTCAGCTGGGAGACCGTACCCGGCACTCCCGCCAGCCGGTGCTTTCAGTCTTTCTCACCGTACATTTCCCGCCTGGGGTATACGGATGAGGGACGAGTGTACTCCATCATCTGTCCGCAGCAGGGGATTTGGCTTCCCGGCATTGGGGCCCTCAATGTCGAAGTAACCGTGACGGGGCAGCGGGGCTGGGTGGATGAGCCCACCCGCCAGTTTGCCGCCGACTTAACGGTGCAGCCTAAAATCTGGTTTAGCCCGAGCGCGAAGCAGTCGCCGTTCATTCAACTGCTCTGGCTGCTTTTCAGCACCAGCGGCCTGCCCTTTCCCGCCAGCAAAGAGCACGCTATCCTGCTCAATACCTACCAGAGCGGCAATCCCGGGCAGCCCATCTTCCCGGCCCGCATCGGGGAAACGACGCTCTTCAAGAGCCCCGATTTTGCCCGGCACCCCACGGCCTGGGCGGTGGGCAACCTGGAAGTCGAAATCGGCGAAATCGTACCAACCGGCAATGAGGTGGTTGACGAGTTCAACCACCTCGTGATGGACCTGTTTAACCTGGGCGGCGGCAACATCCTGCAAACCGGGAACGTGTTGTCCTGGAACCTATGGTTTAATGAGCCTAACCTCGTCGATCAGGCGGAGTGGGCCAGCCACGCCGAGCGGTGGCGTAAATCCATTGACGAGGATCACGGCAGCCCCACGGGTCCGGGCTCCCAGGCTCGCTACTTCGATGGCACGCCCTTCTGCGCGGAGCAAGCGGCGATAACCCAGGGCATCCAGGATATCATCAACTGGCTGGCGGGCAAACTAACTAGCAACGCCTTACTTGGGCCAACCGCCAGCGCGCCGCCGCTGGCCGTCAGCGCAGCGCTGTAAACAAGCTAGCTACGCCCTCGGCCTACCCGGCCGAGGGCGTGCAGCCAGCGAATAGCCGCCGCCAGAGGCGCGGGCGGTTCCGCGAAGGCCGTGTTGTGGCCCAGGGCGGGAAACAAGCGGTACTGGTAGGGCCGGCCCTGGGCGCGCAGCGTGTCGAGGTTGGCCATGGATTCGCGCACGGGGGCCTGGATGTCCTGGCCCCCGAACAGCCACAGCCCCGGAATGGTCAGGGTGGCTAAGACGGCCCGCGCATCGGTATCGGCAAATTCGTAGCGGTCAGGGTCGTGGCGCAGGTGCTCCCGGGCGTCGGCCTCGGTGTGCGTTTGCCAGAAGTGGGCGTCGCCGGCCGTGTAGAACTGGAAGCGCAGCTGCTCGCGCACGGTCACGACCGGCCCGCTGAAGAGAACCAGAAAGCGCACGGCCGGGTTTTGCTGCGCAGCCAGGGGCATCACCCAGCCCGCCTGGCTGCCGCCCAGCAGGCCCACCGGGCCGTGGCGGGCGGGCAACCGCGCGGCCAGGGCCGTCAGGGCGGCGCTCGCGTCGGTGGCGAGCAGGCGCAGGTTGGCGGCGGCGACGTTGTTGGTACCCACTTCGGGCCCCACGTACACGCCGCCCGAGGCACCCACGCCGCGCTTGTCGTAAGTGAGCACGGCGATGCCGCGCGCGGCCAGCTGCCCCGCCAAGCCGAGCTGGCGCGGCTCCTGCCCCGACCCGTGGACCAGCACGACGGCGGCCGCCACGGGCGCGGTGGGCAGGAACAGCGTGCCGGCCAGCGTCGTGCCGGCGCTGGCAAAGGCGACGGCGGTGGTGTGGTAGCGCGGGGCCTGGGCCCGTACGGGCACCGGGCGGAGGCTGCCCAGCAGCCCGAGCCACAGGAGCCAGCGAAGCCACCGGCAGCCAGCCGGCCCCAGGAGCGAAGAAAACGACAGTAGCTGCCTCATTAGGAACGGGCGGCTTTCAGCAAGTAGTAGGCGACCACCAGGCCCAGGCCCGCGCCGAAAAAGATGGTGGCCGGGTACACGTAGCTCTGCGGGCCCACGAGCCGGGTCAGCACGGCCCCGGCCGCGATGCCAGCGGCGATGCCCATGCTGAGCACCCCGAGCAGCAGCAGCAGGGGCAAGTAGCTCCGGGCCGGCGCAAACGCCGCCGGGTCCAGGCCCTTCTCGAGCAAGGCCAGGCGCTCGCGCGAGCGGGTCGTGAAGTAGTAGTAGGCAATCCCAAACCCGGCCAAGGCGAGGCTGATGACGATGGGGATGGCGGCCGCGAGCGCATTTTCCATAAGGAGCTGAAGAAGCTGAGGTAGTAGTTTGCCCCTTAGACGCCCGGCGGCGCCGGTCGGTCACACGCGGTGACCAGGCGCGGCCTTTCGGCGTCTAAGCCCGCACATGGACTTCTTTCAGCCCCCTTCCGCGGACGACCTGCTGCTTCGGCAGGCCGGCCAGGGCCAGCCGCAGGCCCTGACCCAGCTCGTGCAGCGCTACCAGGCCCTGGCCTACACCGTGGCCGTGCGCGTGGTGGGCAACGCCGAGGATGCCGAAGAAGTGGTGCAGGACGCCTTTCTCAAGGCATTTGCGGCCCTGGGGCAGTTTCGGCGCGCGGCCAAGTTTTCGACCTGGCTCTACCGCATTGTCTACAACACGGCCCTGACCAAGAAGCGCGCGCAGGGACGGCCGCGCGAGCTGCCGCTCACGCCGGCCACCCCCGAGCCCCCGGCGACGAGCGGCGACGGCTGGGCCGCGGTGCGGCACGCCGACCAGCGGAAATACCTGGCCCTGGCCTTGGCCCGCCTACCGCCCGACGATGCCCTGGTGCTTACCCTGCACTACCTGGGCGAGCAAAGCATTGCCGAGATGTGCACCATCCTGGGCAAGAAAACTTCGGCCCTCAAAATGCAGTTACTGCGCAGCCGCCAGCAGTTGGAAGCGGCCCTGATTCAGCTCCTCCCCACCGACCATCAGCACCTGCTATGAGCCCGCGCCCGCCCGCCCCCCCCGACCCGGTTAAAGCCCTGTTGCAGGCCCAGGGATTGCAGCAGCCCTCCGCGGCTTTTTCCGCCGCGCTCACGCGCCAGGTGGTGGCCCGCTACGCCGCGCCCCCCACCGTCCCCTACCGCGCCGGGGCCTGGCTGGGCAAGCTGATTCTGCTCGCGCTGGGCAGCCTCCTGGGGCTGGTGTTGTCCGGGCTACCCCGGGCTGAGGCCGGCATCCTGGCGCCGGCGCTCGCCGCCGCCGTACTGGGCCTCGGGGGCGTGCTTTGGCTGTTTGAGCAGCAGCGCCCGCCCGCGGCGGGCTAGCCCGTCAACCGGCGGGTTTACGCCCCACGATAAGCGCGGCCCGCGGGCTAGCTACCCTTCACGAAGCGGCCGTTGCGGAATCGCAGCGTCAGGCGCTTCGGGCGGGGCTGGGCCCGCAAGCCCAGCTGCGCCAGGGCCTCGCCGCTGTAAGCGGTCAACTCACTATCCTCCGACAGGTCGAGGCGCAGTACTTGCGGGCCGGGGTCAAACGTCAGCTCGACGTTGCACAGCTGGAGGAAGGCATAGGCGCCGAAGGCCGGCTTATCGAGCAGCAGGTAATTACCCGTGAGCTCCACGACGTCGGCCTGACTGCCCTCGCAATGCCCATCGGCCCGCTGGCTCCCCAGCAGCAGGTACTGGGTACGCCCAGGGCTGGCGAGCTTATAGAGCTTATCGAAGCCCCACGCCTGCTGCACCGCGTACGCAAAGCGCTGCCCCGCGGCGTTCCGCCACTGCATAACGGGCTTGGAGACCGTCCCGCGGGAGCCCCCGGACGAGTACGAGTACGTGAACACCTTGAAGTGGGCCGCGTCGCCGGCAGCGAGGTAGTCGAGCCCCAAGTAGCTGGCCTGCGCGGCTGACACGTCGTTGGCTTTCAGGTAAGCGACCAGCCCCCGGACGGTTGCCCGCTCCAGCTTAGCCAGGGCCGCGCCTTCGGTACTCTCGGCCATGCGGGCGAAGTTCCGCTTTAGCTCGGCGGCCGTTAGCGGGGGCCGGGCCGGGGTAGTCGGCTGGGCCGGGGCCGGGGCGGCAAGGAGCAGGCCGCCAGCAAGGAGCAGGTGTTTCATAGCAAAAAGCAGGGCCGGCCGCTTAGTTACCCCGCGGCCCGGTGACGGAGAGCAGCTCGGCGTGCGGCCAGCCCCCCTCGAAGGTATATGTCGAGGTGATTACTTTTCCGTACTCATTCAGCATCTCCACGGCAATCGTAGTGGCATCCAGGCGGCGGAGCACTGGTCCCGCGTGCCAATTCCCCTTGCGGCCTACCCAGTGGTCCAGCTGCCGGCGCTCGTCGTCCTGCCACCAGCCATGCTCCCGCACGTAGTACAGCGTGTACTCGTTGTGCGCCTCCCCGCCGAAGCCTCCCGACCAGCGCGGCTCGATTACCAACGACGTATTGGCCGGCCCCGAGACCCGCAGGGCGTACTCGCTGGTCGCGCCCGGCAGCTCCGTGGCGGCCGGCTCACGTGGGCTCTCCTCGCAACTGGCCAGCCCGCCGGCCAGCAACAGGCCAGCTACTACCCGGTGCTTCATGGGTGCTAAGTTATGCCACGGCCCCGACGGTTGCGCTTAGCCTGGGCCAGCTATGCAAGCAAAAAGCGCCAGCCGGTGGGCCAGCGCTTCTTACTCCGACGCTCGACTGCGGCCCGGGTGGTACCCGGCGGCCGCCAGGGGCTTACACTTGACCCGCCACCGCCAGGGGCTGCGCCTCGGGCGCGGCAACGTCGGCCAGCGTCAGCTCGGTGACGAAGTCTGCCAGGGGGGTGCGCACCTTTTTCATGTTGATCAGCCAGTCGCCCTCCTCCTGCCGGTAGCCCAGGGGCAACAGGACGGTGCTGCGGTAGCCGCTGCCCGGGAGCTGGAGCAGGGCATCGAGCTGCGCGTTGTCGAAGCCCTCGATGGGAGTGGCATCGACGCGCTGCTCGGCGGCCGCCGCGATGGCCAGGGCGAAGGCGATGTAGCTCTGCTTGGCCGCGTGGTGGGCCTGCCACTCGGTCCCCAGCGGCTCGTACAGCTTGAGAAGCGTCTGCTTGTAGTCGTCCATCGTGTGGTGGGGCAGGCCCCGCTCGTCCAGGATGTAGTTGAACACGCGGGTAATGCGGGCCTCGCTGTAGCCATCCCAGGCCGCAAAGACCAGCAGGTGCGAGCAGTCCGTGATCTGGCTCTGATTGTACGCCACCTCCCGGATTTTGGCCAGCAGGGCCGGGTCCGAAATAACGAGCACCTTGTAGGGCTGCAGGCCCGAGGAAGAGGGGGCCAGGCGGGCGGCCTCCAGGATGTAGGCCAGCTTGTCGGCCGGAACGCGCGCGCCGTTCATTTTCTTGGTGGCGTAGCGCCAGGTCAGGTCATCCAGTAAGCTCATGTTCGTCAGCACGTTAAAAAAACAATTCTTCCGCAAAGGTACTGGCGCTTACTCACAGCTGGTATCTTAGGGACAAAAAGTAACCGGGACGCGCGCGTCCCCCAAGTGACACGCAGGTAACCACCCTTACCAGGGAAGAAGCCACCGTTGACCGTCCCCTCAGCCGCGCCTGCACCCAGCGCATGCGCGCCATCGACGACACGCTCGACTTGCTGAGCGGCAAATGGAAGCTGGCCCTCATCGCCCGCCTGTGCTACCAGCCCATGCGCTACTCGGCCCTGCTGCGCGACGTGCCGGGCCTCTCGGGCAAAGTGCTGAGTCGCGAGCTGCAAGACCTGGAAACGAACGGGCTGATTGTGCGGCAGGTGTCGGCGGGCAAGCCGCTGACCGTCACGTACAGCATCTCCGACACCGGCCGCTCCCTCAAGGCCCTGACCGACAGCCTGGCGGATTGGGGCCTGGCGCACCGCGCCCGCATGATGGGCGGCGCGGCGTGAGCAGACCGCCCGCCGCCCATCATGCGGGCACGGCGGAGCGGCTTCAAGCCAACCCGTACTGCGTGGCCTGCTCGACCAGCATGGCCGTATTGTGCACCTTGAATTTA
>CAJYVK010000170.1 GCA_913778455.1 uncultured Hymenobacter sp. | reverse complement strand
GCCTACCTGGGCTACCCGTACCCCGTAACGGGCCTCGTCGTGACGGGCCAGCAATTGGGCCGCACCATCGGCTACCCCACCGCCAACCTCGACGTGCCCGAAAAACTGAAGCTGGTACCCGCCCAGGGCATCTACGCGGTATGGGCCACTACGGCGGCCGGCACCCGGCACCCGGGGATGCTCAGCATCGGGGTGCGCCCTACCATCGGCGAGGGACTGGCCCAGACCATTGAAGTCAACCTCCTTGACTACAGCGGCGACCTCTATGGGCAATTACTGACGCTGGAATTCGTTGCCTGGCTGCGGGGCGAGGAAAAATACGACGGCCTCGCCGCCCTCACGGCCCAGCTGGCCCTCGATGCGCTGGCTACGCGGGCCGCGCTGGGCTTGTAAGCCAGCCTCCGGCCCGACAATTGCATCACCCGGCTGGCCGCTCGCGGCCAGCAACGGCTTTACTTTGCAGCTACTATGTATAAGACCCTCTTCTTCTTACTCCTAGTATTTCCGGGCCTGGCCCTGGCCCAGGGCCGCCTGAGCGGCGTAGTGCAGGACTCGGCTACCCACCAGCCGCTGGCCTTCGCCAGCGTCTTCTTGGCTAATACCACGCTCGGAGCCACCACCACCGAGCAGGGCACTTTTGAGTTTCCGAAGGTGCCGGCTGGTACGTACGATGTGGTGGGCTCCTACGTGGGTTACCGGCTGGGTAAGCAAACCATCACCATTGGCAAGGCGGCGGCCCCGCAGCAGGTGACCATTCTGCTGGGCTCATCGGGGCCGCAGCTGGGCGAGGTGGTAGTGGAGGCCAACCCCCACCGCGAGGAAGACTTCAAGAAGTTCAGCACTTATTTTCTGGGCGAAAGCACCTTTTCGCGCCAGTGCAAGATTACCAATCCTAAAGACGTGGTCGTGTACACCAATGACTCGACCAAGGAGCTGACGGCGGCGGCCAAAAACTTTGTGGAGGTCGAGAACCAGGCGCTGGGCTACCGGCTCAAATATTTTGGGATGTTTTTCACCTACAATCCCGAAACGGAGTTTGTGGCCTTCAGCGGCCAGCCCGTGTTTGAGGAAATGACGCCCCGCGACGCGGCCCAGCAGCAGCAGTGGGAAACTAACCGTACCACCGCTTACGTGGGGTCGTTCACGCACTTTCTGCGGAGCGTGTATGATAACAGCTTAAAGGCCAACGATTTTCTCGCCCAGCAAATTCGCATCACGCCCAACCCGCGCTTTACTCGATTGGAAAAATTGCAGCAGCGCCCGGCTGGCTCGCTCACGGCTGCCGACCGCGACTCGCTACGCCGGCTGGGCAACGTGCAGCCGGTGTTTGCCACGCTGTACCCCGCCGCCCGGCCCATCGACAGCCTGCGCCGGGTAGCCCCCGACGGCCACGTCTTCCTGCGCTTCACGGGGGAACTGCAAGTGACGCACTTCGGCGAGGCTCCCGACGCCAACTACACTGCGCCCATGGCTACGCTCGGCCCCGAGCCGCGCAAGCAACCCTACCCGGCCAAGCGCCAGGTATCGCGCATCCGCCTGCAAGTACCCGAAGCGGAGATTCGACCCAACGGTACCCTGCGCAATCCGGCCGACGTTTCGACCGGCGAGTACTGGGGCTTCGAGAAGGTAGGGGAGTTTCTACCGCTCGACTACCAACCCGAGGCCGTTAAATAGCCCCATCAGCGCCAACCCGCGGCTGGCTAAGTCAGTATCTGGTAGCATTTCACCCGCTCCTTGCTGCGAATGCGTACCGCGCTGGCTTTTCTACTGTTGCTCTTACCGGGCCTGGCCCTGGCCCAGGGCCGCCTGAGCGGCGTAGTGCAAGACTCCGTGACGCACCAGCCGCTAGCCTTCGCCAGCGTGTTTCTGGCCAATACCACGCTGGGGGTAACAACCACCGAACAGGGCACCTTTACGTTTTCCAGCGTGCCGGCTGGCAACTACGACGTGGTCGCCTCCTACGTGGGCTACCGGCTAGCCCGGCAGCCCGTCAGCGTGGGTGCGAATGCGCAGCAGCTAACCTTGCGGCTGGCCCCAACGGCCAACCAACTGGGCGAGGTGGTGGTGCGGCCCAATCCTAATCGGGCCAGCGACTTCCAAAAATTCACCGACCTGTTTCTGGGCCGCAGCACGTTTTCCAAGCAGTGCCGCATTCGCAATCCCGACGACGTACTGCTCGACTACGACGCCCAGACTAAGGAGCTCACGGCTTCCGCCATCAAGTACGTGCAGGTGGACAACGACGCGCTGGGCTACCGGGTAAAGTACTACGGCCTGCGCTTCGCCTGCAACTTTGCCCGGCAGGTGGTCACGTTCTACGGCCAGCCGGTTTTCGAGGAGATGAAAGCCAAGTCGGAGCGCCAGCAGCGCCGCTGGGCAGCCAACCGCGTGCAGGCGTATCTGGGCTCACTGTCGCATTTTCTGCGCAGCGTGCGCGACAGCCAGATGACCGCCCAGGGCTTCGTAGTTCGGCGGCTGCGCATTGAGAACAACCCCCGCTTTGCCCGCGCCGACAGCGCCCGCCAGCAGCTGCTCCGCCAGCGCCGGGCCTTTACGGCCGCCGAGCAGGATTCCATCAGCCGCTGGGCCAGCGTGCCGCCCGCGTTTGCGCTGCTCTACACCACACCGCGCCACCTCGACAGCCTGCGCCACGTGGTGGCGGGTGGGCAGCGGGTGCTGCTGCGCTTCCGCGACCACTTGCAAGTCACGTATTTGCTGGCTGGCCCCGACCCCAACTACCGCCCGCAACCCTCGCCCTTTGCCCGCGGGGCCACCCTACCCACCGACCAGCAGGTGTCCGAGCTCATCCTGATGCAGCCCGAAGTGGAGATTTTACCCAACGGCCAACTGGCCAATCCGCTGGCCGTATTCACCGACGGGTACTGGGGATTTGAAAAAATGGGTGAATTTTTGCCCCTCAATTACCTCCCGCCCGCTTCCCCACCCCACCCATGATCACGAAAACTGTGACCGACGCCCAGGCCGCCCTCGCTGGCCTCGCCGACGGCATGACCCTGATGCTCGGCGGCTTCGGCCTCTGCGGCATTCCCGAAAACGCCATCCAGGAAATTCTGCGCCTCGGCGTGAAAGACTTGACCTGCATCTCCAACAACGCGGGCGTCGATGATTTCGGCATTGGTTTGCTCCTGAAACAACGGCAGGTGCGCAAGATGATTTCGAGCTACGTGGGCGAAAATGCCGAGTTTGAGCGCCAGCTGCTGGCCGGCGAGCTCGAAGTCGAATTGATTCCGCAGGGCACGCTGGCCGAGCGCTGCCGGGCGGGCGGCGCGGGCATCCCGGCCTTTTACACCCCGGCCGGCTACGGTACCGAGGTCGGCGAGGGCAAGGAAAGCCGCGAATTCAACGGCAAGATGTACCTGCTCGAAACGGCCCTGCACGCCGATTTTGCCTTGGTGAAAGCCTGGAAAGGCGACACCGCCGGCAACCTCATCTACCGGGGTACGGCCCGCAACTTCAACCCCATGATGGCCACGGCCGGCAAAATCACCGTGGCGGAAGTTGAGGAACTGGTACCCGCCGGCGAGCTTGATCCTAACCAAATTCATACCCCGGGTATCTTCGTGCAGCGCATTTTCCAGGGTAAAAACTACGAGAAGCGCATCGAGCAGCGTACCATATCTCAACCGCAGATTTAACGGATTTAACGGATTTCGGGGATGCGCCCGCTGGCCTGCGGCGGCGGGCTGATTGGGCTCACGTGTTTTTAGCTGCGCTTTGCGCTTATTGGATGATGAAACAAGTGTTTTTAGGCTTACTGCTGCTGGGTGGGCTGCAGGGGATGGCGCAGCCGGCTGCGCCGCCTTCTGCGGTGTTGCCGGTGGCGGCACCGGCTAGCGTGGGGGTCAGCCCCGAGGGCTTGGCGGGTATCGACCAGGTGCTGCAAGGCTACGTGAGCGATGGGCGGTTGCCGGGCGTGATTGCGCTCGTGGCCCGTGAGGGCAAGGTGGTGTACCGCAAGGCCTTCGGCTACGCCGATGCCCAGGCCAAAACGCCATTGCGGCCCGATGCCATCGAGCGCATCGCTTCGCAAACCAAGGCCATTACGAGCGTGGGGCTGATGCAGCTCTACGACCAGGGCAAGTTTCAGCTCGACGACCCTATTTCGAAGTACCTGCCGACCTTTGCGCACCCGCGGGTGCTGGCGAGCTTCAACGCCAAAGACACTACCTTCACCACCGTCCCGGCGCGGAGCGAGATTACCATCCGGCAATTGCTGACGCACACCTCGGGCATCGGCTACGCGGTGATTGGCTCGGCCGAGGCGCGGGCCATCTACGCCAAGGCGCACGTGCCGTCGGGGGTAGGCTCGCCGGCGGGCACGCTGGCTACGGCCATTGACGCGCTGGCCCGCCAGCCGCTGATGAACCAGCCGGGCGAACGCTTCACCTACGGCCTGAGCGTGGACGTGCTGGGCCGCCTCATCGAAGTACTGAGCGGCCAGCCGCTCGACCAGTACCTGCGCACTCACGTCTTTGAGCCGCTGGGGATGCGCGACACCTATTTCTACCTGCCCGCCGACCGCCAGAGCCGGCTCGTACCGCTCTACACCGAGTACCAGGGCCGCACCGTACCCATGCCCGCCTCGGGGATGCTGGGCCTGCGCCCTGACTTTCCTAACCAGCCCGGCACCTATTTCTCGGGCGGCGGGGGCCTGTCCTCGACCATCGACGATTACGCCGTGTTCCTACAAATGCTACTCAACGGCGGCACCTACAACGGCCACCGCCTGCTGAAACCCAGCACGGTAGACCTCATGACTCAAAATCAAATCGGCGACGTCAACCAAGGGCTCAACAAATTTGGTCTGGGTTTCAGCATCGTAACGCCCGCCGGCGCGGCCCAAACCGGGCAGTCGGTCGGCAGCTACGAGTGGGGCGGTGCTTTCGGTACCGACTACTGGGTTGACCCCAAGGAAAAGCTGGTCGTCCTGCTCTACACCCAGAAATTCCCCCACAACAACACCCCCGACCTAGTCCCCCGCTTCCGCAAAGCCGTGTACGCCGCCCTGGCCAAGCGCCAGCCAGCCAAATAACCCCGCTCCCAAACGCTCCCCCATCTCCCACCCACGCCCGCATAGTCAGCCTGCGCAGCAGGCGTATCCGCGCAATCCGTTAAATCAGTTAAATCTGCGGTCTATGGCACTTGATAAGCACGGCATCGCCCGGCGCATCGCCCAGGAAGTCGAAAATAACTCCTACGTCAACCTCGGCATCGGCATTCCCACGCTGGTGGCCAACTACATCCCGGCGGGCATCAACGTCGAGCTGCAAAGCGAAAACGGCCTACTCGGCATGGGCCCCTTTCCCACCGAAGACCAGGTTGACCCCGACCTCATCAACGCTGGCAAGCAGACGGTCACTACCCTGCCCGGCTCGTCCATTTTCAGCTCGGCCGATTCGTTCGGCATGATTCGCGGCGAGCACGTAGACCTGACCATCCTGGGCGCGATGGAGGTGAGCGAGCGCGGCGACATCGCCAATTGGAAAATTCCCGGCAAAATGGTAAAAGGCATGGGCGGGGCGATGGACCTCGTGGCCTCGGCCAAGAACATCATCGTAGCTATGCAGCACGTAGACAAGGCCGGGCGCTCGAAGCTACTCACCGACTGCACCTTACCCATTACCGGCCTGCGCTGCGTGAAGAAAATCGTGACCGAGCTGGCCGTGCTCGACGTGACGCCCGACGGCTTCGTGCTGCGCGAGCGGGCACCCGGCGTGACGGTCGCCCAGATTCGGGCCGCCACCACCGGCCGCCTGGTGGTGCCCGTGCCCGACGAGGAAGTACCCGAAATGGTGGGCGTATAGTCCTGGCCGGCTACGCCGCAAACATGCGCACCTATCTGCCCGTTTAGCCGTTATCCTTCCCGCTGGCTCGTCGCCAGCGGGTTTTTTCTGGGGTAATTTTGACCGTTACCTCAGCTTCGCTTCGATTTCTTTCGTTTTCTATGGCTACTTCTTCCAACGGCAAAGCGGCCCCCGGCGGCGCGCATCACCACAAAAAATCCGGTAAGCTAGGCCCCGCCCTCACGGCCATCGACGAGCGCCTGACGCCCACCGCCGTTCCGGCCCACAAGCTGGTGCTGCGCCAGCTGCGCCGCAACGACTTCAAGGCCATCAAGGCCATCATGGAAAAAGTATACTCCAACATGGAGGGGGCCTGGGCGCAGGAGGAGTACAACGCCCTGCTCAAGAAATTTCCGGAAGGTCAGATTTGCATCGAGGACAACGGCGTGGTAATCGCAGCCGCGCTGGCTATCATCGTGGATTACAGCCGATTTGGCGACAAGCACACCTACGCCAAAATTACCGGTCACGGCAAGTTCGACACCCACGACGCGGAGGGCGACACCCTCTACGGCGTCGATGTGTTCGTAGACCCCGAGTACCGCAACCTGCGCCTGGGCCGCCGCCTTTACGACGCCCGCAAGGAGCTGTGCGAGAGTCTCAACCTACGCGCCATGGTGGCCGGCGGCCGCATTCCCGGCTACGCGCAGTACGCTGGTGAGATGACGCCCGCCAAGTACGTGGAGATGGTGCGCAACAAGGAGCTCACCGACCCCATCCTCACCTTCCAGCTGGCGAACGAGTTTTACGTGCGTAAAATCATTCGCGGCTACTTGCCTTACGACTCAGAGTCCAAGGCCTACGCCACGTTGCTGGAGTGGATTAACGTCTACTACGACGAGGAATTTGACAAGCTCATCGGCAACGTCAAGTCGAACGTGCGCATCGGCATCGTGCAGTGGCAGATGCGGGCGACCAAGAGTCTGGAGGACTTCTTTCAGCAAATCGAGTTTTTCGTAGACACCGTGAGCGGCTACAAAGCTGACTGCGTGCTATTTCCTGAGTTTTTCAACGCGCCCATGATGGGCCTGGTGGGCGAGGAATCGGCCTCGGCGGCCATTCGGGGCATGGCGGCCTTCACCGAGCCCATCAAGGTGCGGATGATGGAGCTGGCCGTGAGCTACAACATCAACGTAATCGCGGGCTCGATGCCGCTCTACGAGGATGGCAGGCTCCACAACGTGAGCTACTTGTGCCGCCGCGACGGCACCGTGGACGAGCAGTACAAGCTGCACGTAACGCCCGACGAGGCTAGCTACTGGGGCATGCGCGGCGGTGACAAGATTAAGTGCTTCGACACCGACTTTGGCAAAATCGGCATCCTGGTGTGCTACGACGTGGAATTCCCCGAGCTTTCGCGCATTCTGAGCGATGAGGGCATGAAAATTCTGTTCGTGCCCTTCTGGACCGACACCAAGAATGCCTACCAGCGGGTGCGCATCTGCGCTCAGGCCCGCGCCATCGAAAACGAGTGCTACGTAGCCATCACCGGCTCGGTGGGCAACCTGCCCCGCGTCGAGAACATGGATATTCAGTACTCGCAGTCGGCCGTGTTCAGCCCCTCCGACTTTGCCTTCCCGCACGATGCCATCGTGGCCGAGGCCACGCCCAACACGGAGATGACGCTCATCGCCGACCTCGACCTTGACCTCCTCAAAGACCTGAACAGCAGCGGAGCCGTGCGCAACCTGCGCGACCGCCGCAAAGACTTGTACTCGGTAAGCTGGGTGGCCAAAAAGACCGAGCGCGACGAAGAGCTGCTGGCCCAGGGCGAAGAGCGGCAGCCCGCTACCAAGCCCAGCCGCCGCAAGGCAATAGCCGCAGGCTAAGATTTTGGGTTCACTCCATTTAGCCAAATCCGTCAGCAGTGCACTAGCCACCGCTGGCGGATTTCTGCTTTAGAAAATATTTAGACAATTCTTGCTACTCAATACTCAAAACGTTCGTCATGCTGAGCTTGCCGAAGCATCTTGCTCGCTTCATCCGGACTATTCAACGATGCGAGCAAGATGCTTCGGCAAGCTCAGCATGACAGCTGTGTTCGGTAAGCATGGGATCTGAATCACCTCACGTTCGGTCAAAAGCAAACTGAAGAAAAATTAATATCACCTTCAGGCGGTCCTAAGGAGGCGGTAGAAATTTTGTAGCGTCGAAAGAGCAACCGGAGTTCGCCGACAGCCACTTACTTCTCCTTCAAATTTTCCTTTAGTCCCATGCAAAAGTCATTTTTGGCCGCCTCGCTCCTCGCCGCCTTCCTGCTCGCCGGTCCCGGCGCCCACGCCCAGCAAACGGTTGTAAAAACCAAAACCAAGTCTTCCCGCTCTAAAACGGCCAGCAGCGCACAGCCGGCCGCCGGCCTGCCCACGCCGCCCCCGGCCCTGGGCGGTGCCCCGGTACCCCCGCCGCCCGCTGGTGGCCCGGGCCTGGGCGGCCCCGGCATGGGTCCCGGCCCGGGTGCGGGCGGCCCCGGCGGGCCGCGTCCGCTCGGCCGCGATGGCGGCCAGGTGCAGGCGCTCACCGACGTACAAGGTACGCTCACGGGCTACCAGGCCCTCAACGATGAGCAGGTGTACGATGCCTTTGTGCTGCGCCCGAGCGGCAGCGCCGCGCCCGATACCATTCACTTCCCCCGCCACATCGGCCAGCAGCTAACGGCCGCCGCCAAGGCCGGCAGCAGCGTGACGGTGACGGGCTTCCGCCAGGCTGGCCCCGATGGCCGTAGCCGCTTCCATTTCGTGAGCCTCACCAGCGGCAGCCAGACCATCCGTAACACGCCGCCCCAGCGCCCCACCACCCCACCCGCCGAAGAGTCGGCTACGGTGAAGGGCACCATTCGCGAACTGCGGCGCGGTCCGCGGGGCGAAGTGCACAGCCTCGTACTCAGCGACCAGAGCGTATTGCAGCTCCCGCCCCGCGCCGTGGAACAGCTCGCCGATAAGCTCACTACCGGGGCCAGCGTGGAGGCCAGCGGCGTATTGCGCGGCACTCACCCCGGCGAGGCAATGTCCACCACTACGCCGGTGCGCGTGGTGCGCGCCGAAACCCTGACGCTCGGCGGCAATAAATACCTGGTGCGCTAGTCCCACCCGCCGTTTTCCCAAAAAACGTCAGCCGGAATACTCCGGCTGACGTTTGGCGTATAGCCCAGTTTACCCAGGCGTCGCCCGGCCGATATCTCAGCTAGTCACTATCCAATAGTATGCGTATTCTCATTGTCGAAGACGAAGCCCGGCTGGCGGGCTTCGTGCAGCAGGGCCTCACCCAGGCCGGGCACGTGGCCGACGTGGCCGCTACCGGTCCCGAGGGCTTGGAACGCGCCGCTACGACGCCCTACGACGCCATCTTGCTCGACCTGATGCTGCCCGGCCAGAGCGGCCTCGACGTGCTGCGCAATCTGCGCGAGTTTGGCATTGCTACGCCCGTACTCATCGTGAGCGCCCTTACCGACAGCAAGCACGTGGTGGGTGGCCTCGAAGCCGGGGCCGTGGACTACCTACGCAAGCCGTTTGCCTTCGAGGAGCTCCTGGCCCGCCTGCACATTATCGGCCGCAAAACCGCCGCGCCCGCCGGGGCCGAGGCCCTGCGCCTGGCCGACCTCGTACTCGACCCGCTGGGCCGGGTAGTCACGCGGGCCGGCCGGGTTATTAGTCTCACCAACCGAGAGTTTGCTTTATTAGAGCTCCTGCTCCGCAACGCCGGCCGGGTGGTGAGCAAAACCCGCATCGCCGAAAAGGTGTGGGACGTAGATTTTGACATGGGCTCCAACGTGATTGAGGTGCATATCTCGCAGCTCCGCCGAAAGCTCGACCGCGACTTTGCCCCGGCCCCGGCCCTGCTCGAAACGGTTATCGGCCAAGGTTACCGGTTGAAGAACCCTGAGGCGTAAGCTATGAAGTATGAGTTAAATAATGAGCGCGTGGCACCGGCTGCCCGGCGCTGGCGGCTGGGGCTGCGTGGGCAGTTACTACTAGTGTTTGGCTTGGTGCTGGGGCTGGCCACGCTGGCCGCTGGCGGCTACCAATACCGCAGCCTGCGCCGCCAGCTCACCCACGCCGACGATGCCCAGCTACGGGCCCACGCCCAGGAGCTGCTGGGGCGCGTCAGCCTCGACCCGCTGCCTACGCTGCCGCTGCCCGGCCAGCGCGGCGAGCTCATGCGGGTGGCCTTTCGGGAGGCTGGCCAGCCCGAGCGCGAGCTATTTCGATCGGCGCAGTTTCCGGCTGGCGCGGGGCCAGCCCTGCCGCCCCCCGACGCTCCCGGCACCGAGCTGGGACCGCAGCACCGGGTAGTAGCCGTAGGCCGGGCGGCGGCCCCGCCCGGCCCCGGTGCCGAAGAGGCGGCCGCCACTGGCTACCTCACGCTGTGGCTGGCTCACCCAGCCGCGCCCTTGGCCCGGGGCGTGGCACGCGTGCAGCGCACGCTGCTGCTGGGCCTGCTGGGCAGCCTCACGCTGGCGGCCATTCTGGCCCCGGTGGTGGCGGCGGCCGTGCTGCGGCCGCTACGGCGCATGACCGCGCAGGCCCGGCGCATCAAGCAGGCCCAGGACATTGCCCCGCTGGCCGTGCCCGCCACCGGCGACGAAGTACAGGAGCTGGCCGAAACGCTCAATCAGCTACTTAGTCGGCTGGCAGGGCAGGCCACGGCCCAGGCCAATTTTCTGGCCGCCGCCGCCCACGAGCTGCGCACCCCGCTGGCCACTCTGCAAGCCGGCCTCGACGTGAGTGGCCGCGACCCTGCCCTGCCGCCCGCCACCCGCGCCGCCCTGGCGGGCCACGACGCCGAGCTGGCTCGCCTGGGTCGCCTGGTCGATGATTTTCTGCTGGTGGGCCGGCTGGGGGCCGGTGCCCCGCTGCCCACCCACGCCCGGCCCGTTGCCCTCGACGAGTTGGTCCTGACCCTGGCCGACCGCGAGCTACCGCGCTTTCGGGCGGCTGGGCGCACGCTCACCATCACCCTACCCGATGAGGCGACTACCGCCAGCCTGACTGCTGCCACCGACGCCGACCAACTGACGACCATTCTGCTCAACCTCCTTGACAACGCCCGCAAGCACGGAGCCCCCAGCACGCCGGTTACGCTGCGGCTACTGGCTCCAGCCGATGGGCGGGGCTTAACCGTAGAAGTCGAAAATACCCTGGCCGCCCCGCTCGGCCCGCGCCTGGCCCAACTCACCACCGCCTGGTACCAGGCCGACCCGCTGGCCCCCGGCACCGGCCTGGGCCTGTGGATTGCCGGCCGCCTGGCCCAGGCCCTCAGCCTGACGCTACAGTTGGTAGAAACGGGACCGCAATTAGTAGCCCGCGTGCAATGGCCCGCACGCGCTGACCAACGGGCCGCTACTCCATCGCAGCCGCAGTAGTCAGTAGCTGCGGCTAGCCTTGGCCATACGCCACCAGGTGCGTATGGTCGCGCAGCACGGTGCGCAAAAACGCCTCGTCCGACAAATCGCTCTGCACGGCTAGCAGCTGCTTGACTTTCAAGGCCGTTTCGTGCAGGATGAGATAGTTGCCCCGTTGGAGACTACGGCTCAGCAGCTGGCGCACCAGGAAGGCGTCGTGGTCGGTAAGCTGGCCGGCCTGCTCAAACACGGGTTGGTAGCCCGCCGGGGCGGCCGCCTCGGGAGCCAGCAGCTGGCTGGCCCCGGGCTTCAGGCTGAGCACGGAAGTACCGGCCAGCACGTCGCCCAGCCGCTGCCCCCGGCCGTTGAGCAGGATGGTGACAACCGCTAGTCCGCCCAGCGCGGAGATAATTTCGACCGGCCGCAGCAGCCAGCGCAGGAAGTAATCGCCGAGCCGGGCGGGCGTACCGTCGAGGCGCATTACCCGGAGGTGGCGGGCCTTCTTCCCCAGCGTCTGACCGTTGAAGAAAATCTCGCAGACCAGAAAATACACGAAAAACGGCGCACAGATAAGTATGATTATCAGCACCCCCAGCAGCTCAGCGGGGTCGCGGTAGTTGATGGACGAATCGGCAGTGCTGCTGCCATCGGCCAGCGACCGGGCGAGCATCGTCAGCAGCACCCCGTAGGCGAAGAGGATGAGGTAGTCGAGCAGCGCCGCCACGATGCGGTCGCCCACGCTGGCTACTTCGTATTCGAGGGTGACGTTTTGGGTGGTCTGAACGCGGATAGTGGCCATGAGGGGCAATTGAATACCGACGGGGCAGCTCGCCGGGCGTAGCAAAGTAACGCTGTCGCGCCCCTATCTTCACCGCCCGCTAATCGGCCCTGTTTTTCTATATGCGCGAAGCTGTATTCCGCCGGCTTAACCAGGAGCGTTGGCGGCGCTACGAGGCCCCCGTGCCCGGCGGCAACCCCGACGAGCTGGCTGCCCGCTACGTAGCCCTCACCGACGACCTGGCCTACGCCCAGACTTTCTACCCGCACTCCGACACCACGGCCTACCTCAACCAGCTGGCCAGCCGCCAGCACCAGGCGCTGTACAAGAACAAGGCCGAGGACCAGGACCGGTTCGGGCGCTTTTGGGCCGTCGAGATACCACTCGTCGTAAGTCGCCACCGGCGCGAGCTGCGCTGGGCGTTGCTCGTCTTTGTGGTAAGCATGCTGGTGGGTGCGCTCTCGGCCGCCTACGACGACACGTTCTTACGCACGATACTGGGCGATGCTTACGTCAACAAAACCCTGGACAACATCAAGCACGGCGACCCGATGGCCGTGTACAAGCAGGGCTCCGAGGCGTCGATGTTCTTGGGAATCACCTCCCACAATGTGCGGATAGCGCTGTTCACCTTCGCGCTGGGCATTTCGGCCGGGGTGGGCACCACGTTCATTATTTTCCGCAATGGATTGATGCTGGGAGCTTTCCAGTTTTTCTTCTACCGGCAGCACGTACTGCTGGCCTCGCTGCTCACCGTCTGGATTCACGGCACGCTCGAAATCTCGTCCATCGTGCTGGCGGGCGGCGCGGGCTACGTGCTGGCGCGGGGCGTGCTGTTTCCGGGCACGTACTCGCGGCGCGACAGCCTGCGCCAGGCCGCCCGCGAAAGCCTGAAACTCGCCCTGGGCGTGGTGCCGCTGCTCATTATCGCCGGCTTTCTGGAAAGCTTCGTCACGCGCCACACCGAGATGCCCGTGGCGCTTAGCCTGCTCATTATCGGCGGCTCGGCGGCGTTTATCGGCTGGTACTTTGTGTGGCGGCCCCGGCAGCTGCGCCAGCGAGCCTCGGCGGCTTGATTCCCCTGCTTTCTACTTCTCCCTTTTCTATGCCGCTTGCTTACACGCACGAGTCAGATTTTCGCCAAGAGCGAAATTTTGGCCAGAAAATCAGCGCCACCTTCGAGTTTATTGGGGTGCACTGGCGGCCGCTGGGCCGGGCCCTGCTCTACCTGGTCGCCCCGCTGGCCCTGCTCCAGGGCATTCTCACGGCCGTGGTGCAGTCGCGCATGTTCGGCACCTTACTAAGCAGCACCTATGCCCCACAAAGCCACGACCCGCGCTATCCGCTAGCCGCCCGGCAGGCCATCCTCGGGGCTACTGTTCAGAATCCGCTGTATTACCTGCTCATCCCCACCGCGCTGCTCTTTGCTTCGGCATTTGTGCTCACCATTTACGGCTACCTGGTGTGCTGCCTGCGGCCGGCCGGCGCCGTGCCCACCCCAATCACGCCCGGCGAGGTGTGGGCGGTGGTCAAGCGGCACTTAGTAGTCGCCTTTTTCTCCTACTGGGGGCTGGGAATTCTCATCGTCCTGGGCTTTTTCTTCTTCTTTATTCCTGGCTACTACTTGATGGTAGTGCTGAGCTTATTTTTCATCGTGCGCGTGGTTGAGCACACGAGCTTCTACGACACCATCAGACGCTGCATGAGCCTCACCGCGGGCAAGTGGTGGTCTACCTTCGGGCTGATTATCGGGATGATAGGCTTGCTCTACACGCTAATGTTCTCCTTCAGCACGATTGCCAACCTGCTGTGGCTAGCGATTTACAGTACCTTCCTCCCCACAATTGAGCCGGGGCAAATCACTACCATTTTTGTCGTGGTTCTGACGCTCTTTTTCACGGCCGCGACGTTTTTGCTTTACCCGCCCATCCTGCTGGCCCTGGCTTTCCAGTATTTCAACCTAGTGGAGCGCCGCGAGGGCGTCGGGCTATTGCACCTGCTGAACCAATTGGGCCAAGCGCCGGGGGCCGGCCCCGGTGCCACCACCTACCGCCCCCACGAAGAAGGTGAGTACTAGCCCCCTATCGCGTCGTGCCCGCCGCTGGGTACTGCTGGGTAGCCTGGCGCTGAGTACTCAGCCAGTGGCCGCCACCCCAACGCCCGCGCCGGCCCCCACGCAGACGCCGGCCCTCGACCAGACGCCGGCCGTGCGCCTGCGCCAGCCGCAGGCAGCCACCGAGCGCCTCCGCGACCTGGCCAGCCAGCGGGCCTTCGACTACCGCCAGGCACCGGCCGAGCCCAGCCCGCAGGATAGCCTCTGGCGACGCTTTTTGCGGCGCCTATTCGGCTGGCTGGGCGACCTGCTGGACGACCTGCTGGGTAGGTCGTCGGCCCCGAGCTACGAGGGCTTCTGGCGCTGGGTCATCTACGGGCTGCTGGCGGCAGCCGTGATATTTGTGGTGCTCAAGCTATTGGAGGTAGACCTGACGCGGGCGTTCGGCCGCACCCCGCGTCGGATGGCGCTCGCCTACGAAACGCTGGGCGAAAACATTCACGAGCTGGACTTTCCGGTTCAGCTGCGGGCGGCCGAAGAGGCCGGCAATTTTCGCCTGGCCGTGCGGATGGGCTACCTGGCCCTACTCAAGCAGCTCAGCGACCGCGCCCTCATCGAGTGGCAGCCCGACAAAACCAACCAGGCTTACCTGCGCGAGCTAGCCAGCCAGCGGCCAGCTTTGCGCCCAGCCTTTGCCGAAGCCACGCGGCAGTTTGAGTACGTGTGGTACGGCGAGCTAGCCATCACGCCCACGCTTTACGCCGCCGTGCGGGCCGAGCAGTTCGCGCTGGGCCGCCAGCTTGGCAGTGGCCAGGCAGTGCCCTCCTGACTTATCCGCCCGTCGCTTTTCGCCATGTTTCTCGCCTGCGCATCGCTCGACTTTACTCCCACTGCCGTGCGTCGCCCGCTCGCTGAAGGCGCAAGCACCTGCCTGCTCCAACTTGCCCGCGCCGCCAGCTCCCCGGCCGGGTACGCCTACCTTCTTCGCCCTCAACGTTCTGCCCCGTGACCTCTTTTCGCCTCTACCTGCTGGGGTTGCTGGCCCTATTCGGGGCCTACGTGGCGCTGGAGTACTACCGCCCTAAGCCCCTCGACTGGCGGCCCACTCTCAGCAACGCCGACAAGATTCCCTACGGCACCTACGCCCTCTTCGATGTACTGCCTCACTTGCTGGGCACCGACGACGTGACCAGCGTGCGCCTGCCGATTTACAATCAGTTTTTTGACGGCGACGAGCCGGAGCCAGACGAGGAACTAGCGACTACCGAATCGGCGGCGGCTCCTGCGCAGGCCGACTCGGCCCGCGTAGTAGCAGCCGATTCCGTGCCAGCCGCAACCGAGCCGATGGCCAGCACTTCACCCGCGGCCGACACGATGGCAACGGAAGCTGCGGATGACGCCGAGGCTAGCCAGCCTACCTTGCCCCGGCAGGCTACTACCTATTTATTTGTCAATACCTCCTTTGCCCTGAGCCAGTTCGAAAAGCCAGCGCTGCTCCAGTTTATGGAGGCCGGCAACGATGTCTTCATTGCCGCCGAAAGCTTCGATACTACGCTCACCAGGGCGCTGGGCGTGCGAGTGACGGAGGTAGACTCGTCGCTCCGCGCCAGCCTGCGCGGTTCTGACTCGGTGCAGGTAAAATTTAGTAATCCACTGCTGGCCCCGGCGACGCTACGCCTGCCCGCCTGGGCCGCCACGCACCGGCTAACCGTCCGCTCGGGCCAGCCGGGCACCACGCTGGCCACCGACGCGCAGGGTCGGGCGGTACTCGTTCGCCTCACCCGGGGGCGGGGCCACGCCTACCTCTGCACCGTGCCGCTGGCCTTTGCCAACTACTTCGTGCTGCCGCCGCGCCAGCGGCAGTTTGCGCTGGCGGCGCTTTCCTACCTGCCCACCGGCCGCCCGGTGTGGTGGGACGAGTACCAGAAGCAGGGCCGGGCGGGCAACCAGTCGGTGCTGCGGGTGCTGACGGCCCACGAAAGTCTGCGCGTGGCCTATTACCTGCTCTGGATCACGGTTTTGCTGTTCATTTTCGTTGAGGCCCGGCGGCGGCAGCGCATCATTCCCATTATCAAGCCCCTACCCAATACTACGCTGCTCTTTACGCGTACCGTGGCCAGCCTCTACCAACAGGGCCGCAACCACCAGCGCATTGCCGAGAAAAAGGTCGCGCTCTTCCTCGACTACCTGCGCACCCGCTTTCAGGAGCCCACGCCCGACTTGAGCGACGAGGCTTTCCGCGAGCGCCTGAGCCAGAAGGCCGGCCTGCCCTTACCCCGCGTGGAAGAGTTGGTGCGGCTTATCAACTTTGCCCGCACCGCACCCGTCGTCACCGACCAAGAGCTGTTCAAACTGAGCCAGGCCATCCACGATTTCAAGCGCGAATCGACTTGACATATGCTTTTGCACTGTACCGGGAAACACGCTTTTTAGGAAATTGCACTTTACCAATAAAGCCTGTTTGCAGGTCGTACGAGCACATTATTACCGCTTTTGGCGGGGCCAGTGGCTCGTTTGGCGGCGCAAGGTAGTTCCCGGGCTGGCTTAGACCGGCTTGTATTTGACCCTGATTTTTTCTTCTTGATTATGGAAAACGAAACGCCTTTCCACCCCACTGCACCACCCGAAACTCCCGTAGCGGCATTCACCCCGCGCACCGACCTGGCGCAGCTTACGGCCCGCACCGAGGCCGTGCGCCACCAAATCGGGCAAGTCATCGTGGGCCAGCAAGACTTGCTGGAACTGCTACTCACCGCCCTACTCGCCGACGGCCACGTGCTGCTGGAGGGCGTACCCGGCGTAGCCAAAACCCTCACGGCGAAGCTACTGGCCCGCACCCTGGACGTACCCTTCAGCCGCATTCAGTTCACGCCCGACCTCATGCCGGCCGACGTGCTGGGTACCAGCATCTTCCGGCCCGCGCAGGGCGATTTTGAGTTTCGGCCCGGCCCCGTCTTCGCCAGCGTGGTCCTGATTGACGAAATCAACCGCGCCCCCGCCAAGACGCAATCAGCCCTCTTCGAAGTGATGGAAGAGCGCACCGTGACGCAGGACGGCACCGCCCACCGCATGGCGACCCCCTTCGTGGTGCTGGCCACCCAAAACCCCGTTGAGCAAGAGGGTACTTACCGCCTGCCCGAGGCCCAGCTCGACCGCTTCCTCTTTAAGCTGAACGTGGGCTACCCCACCCTGGCGGAGGAAATTCAGATTCTCCAGGGCCACCACGGCGGCTTCGGCGGCACGCCGCTCGACAAGGTACAGGCCGTGCTATCGGCCCCGGACCTAGCTGCCCTGCGCCAGCAGGTGGGCCAGCAGCGCGTAGAGGCCAACGTGCTCGAATACATCGCCAAAATCGTGGGTCAGACGCGGGCGCACAAGGCGCTGTACCTGGGGGCCTCGCCCCGCGCCAGCATCGCGCTGCTCAACGGGGCCAAGGCGCTGGCCGCCCTGCGTGGCCGCGACTTCGTGACGCCCGAGGACGTGCAGTTCCTGGCCGCGCCGGTACTGCGGCACCGCATCATGCTCACGCCCGAGCGCGAAATGGAGGGTGGCACGGCCGACGAGGTAGTAGCTCAAATCGTGCAATCAGTTGAAGTCCCACGGTAAATTATGAAGTATTCCACCGACTGGCTCCTGGCCGAGCTTGAGCAAGGCCAACCCATCAAATACTTATTTTTCTGGGGGCACCAGCCCAGCAAGGACGGCACGATTACCAAGACCTGCCTGAGCCAGTGGTGGCCGGCCGATTTTACGGTGGCGGGCCTAACTTACCGCTCTACCGAGCACTGGATGATGACCGAAAAAGCCCGGCTCTTCGGCGAGGACGACATGGTCACGCGCATTCTGGCGGTAAGAAGCCCCGCCGAGGCTAAGAAGCTGGGCCGCGAGATTCGGAGCTTCGTACCCGAGCAGTGGGACGCGCACAAGTACGACATTGTACGCACCGGCAACTACCACAAATTCAGCCAGAACAAGGCCCTGCGCAATTTCCTGCTCACTACCGGCGACCGCGTGCTGGTAGAGGCCAGCCCGGTCGATACCATCTGGGGCATCGGCCTGGCTGCCGACTCGCCCGACGCGGCCAACCCCGCCCGCTGGCAGGGCCCCAACCTGCTCGGTTTTGCCCTAATGGAAGTGCGTGACCAACTCCGCCAAGCATGAGCTTTTTCCTGACTTCTCGTTTTTTCTACCTCTGCGCCGCCCTCATCACCGGCCTGGTAGCCAGCTTCTTCCTGCCCTGGCTGCTGGGGCCGGCAGAAGTACTGCTGGGCGTGACCGGGCTGCTCACGGTGCTCGATGCGCTGCTGCTCTACGCGCCCGCGGCGGGCGGGGCCAGCCCGGTATTTGGGCGGCGGGTGCTGGGCGAGAAGCTGGCCAACGGCTCCGACAATGACGTGCAGCTATACCTCGAAAGCCGCTACCGCTTCGGCATTCAGGTGGAGGTGATTGATGAGATTCCGCACCAGTTTCAGCGGCGCGACGTGCTGTTTGAGGCCGTCATCGCGCCGGGGCAGACGCAGATTATCGCCTATCAGCTACGGCCCACCAAGCGCGGCGAGTACGCCTTCGGGGCGCTGAACGTGTACGCCGCCTCGCCATTGCGGCTGGTGCGGCGGCGCTTCCGCTTCGGGCGCGAGGGCCAGGTGGTGCCGGTGTACCCGTCGTTTTTGCAGATGCGACAGTATGAGCTGCTGGCCATTCACAACCGCCTGACCGAGGTGGGGGTCAAGCGCATTCGGCGGGTGGGGCAGAGCATGGAGTTCGAGCAGATTCGGCCCTACGCCAGCGGCGACGATCCGCGCACCATCAACTGGAAGGCCAGTGCCCGGCGGTCTACCGGCGGCGGGGCCGATACGCTGGTGGTCAACCACTTTCAGGATGAGCGCGCCCAGCAGGTATACTGCCTCATCGATAAAGGCCGCGTGATGCGGATGCCCTTCGAGGGCCTGAGTCTGCTCGACTACGCCATCAACGCCACGCTGGTAATGAGCAACATTGCCCTGCTCAAGCACGACAAGGCCGGCCTCGTCACCTTCTCCAACAAGCCCGGTGCCGTGGTGCCCGCCGAGCGCCGCCCCGGCCACCTGCGGGCGTTGCTGGAAGCCCTGTACCGTCAAAAAACGCAGTACCTCGAAACCGACTACGAGCTACTGTACGCCACCGTCCGCGCCCGCATCAAGCAGCGCAGCCTGCTCATTCTATTCACTAATTTCGAAACCTTGCAGGGAATGGAACGGCAATTGCCTTACCTGCGGGGCTTGAGCAAGGCGCACCTGCTACTAGTCGTTTTCTTCGAAAACACCGAGCTGCGCGCCTTTCTCGACGCGCCGGCCGCCACCACGGCTGACGTGTACAACCAGACCATCGCCGAAAAATTTCAGCAGGAAAAGCGCCAGATTGTGCTGGAGCTTCAGCGCTACGGCATCCACGCGCTACTTACCCCGCCGCAACAATTGACGGCCAATACGATTAACAAATACCTGGAATTTAAAGCCCGGGGCATGATATGAGTTTTTTCACGCAGTGTTTCGCGGTGTTAACCGCAGTGTTCCGCAGTGTTTTTTTACCCCTCCACCGCGAAGCACTGCGCTTTACCACCGCGAAACACTGCGCGAAACTCCTCCCGCTGTTAGTACCCTTCGCTTCCCTGGCCCAGCGCCCGCTCCTGCCGGTACCCGCCCAGGCCACCTGGCAAGCCGGCCACTACCGCTTCGCCACCGCGCCCCTGCTGGCCTTGCACCGCCAGACTACCGGCCCCGCCACCTCTACCGACGAGAGTTACCGCCTGCGCGTCACGGCCGCCGGGGCCAGCCTCGTGGCTGTCGGGCCGCTGGGCATTCAGCGCGGGCTGGCCACCTTTCGGCAGGTACTCGAAAGCACGCCCCGGGGCTGGCGGGCGCAACTTTGCGACATCCAGGATGCCCCGCGCTTTGCCTGGCGCGGCCTGCTGCTCGACGCGGCACGGCATTTTCTGCCGGTGCCCGTGGTGAAGCGCAATCTCGATGGCATGGCTGCCGTGAAGCTCAACGTGCTGCACTGGCACCTCTGCGACGACCAGGGCTGGCGCGTGGAAAGCAAGCTCTTTCCGCGCCTGCACACCGTGGCGGGGGCCACCGGCTACTACACCCAGGCCGAAGTGCGCGAGGTGGTGCGCTACGCCGCCCAGCGCGGCATCCGGGTGGTACCCGAATTTGACTTGCCCGGCCACACCGGCGCGCTGCTGGCCGCCTACCCGCGCCTGGGCTCCAACGACTCCATCAAGGCCGTGCCTACGCGCTGGGGCACCAGCCAGAACTGGGCGCTGCTCGACCCCACCCGCGAGAGCACCTACACCATGCTCGACTCGGTATTGACCGAGATGAGCGGGCTGTTTCCCGATAAGTATTTCCACATCGGCGGCGACGAAAACGACGGTCGGCAGTGGCGGCGCACCCCGCGCATCGCGGCTTTCATGCAAGCCAACGGCTTCGTGAAGCCCGGCACTACCGTGCCCGACAAGCACCAGCTCCAGACGTATTTCAATCGCCGGATGCTCGTCATCATCCAGAAGCTGGGGAAGACGATGGTGGGCTGGGATGAGATTCTCGGCCCCGACCTGCCCGCGCCCATCGTCGTGGAGAGCTGGCGCGGTCCCAAGGCCGTGGCCGAAGCCGTGCGCCTGGGCCACCCTGCTTTGCGCGCCCACGGCTACTACCTCGACCTCAACTACCCAGCCGCCACCCACTACGCCGCCGACCCGCTGCAAGGCGTGCCCGACTCGCTGGCCAGCCGCGTGCTGGGCGGCGAGGCCGCCATGTGGGCCGAATTTGCCGACAGCGTTATCTACGACAGCCGGGTGTGGCCCCGCGCCGCCGCCGTGGCCGAGCGCCTGTGGAGCCCCGCCGCCCTTACCCAGGACGTACCCGATATGTACCGCCGCCTGGCCTTTGTGAGCAGCGAGCTGGAGGCGCTGGGTTTGCGCCATCGCCGCGCCCCGGCCGCCCTGCTGCGCCAGTTGGCCAGCCCTTACCCGGCCGCCCTGCCCGCCCTGCAAACGCTGGCCGGCCTAGCCGAGCCGGTCAAAGATTACAAGCGCCATTTTCAAGGCTTTAAGTACACCACCGACACGCCCCTCACCCGCCTTGTGGATGCCGCCCCGGCCGAGTCGGACGTGGCCCGGCGCTTCGGCGCTACCGCCGATAGCCTGCTGGCCAGCCTCAGCATCGGAATGCCCACTTTCCCCGCCACGCCGCCGAAGCTATCGCCGGCCGCCCAGCGCCAGCTAGCCAGCCTGCGCCGGCAAGTTGCCGACTGGCAAGGCATTCCTGAAACCCTCACGCCCCTGTTCGCCCTCAACCCCGGCCTGGCTGAGTACGCCCCGCTGGCCGTGCAGCTCGGCCTCGTGGCCAACCTGCTGGCGCCGCGTCTCACCCAGCTTGAGCAGGGCCAGCCCGCCGTCGCCGCCGCCCAGGCCGCCGCCAAGCTTCAACTCGACGCCGCTCAAAAACCCGTGGGGCAGGTAGAGCTAGCCATCATCGGCGCGGCCCGGCGGCTGCTGGGGCTGTGATGCTGCATCTGCGTTTCCCACCAGTAATCACGCTATGCTGATCCACGTCCTAAGCGCCGGCCTACTCCTTGTGGCCGTTTTCCTGCGCTTTTCACCGGCCACGGCGCAGGCTGGCCGCAGTAAAATCGAGCTGGCTCAGACCGATAGCCAAGTAGCACAGCTGATACACGATACGGATAAAGCCTACGCTACTTTCACCGTAAGCTCGGCGTTGAAATTCGCGGATAAGCGGGTAAAAAAGCAGTATCGCCTAGCCCACGTAAAAGCATGGGTTAAGGCCGATTTTGACGGCAATGGCCGGCTCGACCTGCTCATTACAGGCACGCATTACAAGAAGAGCAAGATTATTTGCCTGCTAGATATGGGCGACCGGCTGGAAATTGAGTCATTTTACCGCCAGTTTTACCGCTACTGCCCCGTGGCTACGGTGCGCTACGTGGGCACGCAGCCGCTTATCGACTATGCCGATTTTGCCAAGCCTTTTCTGGCAAGCGACCCGCTGGCAGACAAGCAGCGCTTTTGCCTTGTTTACAAATACGGCGGCTTCGTTGACTACGTCCAATACCCACTCAGCCCGGCCCAGCCGGATAGTATCCGCTACGAGTCGGTCTTCGCCTACCACAAGGTACTGGTCGAAAAGCTAACCTTTGCCAGTAGCGGCGCAGCTACCTACCACTCCTGCTCGTACCCGGTGCTGGAAGAAACCAACAAAACATTCATTGCCCAGCAGACGCAGGTCGCGGCCCCGGCGTTAGCCGCCGTTATAGGCCTGGCCAGCCACTTGGCCGCCCAGTCCTTGCAGCCCAAGTACCGCACTGGCTACAACCACGTTCCCCATACCACCCTCACCATCATTTACCACGACGGGCGGCGCTTACAGGTGCAGGATGAGGGAGAATTCGGCACATTTAGCCTCATGCGCCTGTACATCTTGCTCAAGCAACTCCGCAAAAGCCAGGCGTGGCAGCCCACCCGGCCCTGACGAATACCCGCCCTACCCGCGCCGGGCGGCGCATGAACCTGTTGGTAACAGACTTGCGTAGGCGGGCCATGTAGTTCAATTCGGGTCTTCCGCCCCGCCCTGCTGCGTCTGATTTTCTCGAAGACATGGCTGCCCTCACCGGACTAATCAACCCCGGACTTCTTTGAAAAGAAGAGGCCACGCTCAATACCCTAATCGAGCAGGAAGCAGCCCGCGACCTTACCCCCACGCCTCCTACCGAACCGGCGGTCGATCAGTCCTTAAACTTCCGAATCAAGCAGCTACGGAAACAGCATAAGCAGTGCTAACTAGAAACCCCTGGGAAGCCGCAAAAACCACCCTGTTAACCGACAGTCTAGCTTGGACTTATTGATTGCGCACCGCGATGAGTTCAGCCGCCACGCTCACGGCGATTTCCTCGGGCGTACGGCTGCTTATCGGCACGCCAATGGGGCCGCGCAAATCACTTAGATTGAAGCCCTCGGCGGCTAGCACCCGGCGCAGCTCGGCTACTTTGG
>CAJYVK010000169.1 GCA_913778455.1 uncultured Hymenobacter sp. | reverse complement strand
TACAACGTGCAGGAGGCCATTCGCAAAATCGAGTCGATGCAGTTGTACAACGGCAGCCTGAGCTACTGGCCGGGCGGCGACTACGACAACTGGTGGGCTACCACCTACGCCGCTCACTTCCTGCTCGAAGCCAAGCAGGCCGGCTTCGCCGTGAACCAGAGCATCTTAGATAAGGTGCTGCGCTACTTGCAGTTCCGCCTCAAGAAGCGCAAGACGGAGGCTTACCAGTACTTCACGGTGGATGGGCTGGCCCGGCAGCGCACCATCGCCAAGCGCGAAATCACTTACTCGCTCTACGTGCTAGCTTTGGCCGGCCGCCAGGATGCCGTGGCCCTCAACTACTACAAGGCCAACCGGCCGCTGCTCACGCCCGACGCCCGCTTCCTGCTGGCCTGCACTTACGCGCTAGGCGGCCAGCAGCGAGCCTTCCGCGAGGTGCTGCCCAATCAGTTTACGCCCGAGAAAGCCCCCCGCGAGCTGGGCGACTCGTTTGCCTCTCCCATCCGCGACGAGGCGTTGGCTCTCAACGCCCTGCTCGAAGCCGACCCCACCAACCCGCAGGTCAACGGCATCGCCCGGCAGCTGAGCCGGCAGGTGCGCCAGGCTTCCTACCTCAACACCCAGGAACGGGCCTTCGCCCTGCTGGCCCTGGGTAAAATTGCCCGCAAGAGCCAGGCCAGCACCGCTACCGCCACCATCGCGGCGGGCGGCAAGCAGCTGGGCAACTTCGATGGCAAAGACCTCACGGTAAACAACGTGGCCAACTACCAGCTGCTGCTGAAAGCCAGCGGCGCGGGGGCCCTCTATTACTTCTGGGAGTTGGAGGGCATCTCGGCCGGCGGCCGGGTGCGCGAGGAAGACAGCTACCTCAAAGTGCGCCGGCAGTTCCTGACCCGCACCGGCCAGCCGGTGGGCGCGGCCAGCTTCCGCCAGAATGACTTAGTGGTGGTGAAGCTCACCATCCAGGCCGCCGACGCGGCCGGCGAGGTCAAAAACGTGGCCATTACCGACCTGTTGCCCGCCGGCCTCGAAATCGAAAACCCGCGCCTGGGCGTTACCCGCGAAATCGGCTTCGTGGCCAACGCCGACCAGCCCGATTACCTCGACGTGCGCGACGACCGCCTCAACCTCTTCACCACCGCCACGCCCAAGCCCAAGACGTTCTACTACCTGGCCCGGGCCGTGAGCAAAGGCACTTTCAAACTAGGCCCGGTGAGCGCCGATGCCATGTATAACGCCGAATACCACTCGTACAACGGAGCCGGCGTGGTGCGCGTGCGCTAGTTATTGCTGCATCTTATTGTCAGTCAATAGCTGTTGATGCTGTTCAGGATAAAGTTATTTTACTAGCTCGCCCGGGTGAGCTACTCCATAAACGCAAAAAAGCGGCCTACTCAGCTGAGCAGGCCGCTTTCACTTTACCACTGGGGTACTATTGTACAACCAGACGCTTGGTGCTCACGGCCTCGCCGGTTTTCACCTTGAAGAGGTAGCTACCGCGGGCCAGGCCCGCGGCATCGAAGCGCACTTGGTGGCTGCCGGCGGTTTCGTTACCTACCACCAGCGTACGCACTTTGCTGCCGAGGGTGTTGTATACCTCCACGCTCACCGGGCCGTCCTGGGCCAGGTAGTAGCTCAGGGTAGTGCTGCCGCTGAAGGGGTTAGGATACGCCGACGTTTCCTTGCTGCTGGCAGCAGCCGCTTCGGCCGGGGTCGGAGCAGCCGAGCGGGCGTTGCTAGCAACGGGCTGGGTTTGGGCGTTGTACTGCGGGAAGGTGCGGGTAACGACCACCGCGAAGTCGCCGCGCGTAACGCGCTGCGTGGGCTTGAAAGTGGCGTGCAGCGTGGGCTGCAAGTCGTACGGCCCCTGCGTTACCGAGTAGTAGGCGTTAATCAGATTCAGTTCTAGGGCCACGCTCACGTAGCCTTCGAGGCCAGCCGGGATGCTGGCCGCGTCGTCAATGGCTATTTTCTTACCGTCCACGGTCACCGTAACATTTTGGCCGTTGCGGCCCAGCGCCTGGCTTTGGAAACCCAGCCCCTGCACGATAGAGTACGCCAGGTCGGCGCGGCTCACTAGGCCATTAGGGGAGAAATTGCCGGCGGCAGTCGGCGTCATCACCCCGTTGTTGATGTGGAAGCGGTCGCGCATGGCAGCTCCCTTGGCCGTCACCGCCTCAGCCAGCAGCACATCGGTACCCGACACGTCGGTAAAGGAAAACGCGCCGTTGGTGGGCAGGTACTGGCGGATTTCCTGGCCCATGAGCAGGTAGTTGGCGAGCTGAATGCGGGTCAGGTTCTCATTGGGCTTGAAGCCAGTGGACAGGCCATCGACCAGGCGATTAGTAACGGCCAGCTTGATAGCCGCTTCGGCCGGGTGGCCGGCGATGTCGTTCAGGTTGCTGGTACCGGCTGGGGTCAGCAGGGTGATTTTACCGCTGATCGTTTCGGGCAGCGCCACACCGCGCAGGCCATCTACTTTCAGCGTCCAGGTGCCTGCCAGCGGGGAGGTTACGGCCACGCTGCGGTCGGTGCTCAGCGTGAAAGTAACCGGCGTACCGGAGCGGTACTGCGTACCGGCGGGGTCAATCAGGATGAGGTTGGTGGGGTTGCCGGTTTCTCCGAGCAGACCGGTCGACGAGATTTTCGTTTCGATGCTGTTGGCTCCCGACGGCACCTGGAAAGTAAATTGGTTGCCAGCCGTCGTAACCGGATTGTAATTCACGGTAAACGGCACTTCCGTCATCATCGAATTTACGCTGCTATTAAAGCGCTTGGCGGCGTTTACCGTCGAGCCGAAGCCGGGCGCCCGCATGGCCTGGTCCACGGCGGCGTAGGCATTGACGTAGCCCGCCCCTACTTCCCACGACTCGCGGCCGGGCATGTTTGTAGCGGTTTTTTGCAGAATTTCCTTTACCTGGGCCGGCGAGAGCGAGGGCTTGGCTTCGAGTAGCAGGGCCACGATACCTGCCACGTGCGGCGTCGCCATCGACGTACCGCTCATGTGCGTGTAGAAGGGTAGCTCGCCGGGCGTGAGGACGTTGGCGTCGGTCGTAATGCCGAGCGAGGCCACCGGCCCGATTACCCGGGTCGAAACCACGTCAACGCCCGGGCCGACGATAACCGGCTCATTCTTGTAGGTCCAGGTTTCACCATCCACGGTGAAGGTGCCGCCCTGCCCGCGCACCCCGCGCGAAGAGAAGCCCGCCAGCAGCCCATTGCGGTCGCCGGCTCCCACCGAGATTGTCCAGGGAGCAATGGCGTAGGGGTTATGCGTATCGGCGCCCGGCCCCGAGTTACCCGCCGCGAATACGACCACCATCCCCTTATCGTACACCTTCTTGGTCACCACGTTGATGGGGGCGTTGGGGTTGAAGGCACCCGAGGTACCGAAGGAATTGCTTACTACCCGGATGTTGTACTGAAACTGGTGAGTAAGCGCGTAGTCGAAGCCGCCGATGGCATCGAGCACCAGCAGGGCGCCGCCCGAGCCGTAGCCCAGCAGCGAGGCCCCGGGCGCTACGCCCTCGTATTTGCCGCTGCTCTTGGCTCCGTTCCCGCCCACCGTACCCGCGCAGTGCGTACCGTGGCCCGAGTTGTTATCGGTATTGGGCACGCCCTCGATGTACGTCACGGGCAGCATCGCATTCAGGTTGTGCAGGTTGGTCGAGCCCAGCGTATTCTGCACCAAGTGCGTCCCGAGCTTGATGTCGTCGTGGGTGCCATCCACGCCGCTGTCGTTGATGAGGACGCCCACCCCGCGCCCCGAGACGGGTATGCCGCCGTTGCGGGCCGTCACGTCTTTGTCGTTGCGCAGGCGGCGCACCCCGGTCAGATTAGTATCGTGGTAATTGTAATAGTCAAGCTGTTTATTGATGTAGAGTGAGCGCACGGCGGGGTTTTTGGCCAGCTCTTCGACCTGGGCCGCCGTGGCAATAACGCCCGCGATGGGTCCTGCCTGAAACGTAATGCCGGTGGTAATTCCGAGCTGCTTCAGCAAGTTCAGCTGCGACAGCTGCGGGGCTCCGTCGCCGTTGAACGTTACCACCACCTCGGCGGTGGGGTTGGTGGCCAGCGCGGCCCGCAATTCAGGATCTACCGTGGCTTGACCATAGGACGCGGTGGTGCTAAGGCCAGCCAGCAGGATGGCAGCAAATAGTATTTGCTTCATGTAAGGTAAAAGTTTGGCTGATGAGAAAAGGAAAAGATGTGAAGCAGCAGACGAGGCAAGCAGCCCTCACTGCGGGAACCTTATCTCTGCTTCGTGTAGGGTTTCACTAATTTACGCTCCTGGTTTCGTAAGTGGATTTTTGATGAAGTAAAAATTATGTTGCGGTTATTTCTTTTCTGCGAAATCTGCGCGGAAAGGCAGATTTCAATTGAAAACTTTTTTTACGGGAACCCTTTTTTCTTTGTCATCGGCCAATTAATTGCTTCTATAACACTAGCTTATTGCACCTTAAAAGCGCAGGTTGCGGCCGACAAGCGGCAAGGCCGACCTCGTTCGTAGAGTCAGTCGGTGCTACCATCGCCAGTTAGTCATGAGCTAATTGCCTTTGCGCATGCAGCCAAATCGGCGGTTTGGGTATCCTTACTAGTGCCGGGGCCTGCCAGCCCGGCAGGTTCTGCCAAACGGTGCAAAGCGGCCTACGGGGGCAGTATCAGCCAACCGGCTGAGTATTTGCTCGCCGAGTAAGCAGCGGCGTTGGTCGATAGATTGCCACCGTTGAGAAACTTATGCACCCGGCACGGTGCTTGTTCACTGGTAGCTCACCGGATAAATAACTACCTTTGAGCCAGCAACTGGCTTTCCCACCTCGTCTTTCCCTGCTCTCATGCGCCTTGCTACTCGTCTTTTAACCTTCTTCATGGCCGGGCTGGCCCTGCTGCCCGCCGCGGCGGCCACCTACGGCGCGCACGTGGGGGCCGTCCGGGCCGAGGCCACGGCTGCCCAGCAGCTGCCCACTCAAACCGCCCAGGCGGCTATCGCTCCGGCCGCCCCCGCCCGCCTGGTGTGGGCACGCGGCGTGCGCCCGACCGGCCTTGGCAACCCGCTGGCCGCCTGGACGCCCGGCAGCCCCATCCCCGGCATGGCCGCTTTTCTGAAGCCCGCCAGCCCCGCCATCTTCACGGCCCCTAGCCTGCACACGGCGCTGGCAACGCTGCCCGCCGCAGCTCCCAGCCAGACGGGTGCCCCCTCGCTGAGCGTATTTCCGAACCCCGCCCGGGGGCTGCTCACGGTGCAGCTTTCGGCCCAGCACGGCCCCGACTACAAGATGCGCCTGAGCAACGTGCTCGGCCGCGAGGTACGCCTGCTGCCCCTGCCGCTGGCTACCGCCGCTACCGGCCTGCCGCTCGACGTTACGGGCCTGCCGGCCGGCCTGTACTTCTGCTCGCTGCTGGTCAACGACAAGGCCGTGAGTACTAATCGCCTGACGCTGTTGTAGGCAAACGCCGCATTTCACGAGAAGCCGCTTTCCGTCGGGAAGCGGCTTTTTTTGTGCCCGTTCTGGCCCGCCACGCAACCCCTCGGCGGTTGTTGCCTACTTTTGGGGGCTTGTTGCCCGCTGGCAACGGTTTAGCTATAACGGTATTTCTCGCTGGCCGCCCCGGCCGCTGCCGCTGGCAGTGCCAGGGGGCTATTTTTACCCCGTATGCATTCATTCAAACGATTGAATAACCTGGTCGGCTGGGCAGTCTTTGCCGTGGCCACCGTCGTCTTCATGCTCACGCTGGAGCCCACCGCCTCGTTCTGGGACTGCGGCGAATTTATTGCCTGCTCCTACAAGCTGCTGGTACCGCACCCGCCGGGCGCCCCGACCTTCCTCATCCTGGGGCGGCTGTTTTCGCTGTTCAGCTTCGGCGACGTCACCAAGGTTCCGGTGCTGGTCAATGCCCTGTCGGGGCTGAGCAGCTCGTTCACGGTGCTGTTCTTGTTCTGGATTATCACCCGCATGGGCCGCAAGCTGCTGGTGGCCACTAGCGAATTTGAAACCGAAACGCCCGAGCCCACCGGCTACCAAACGCTGCTCATCCTGGGCGCGGGCGTAGTGGGGGCGCTCTCGTTCGCCTTTTCCGACTCGTTCTGGTTTAACGCCGAGGAAGGCGAGGTGTACGCCATGTCGAGCCTCTGCACGGCCGCCGTGGTCTGGATTATGATGAAGTGGGAAGAGCACGCCCACGACGCCGATTCCGATAAGTGGCTCATTCTCATTGCTTACGTTATCGGCCTCAGCATCGGGGTGCACTTGCTCAACCTGCTGGCCGTACCGGCGCTGGCCTTTATCTACTACTACCGCCGCGCGGCCAACCCCAACATGGTAGGCGGTGTTATCACGCTGGCGGTGAGCTTACTCATCGTGGGCTCGGTACTGGTAGGCATCATCCCGGGCCTGCCCACGCTGGCGGGTGGCTTCGAGGTATTCTTTATCAACAGCCTCGGCCTGCCCTTCAACTCGGGCCTGATTATCTTCCTGCTGCTGTTCGTGGGGCTGATTTGGCTTGGCTTCCGCCTCTCCTACCAGCGCCGCAGCCAGCTCCTGAACACGGCCATGCTGTGCTTCACGTTCATCCTCATCGGGTACTCGACCTACCTGATTGTCCCCATCCGCTCGTCGTTTCACCCGACCATCAACGAGAACAACCCCGAGGACGTGCTGAGCTTCGTGAGCTACCTCAAGCGGGAGCAGTACGGCTCGCGCCCGCTGCTCTACGGCCCGCAGTTCAACGCCCAGCCCGACCACTACGAGGAAGGTGCCCCGCGCTATAAGCGCGAAGGCAGCAAATACGTCGAAATTCTGCCCCGCGCCCAGGAGCCCGGCTACGCCGATGCCGACAAAATGCTGCTGCCCCGCCTCTACAGCTACGACCCCGCTCACATTCAAGAGTATAAGAAGTGGGTGCCCGACTTGCAGGAAGGCGTAAAACCCACGATGGGCCAAAATCTGGGCTTCTTGTTCCGCTACCAGATTGGCCACATGTTCTGGCGCTATTTCTTCTGGAACTACGTGGGCCGCGAGTCCGATATCCAGCAGTCAGGCGTGGTAACGCCTTTCAGCCCCGGCAAATCGACGCTGCCCGAGCGCATCGGCGGCAGCTTTGCGCACAACAACTTCTTCGCCATCCCGCTCATTCTGGGGTTGATTGGTTTGTTTGTGCAAGTGCGGCGGCGCGGACACGACGCGCTGGTGGTGGGCCTGCTGTTTTTGTTTACGGGTATCGCCATCGTGGTGTACCTCAACCAGCCGCCCATCGAGCCGCGTGAGCGCGACTACACCTTCACGGGGGCCACGTTTGCCTTCGCCATCTGGATCGGGCTGGGCGTGATTGGCCTCGGCCAACTGCTGGCCGCCGCGCTCAAGGCCGAGAACGCCCGCGCTGGCGTGGCCGTGCTGCTGGGCCTCATCTCGCCCACGATTCTGCTGGCCCAGGGCTGGAATGACCACAACCGCTCGGGCCGCTACAACTCGGTTGACTCGGCCCGCAACCTGCTCAACAGCTGCGCCCCCAACGCCATCTTGTTTACCAACGGCGACAACGACACCTTCCCGCTCTGGTACGCCCAGGAAGTAGAAGGTATCCGCACCGACGTGCGCGTGGCCGTGCTCTCGTACCTGAACACCGACTGGTACATTCAGCAGATGAAGCGCCGCTCTTACCTCTCGGAGGGCCTGCCCATCTCGATGAACGACGCGACCTACGTGCAGGGCAACAACGACATGCTGCCCTTCTCGCCCAACCCGGCCGTGGATAGCCTCGACCTCAAGCAGTTTATCAGCCTGGTGGGCCAGGGCAGCCCGCTGCTCAAGTACACCGAAGGCAACTATTCGACCATGACCTTCCCCACGCCCAAGTTCTTCCTGAACGTGGACACGGCGGCCGTGAAAAAGCTGGGTATCATCCCCAAGGACCGCGAAAGCCAGCTCGTAAGCCACATGGACTGGAGCATGGGCAAGCGGGCCATTGAGAAGAAGAACCTGGTGATTCTGGACATGATCGCCACCAACAACTGGAAGCGGCCCATCTACTTCAGCTCGACGGTGGCCCCCAGCGACTACATGAACTTGCAGCCCTACTTCCAGCTCGAAGGTATGGCCTACCGCCTGCTGCCCCTGCGCGACCCCAACTACGACCGCCGTGGCGACGAGGGCTACGTGGAGAAGCCCATCTGCTACGACGTGCTGATGAACAAATTCCAGTACCGGGGCCTGAACAACGCCAACATTTTCTACGACGAGAACAACCTGCGCTTCCCGTCCAACTACCGCGATAAGTTTGCCCGCCTCGCCAACGCCTACGCCGCCAGCGGGGACATGACCAAGGCCAAGGAAGTAGCCGACAAGTGCCTAGCCGTCATGCCCGACGCCGCCGTGCCCTACGACTACTACACGCCGCAGCTCGTGCCGGTACTCTACGCCGTGGGCGAGAAGGACAAGGCCAACGCCATTCTCGACAAGCTCACCGAGCGCAGCATCAACACCCTGAGCTACTACCAGACGCACGACGGGGCTCTCTTCGACGACGCCACCCGCATGAACCTGCTCACGCTCCAGAGCGTGTACCAGGCCGCCGCCCAGGTGAAGGACGAAGCCCGGGCTAAGAAGGCGTACGACGTACTCGCACCCTATTTGCAGGAGCGCGGCGGGCAATAAGTCAGCTTGGTATTCCCTATGAAAAAGCCCCGCTGGCCTTGTGCCAGCGGGGCATTTTGGTGAGCTGTCTGCTCCTAATGAAGCTGTTTAGGAAATGCTTTTCGAGAGCCCATTC
>CAJYVK010000168.1 GCA_913778455.1 uncultured Hymenobacter sp. | reverse complement strand
CAATTCGCTCAACGAGCCCGCCCGCTACAGCAAGGAGCCCTTCACGCTCACGTTTCTCGACCTGCAAATAATGCGGCACAAGGGCCAAATCACCGACGTGGATCGCCTGCCGCCGGCCGAGTAGGGTCTCCTCGCCCCGGCTACTGGTACGTGCCCAGCGAAATCAGCGGGAGGTAGTCGCTCAGGCCGCTGGGGCGGTCGAAGACGTGGATAAACAGAATGGCGTCTTCGCCCCGGCTGCGCCACACTTCGGCGTAGAAGTTTTCGACCGCGAACAGGCGCAGCTCGCAGCCATCCTCGCTGCGCTCGGCCAGCGGGTGGCCGTGCCGATCCAGGTGCGCGGCCTGCTGGCGCTGGTGCAGGTTTTTAAACGTGGTGATGGTCATAAGGCTAACCCGAATATACGCCCGCCAAGCGGTATGGCCAGCCACCCGCCGCCGTCGCTTACGCCGGGCGGCGCAACTTTGCGGGATGAAATCGATTCGCTTTCCCCACCCACTGGTGCTGCTCACCCTCTTTATCATCGTGGCCGCCGCGCTGAGCTACGTGCTGCCTGCTGGCCAATTTGCCCGCCGCCCCAGCGCCGCCGCCAACGGCGAAGTGGTCGTGCCCGGCTCTTATCATCGCGTACCCAGCACACCCGTGCGCCCCCTGCAAGTGGCCGAGTCCATTCCGAAGGGCCTAACCGCCGCGGGCGCGGTGGTGTTCTTTCTTTTTCTGGCCGGCGGGGCATTTACGGTGATTGACCAAACGGGGGCGCTGCGCTTCGGCGTCGATTGGCTGCTGCGTCACGCGCAGGGGCGTGAGGTAGCTATTCTACCCGTTATCAGTCTATTATTTGCCACACTGGGCGTACTGGAGAATATGGGGGAGGAAGTAATTGCCCTCGTGCCGGTGCTGCTGGTGCTGGTGCGGCGGCTGGGCTACCCTACTATTACGGCGGTGGCGGCCAGCCTGGGCGCGGCCATCGTGGGCGCGGCGTTCAGCCCCATCAACCCCTTCCAGGTGGGCATTGCCCAGAAGCTGGCGCAGCTGCCGCTGCTATCGGCGGCGGGCTACCGCCTGGTGTTTCTGGCGCTGGCCCTGCTCGTCTGGATCGGCGGCACGGTGCGCCACGCCGTGCGCTACCGCATCGCCCCCGAGCCGGCCGATCCCGCGCAGCTGGCGGCCAGCAAAGGCGCGGGTCGGCACGGCCTGGTGCTGCTGTTGCTACTGATTACCTTCTCCGCGTTCACTTACGGCGTAGTCAGCCTGCACTGGGATTTCGACCAGATGACGGCCCTGTTTTTCATCCTGGGCGTGGGGGCCGGGCTAGTGGGCGGCCTGGGCCTCACCGGCACGGCCGAGGGCTTCGTGGCGGGCTTTCGCGACATCGCCTTTTCGGCCATCCTGATTGGGTTTGCACGGGCCATTTTCGTGGTGCTGGAGCAGGGGCACATCGTCGATACCATCGTGCAGGGGCTGGCCACGCCGCTGGCCCACCTGCCCGTAGCCCTGGCTGCCCTGGGCATGATGGGCGTGCACACGGCCCTGCACCTGCCCGTGCCCAGCGTGAGCGGCCAGGCGGTACTCACCATGCCGCTGTTCGTGCCGCTCTCCGACATCATCGGCCTGTCGCGCCAGGTAACGGTGCTGGCCTACCAGTACAGCGCCGGTATGACCGACCTGCTCACGCCTACCAACGGGGCGCTCATGGCCATGCTGACCGCCTGCGGCGTGCGCTACGACCAGTGGCTGCGCTTCGCCGGGCCGCTTTACGGCTTGTTGCTGGCGCTGGGCGCAACGGGCGTACTACTCGGCATCTGGCTGCATGTAAGTTAGATAATATACATTAATTATTTATCACACCCAGAAATATAGCAAGTAAAAAAGGTCCCCGCCGGCTACCAACGGGGACCTTTTTTACTTGGCATACGAACACCTTATTCTTTCACAAACCGCGTGGTGGTAGTGCGGTTCCCGGCTACTACGCGCAGCAAATAAGTACCCGGTTCGAGCTCTGCCACCGACACTACTGCCTCGGGGGCGGTGCCGGCCGGTACGTCTTGGCTCAGCACCTGCACGCCCCAGGCGTTAAGTATCGTAATGCGGACCGCCGTGCCCGGCTCGGTGAGCGGGAGCCGAAGCTGCTGCCGGGCGGGGTTGGGATAAACGGAGTTGGCCGTACGACTCGCCGTACTACCGGTCGGCGCGAAGCTCCACCAGTTGATGTTGTAGCCCCCCACCGGCACGCCGATGGCAATGTCTTGCTGGCCCGCCCGCAGCGTGACGGTGGTCGAGATGGTCGTCCAGTTTTGCCAGCCGCCCGTGTTGGGCACCGCGACGGTGCCCAGCCGGGTAGCTCCCGAGTTCTGCTCCAGGCTGATCTGCCCGCCGCTGTTGGGGCTAGCCACCCGGCACTGAATCGTGTAGGTGCCCGCCGTGGGCACGTTGACGGTGTAGGCCATCCAGTCCCCGGCATCTATCCAGCCCACGTTCAGCCCACCGCCCGTGTCCGTGGTGGTCTCCGTTTGCACGCCCGACATGATGTGGTAGCTCTCGGCCTCAACCTTGGTCGCCGTCCCAGACGTGGGTGTAGGGGAGGGAGAGGGAGTCGGGGTTGGCGTAGTAGTGGCCGTACCACTCCAGCTTTGAATGTACCCTTTTACCAGGCGGCCCGAGGTGGTGAGATAGCTATCGGACCATGCACCGGAAGGGTCGGTACCCGTAACCAGGGCCGAGGCCGTTTCAGCCTTGTCATTGAGTGCCCAGTTGCAGTGACTTAGGTTGTTCTGCTTCATAAACGTCATCCAGTCCTGCGTAGAAGACGCATCGACGCTGCCCCCGCCCGAGGCATCGCAGGTTCCGTACTCCGTCACGAAAAGGGCCACGCCCTTACTCAAGGCCGTGCTGGCTTTGGCTCGCAGCTCTGCCTTGTGCGTAGCCGCGTAAAAGTGCAGCGCATAGGCAATGTTTACGCCGGTCAGCGGGTCGTTGGCGGCCACGTCTACATCCTGCGACCAGGTGGGGGTGCCCACCACAATCAGGTTATCGGGGTCGATGGACCGGATAGCGCTCGTAACTGCCTGCGCGTAGGGCTTTATTACCCCGCTCCACGACACTTGCAGCGGCTCATTGTAAATCTCATAAATCACGTTGGGCTGACTACCGTACGTGGTGGCCATTTCCTTGAAAAAGGCGATAGCCTGGTCCTGGTTCTGTTCGGCGCGGTGCGAGTGCCAGTCAATAATCACGTAGAGGCCAGCAGCAATGCAGGCGTCCACCACGGTTTTTACCTTGGCTTTTTCGCGGGCATTGTTTTCGAGGTAGCCGCCGGGCTCATCCACCCCCATTGCCGCGCGCACAATGCTGGCGTTCCAACTGTTTTTCAGCCAGCCTACCGCATTGGCGTTGTAGTAGCGCTCGCCGCCCCAGCCGTTGTTGCTCCAGAACAGGCTGTTGCCCGCCAGGCTCACGGGCTTGCCATTCTGATCTTGAATTTGGTTGCCTTTCACTTGCAGCGCGCCGTATTTGGCCACGGGCGTTTGGGCCAGGACCCCGAGAGCGGTACCCAGTACGATAAACAGGCCGCTGACCAGACTGCGCCAAGGCCAATGCGCCAGATATTTAGCCGAGTTTTTCATGAGTTGGCAGTGTGGAATTGGTTAGAAAAAGTGTGTTTATCTAAGGAGCGGCCGGTCTCACTACTGCTTCGTTGGTTGGTAGCCCACCAGCAAAATCAGTATAACTCAGTCTCTTCCTTAAACTGACACTAAACTAATCCCATAAGTAACAGTCGCCTAATTACTTATAATATATTATTTATATAGCCTAAATGACACTTGACAAAATCGCATACATCATGCAAGCCCCCAAAGTAGTCAAGTTTATAAAATGCTAACAATCAACATTTTACTACACAAGGTATCCAACTTAAAAAATTAACACACTTTTTTTATATGTTATCTAACTTCTAGTCTCCTCCATATGTCTCCTACTCACCTGACATTCACCCAAGAAGTATTTTATAGCAGGCTCACACCACCTTGCCAGCCCTGCGCCAGAGAAGTCGGCTGACGTAATTTCTGGTCGCCTCCCTCTTTCGGAGGTAGGCCCGGCCCCGGAGGGGTCTCGTGCGGCGTACCGGCCGCGCCTTTTGTTACGCAATTTTCTTGACGCAACACTGGCTTATCGTGGCGAAGCAAGATGCTTTACAAGTGCAAGTTCAGATAGGCGGGTCCACCGCGAGGAGTGTAGTACTCACGTAGCCGTCCCCCTACCCAACCATTTTCCAACGGCTGCAATCCGCCAGCAGCCCTACCCCGGGTGCCAGCCTCGATCCGGTTACTTTTGGCGGCGCTAACTACTGCCGCTTCCTCAAAACAGTTGTAAAGCCTGTTGCAACTCCACGTCCTTTTTGACTGCCCATCTCTACTTAACCTACACACTAATCCGAAACCGCTCCAATGGATATTCTCGACCCGCTACGCTTTCCGATTGGCTTGCCGCAGCTGCCTGCCGCCCCGCTTACGCCAGCCGAGCGGGCAGGCTACTTACAGCAGCTAGCCGAGCTACCGGCCCAACTCACGGCGGCGGCCCGGCGGGTGGGCGGCGAGCGCCTGCAACTCCCCTACCGCCCCGGCGGCTGGACCGGCCGCCAGGTAATTCACCACGTGGCCGACTCGCACCTAAATGCCTACGTGCGCTTTCGGCTCGCCCTCACCGAGGACAACCCCACCATCAAGCCCTACGAGGAAGCCGCCTGGGCCGAGCTGCCCGACGTGGCCGCCGTGCCCATCACCGTATCGCTGGCCCTGCTCGAAAGCCTGCACAACCGCTGGGGCACGCTGTTGCATCACCTCGACGAGGCGCAGTGGCAGCGCACCTTCTACCATCCAGGAAATCAGAAAACCTCCACGCTCGACCAAACGCTGGTGTTGTATGCTTGGCACGGCCGGCACCACGTAGCCCACATCGAGCTGCTAGGAACCGAGCAGTAGCGCGGACTTTGTAGTCCGCGTTTTAACGGCGGTTGGGAAAAACTCTAGCAAACGCGGACAGATCGGAAGAGCGTCGTGTAGGGAAAGAGTGTGCAGCATAGTGGTG
>CAJYVK010000167.1 GCA_913778455.1 uncultured Hymenobacter sp. | reverse complement strand
CGGGACGGTGGTGGGCGCGGCGGCCCTGTACTACGGCGTGGCGCAGGTGCTGTCGCGCATTCCGGTGGCCGCCGAGCCCACGACGGAAGCCGCGACCATCCCTTTTTTCATCCGCTCCAACGGGGTGCACACCGACTTGGTGGTGCCCGTCAAGAGCCGCTACATCGATTGGAGCCAGCAGATGCCCTACTCCAATACCCAGGCCAGCGATACGACGTACCGCTTCGTGGGCATCGGCTGGGGCGACAAGGGCTTCTACCTCGAAACGCCCACCTGGGCCGAACTCAAGCCTAGCACGGCCATTCGGGCGGGCTTCTGGTTGGGTACGTCGCTCATGCACGCCACCTACTACCGCGAGGCCGACCTCGTGGCTGGCCCGCAGTGCGTGCCGTTGCGCCTCACGCCCAGCCAATACCGCCGGCTCATCACCTACATTCAGCAAAGCTTTCAGCGCGATACTACCGGCAACTTCATCTGGATTCCCGGCCACAGCTACGCCGACCATGACGCCTTCTACGAGGCCAACAACCGATACAGCGTTCTCAATACCTGCAATACCTGGGCAAACAGAGGGCTGAAAATCAGCGGCCAAAAGGCCAGCCTTTGGACGCCTTTCGATACGGGTATCCTGCATCAATATGGGAAGTGAGGGGGTGAGGAGGTGATGGGGTGAGGAGGTGAGGAAGTGAAGAGATAATGGGGTAGGGAAATTGGGGGGAGAAGCTTTATGTATTAGGCTTTTCACGCTGTTTCTTCCTTATCACCTCTTCACTCCCTTACCTCCTCACCCTATCACCTCCTCACCTCCTTACCCCATCACCTCCTCACCCAGCAAGCTGCTTCAGCACCTGCGGTACGCCTATGCTGGCGGGCTCGGCCACGTAATGCACGCCGCGGCGGCCGCTAACCTCGGGCTGGTGGGGGTCGATGACGTAGACCGGGCAATCGGCCGGGGCGTAGTGCAGCAGCCCGGCCGCCGGGTACACTTGCAGCGAGGTGCCTACTACGAGTAGTACGTCGGCGGTGGCAACTGTTTCAGCGGCTTCCTCAATGGCGGGCACCATTTCGCCAAACCAGACGATGTGCGGGCGCAATTGCCCACCGTCGGGGGCCAGGTCGCCCACCGCGATGTCGCCGGCGCAGTCGAAAACAGCATTTTCATTTTTGACCGAGCGCATTTTATTGAGCATCCCGTGCAGGTGCAGCACTTGCGTGGAGCCAGCCCGCTCGTGCAGGTCGTCCACGTTTTGGGTGATGATGCTCACCGTCCAGCCCGGGGCTTCCTCGAAGCCCGCCAGGGCGAGGTGGGCGGCGTTGGGGGCCACGGTGCGGGCCTGGGCGCGGCGCTTGTTGTAAAAGTCGAGCACCAGCGCCGGATTGCGGGCAAATGCCTCGGGCGTAGCTACGTCTTCGATGCGGTGCTCCTCCCAGAGCCCATTGGTGTCGCGGAAGGTGCGAATGCCGCTTTCGGCCGATACGCCAGCGCCAGTAAGTACTACGAGGTGGGGCATTTGTGAGAGGTGATGAGGTGAGGAAGTAACGGGGTGACGAGGTTTTGGGTAAGAAAGCTTGTTAGAAAATGTTAGCTTTTTAATTAAATTAATTACGTTAAATGCTAAAATAATAATTATTATATCTCCTGCGTCTGTCATGCCGAGCTTGCCGAAGCATCTCGCGTAGTGCACTAACTAGCTCAGCAGACGAAGCGAGCGAGATGCTTCGGCAAGCTCAGCATGAAAGACGTGGGGGGACGTAAGACTTATTAAACGGTCTTACTTCCTCACCTCCTCACCTCATTACTTCCTCACCTTTTCACCTCCTCACTTCTTCACCCCGTCACCTCATTACTTCCGTAGCGCCGCTCGGCAAAATCGCGCAGGCGTTGGAAAGCAGCGTCTACTTCCTGCGCGTCTTCGCTCAACAGATTGCCATACACTACGCGGTCGGTGGCACGCAAAGCGCGGCGCACATCCTCGTCATTTTGAAAATGCTCAGTCAGCTCTCTGGTTGTGAGTGAATTGAGGTTGGTGTCCTCCAGGCTGGATAAGTAATTTTTCCAGAGCGTGACGGTACGCTCCACCAGCGGGGCCGAGCGCGAGAACGTGAAACGCTCGGTGTTGCGGGTGAACTGCGTGAGGAAATACACGTGGTTCTTGCGCCGCTTGTAGCGACCGTAGCGCTGCCGCCAGCGCCGGCCGTAGAGCGCCCAGGCTCCGCCGCCGAGGGCCAGCAGGCCCACCAGGCCCGCCAGCCAAAAGGGGTAGTTGAACGCCGGGGCCAGCGGCAGCTCGCGGTAGTCGGTGCGTAGCGTAGGCGGGCCCGCCGCTTCGCTCGAATACAAGGTAGGGGCCACGCGGTGCAGGCGCACCTGCGCCACTGGGGGCAGCAGGCGTAGCGTGTCGCTGGCCACGTGCAGCAGCAGCACGGGCAATTGCAGGGCCTGCACTGGGGCAAGTGAAAACGTGCGCAGGTGGTACACGGCCCGGTCAAGGCTGCGGCCATTTTGGGTGCGGGTGGGCAGCCAGCGCCGCCCCACGTACTCAAACGAGCCGAAATTGGCCAGCGAGTCGGGAAAAACAACCTCCGCCCGCGGGTCGTGCAGGTAGCTCAATTCGTAGTCTATCGGCTGGCCTACTTCTACCGTAGTCCGCAAAAATCGACCCGCTGGACCCTCACCCGGGCCAGCCAGCGCCCTTGGCCCGGTGCCCAGCCCCAGGGTCGCGGCAGCGGCGAGGGCCAGCCAAAACTTAGGCGATGAAAAAGATAGCGAGCGGCGTAGCATAACGTTATCCTCGGCGCTGCCGAAATAAACCCACTAGTTGGGGCACGAAGTCTTCGTCGGTGCGGAGCGTGAGCAGGCTCACGCGCTGGCGGCGGCACAGGGTGCGCAGAGCCAGCAGCCGTGCTTGGCCCTGGGCCACGTACTGCGCCTGAAAAGCCGGCGACGAGGTATTGACCCAGCGCAGCAAACCAGTTTCAGCATCGCGCAGGGGTACGATGCCCAGCGCCGGAAACGCCACCTCCTGCGGGGCCAGCAACTGCACCACCACCAGGTCGTGCTGGCGGGCCAGCATGGTGAGCTCGCGCTCGTAGTTTTCGTCGATGAAGTCGGAGATGAGAATGATCAGGCTGCGGCGCTTCACCAAGCTTAGTAGCTGTCGGATGCCGATGCTCAGGCTCGTGTGCGCCGAGGCAGGTTGCAGGCCGTACAGGCGCTGGAGCAGCGCGTAGGCTGGGCGCAGGCCCTTGGCGGGCGGCAGGTACAGTTCTTTTTGGTCGGAAAAGGCCAGCAGTCCCAGAGCGGCATCTTGGCGGGCGGCCGACAGGGCGAGTATCCCGGCCAGGTCGCGGCCGAGGTCAAGCTTGTCCTGGGCGCCGGCCGCGCCCCGGCCCACGCGCTGCGAGGCACTCACGTCGAGGGCAACCACTACCTGCTGCTCGCGCTCTTCCTTATAAGTCTTGACGAAGGTGCCGTGGCCCTTGCTGCTCACGGCCCAGTCGATGGCCCGTACCTCGTCGCCGTATTGGTACAGGCGCACGTCGTCAAACTCCAGGCCGTTGCCCCGAAAGACCGAGCCGAAGTTGCCTTGCAGCTGGGCCTCCACCGCCTGGCGCATCCTGATTTCGAGGTGGCGCAAGCGGCGCACCAGCGCCGAGAGGCTGGCGGGCAGGAGCGAGGTGGAAGTGGAAGCGGGCGGCATGCGCAACGAAGCTACGGCGCGGGGTTAATTTTGGGCGTGAAATTATCGCTGACTTCCGTACTACTGGGTGCCGGGCTGCTGCTAACCACCAGCCGCGAGCGCCCCGAATTAGTGCCGCCCCCACCCAACCTGATTCCGAAGGAGCAGCTCACGAGCCTGCTCATCCGGCTGCACGTGCTGGAGGCCCGGGTCGAGTCCAGCCGGATGGCGCCCGACTCGGCCCGGGCGCTGTTTCAAGCTCAGCGCACGGCAATTCTCAAGCATTACCAAGTTAGCGAGGCCGACTCGGCTTTTGAGCGCAGCTATCATTATTACTCTGTCCACGGCAAAGACCTGGATGAGATTTACGCGGTCATCATCGACTCGCTGGCCGCCCGCGCCAAGCAGATGGGGGGTAATCCAACCCCACTCTAACCAGCCTCGCGTTCAACAATTAGTGCAGGCGGCTGCCGTTGGGCACCGGGGCGGCCACGGCCGCGAGTACGGTGTGCCCATCGGCGTCAGGAGCACCCAGCACCAGCACCTCGGAGCGAATGGGGCCGATTTGCTTGGGTGGAAAGTTGACCACTGCCAGCACCTGCCGGCCCAGCAGACTTGCCGGCGAGTAGTGGTGCGTAAGTTGGGCGCTCGATTTCTTAAGGCCAATTTCGGGGCCGAAATCCAGCAGCAACTGATACGCCGGGCGGCGGGCCTCGGGAAATTCGCGGGCTTCAACGATGGTCCCCACACGCACGTCAACGGCGACAAAGTCGGCCCAGGCTATTACTTCTGGCGGCATAGGTAATGTGGTCAGAATTAGTGCAAACAATATTTCTCCACTGGCGCGAGTTTAGCGCAGCGTAACTCGTGCCAGGCCATGAGTGGAGGCTGCGCCTCCACTGCCGCA
>CAJYVK010000166.1 GCA_913778455.1 uncultured Hymenobacter sp. | reverse complement strand
ACTCCACTGCCGCAACGCGGCAAGCTCGCGTCTGAGTGACGTTAAATGGCGTGGCATACAGACGTAGAATTGCCGCGTTGCGGCAGTGGAGGCGCAGCCTCCACGTCATGAGCAGGCACGAGTTACGGCTGCGCCTAAACTCGCGCCAGTGTGGGCCAGTGCGGGGCTAGTAAACACTGCCCAGCTACGCAATAGGCCACCAAACTGCCCGAAGCTTCAGTCTCAAGCCGTTTCCAGCGCCGTTTCAAGGTCGGCGCTGGCAGCGTCGTCGAGCAGCACGAACGTCCACGGCTCGCCTTCCTCGTAGTCGGTGGCCTGGCGGCGGCGCTCCAGGGCGGCCAATACCTTTTGCGCGAAGGCCCAACTGGTGGCGGGGCGCAGCTCCAGCACCCGCGCCAGCTCGGCGGGCGCATAGCGGCCCCGGTGCGCGTGTAGCAGAAATACCGCGTACAGCGCCTTGACAATGGGGAATTTACATTTTTGCAGGAGTGTACCCGTGGTGGCCGACTCCACGTAGCGACAGCGGGTGCAGCGGCGGGCGAAGGGCTCGCGGGCCTCGCAGCTTTTCTCGTGGCCGCACTTGCGGCAGTGGTAGCCGTTGGCCCACTTGAGGTCGGCCAGGTAGCGCAGGCAGGCGTCCTTGTCGGGGTAGAGCTGGCTGAATTCGCCAAAGTCGAACTCCCGGGCTTGCAGGCGGGCCTCTTTTTGGTCGCGCAGGTCGCGGCTGAGATCGCGATTGAGCTGCTCGATGGCGGCCGACTGCAAGGCCAGCAGGCTGTTGGTTTCGAGCAGCTCGCGGTTCTGGGTGGCGATGGTCTCGTTTTGCTGGCGCAGCTCGTCGGTGCGCCGGGCCACGAGCGCCTCTAGCTCGGTGTTTAGCTGGTCTTTGAGTAATTGATTTTCCCGTAGTTGCACCACGAGCTGGTCCTGGGCCTGGTGCTTTTTACGCAATTGCTTGAGCAGGCGGCGCTGGGTGAGCAGCGTAGTGTCCATGAGGGCCTTCACCTTGTCGGCCAGCGCGTAGCTGAGCACCGCTACCTCCACCACGAAGGCCACGTTGAGGCTGTACACCGTGTAGGCGTTGTTATAAAACTCCAGCCCCAGCTTGCGGCTGATGAGGAAGGCCAGCGAGCCGGCCACCAGCGCCTGGGCCAGCAGCAGGTAGCGGGCCGAGGGCAGCCCGCCCCGGTAGGCCCGCCAAGCCGCGTAGTACAGCAGCCCGTAGGGCAGCAAGTACAGCCAGAAGCCGAAGCCCGAATTGGCCACCGCCGCGTCGAGCACCAGCAGCGCTCCGCTCAGCGATACCACCCAGCGGATGGTCCGGTCGAGGTGCGGCAGTCGGGCCGCCGTATCGAGAAATGAGCGGGCATACTGGGCAAAGGCCAGCAGCAGCAGTACCGGGGCCGCCACCCCGATAAAGTGGTTCAGCAAGGCGCTGCCCGGCCACAGGTATTGAAAGCCCAGCCCGTCTTCCGACAAAAAGAGCAGCGCCCCGCTCAGCACGTAGAAGACGTAGTAGAGGTAAGATTTTTCCTTCAGGAAAAAGAACAAGAAGAGGTTGTACACCAGCATCAGGAAGATGATGCCGTAAAAGCCGCCCAGCAGCCAGTATTGCAGGCTCATCTCGGGCAACAGGCCGGGGCCGCTGTGCAGCATGGCCCGGAAGCTGGTGGGCGTATCGGAGTGCAGCCGCAGGTAGTACGTGGCGGCCTGGCCCGGGCGCAGAGGCAGGTCGAAGAGAAAATTCTTGTAGGGCAGCGGCCGGGTGGCGAAGGGATAATTAGCCCCGGTGAGCACGCTGTCGTAGGCCAGGCCCGCCGGGCAGGTGAGGCCCGTGGGTCGGAACAGCGTGGCCGCCCCGATGTGCGAGTCGTAGAGCTCCAGGTACCAGTCGCTGGATGGCCCCACGGCGGCCCGTAGCGTGAAGCGCAGCCAGTACGTACTGCGCGGGTGCTGAATATTGGGCGGCAGCCCGGTGCCAGCCAGCGTGGCGAAGCGCCCCGCGTAGGCGGGGCTACTTACCAGGTGCAACGGCAGGCGGCCGGTGGGGTCTTCGAGCACGCTGTAAAACCGGTCGTCGAGAAACTGGGCCGGGCGGCTGGGGCTAGCCACCAGGGTATCTTCGGCAGGGGCGGCGGCGCGGGCGGGGGCGGCCAGGGCGAGGGCCAGCAGCAGGGGCAGGCACCAGACCCGGCTCGCCCGGCAGCTCCACGCGGCCAGCAAGCTAGCCAGCCAGGAAGCTGGCCGGGGGCAGGCAGCGGAAAAGGCAAACACAGGAACAGGACATTGGGTGGGAAAGAGTGGGCAACCAGCGTAAGATGAAGTAAAAGTAACGAAAAAGCCGCACCCGGCCGACCGGCCAAATTGGGTCCGCAGTCGGCACAATCGGCCCGGTGGTCGGGCGGGGGCGGGGTGGGGCGGGTCGGCGGCTACTTTTGGGCTGCTTACCACTCTACCACTATGCCCGTTTTTTCCTCTCAGCGCTTTCTTACCCCCCTGATTCACGTGCTGGCGTGGGGGCTACTAGCGCTCGCGTTGTTTTTATTTCAGCCCATGCAGGGGCGGGTGGTGCTGCCGGTGGAGTACTGGGTGCGGCAGGGAGCGCTGCTGCTGTTATGGCTAGTCGCATTTTACGCCACTACGCGGCTGAGCGTACCGCGCCTGCTGCTGCGCGGGCGCACGGGCTGGTTTGTGCTGGCGCTGGTAGCTACCGTGCTCGTTATTACGCTGCTGGGGCGCTTTTTGGAAAATGCCCTGCACTTGTCAGACCTGATGCGGCAGGCGTTTCACGCGGCCGATGAGGTAGGCCGGGGCGGGCCGGGCCCCGGGCCGGGACCTGGTCCTGGGCCCGGCCCGCCCCGGCCCCCGCGCGGCAGCCGGTTCGACTTGGTGGGCCTGCTCATTACGCTGCTGGTGCTGGGTATCGGAACGGCCATCACGGTGGTGCAGCACTGGCAGCAGGAGGCTCGTCTGCGCGAGCGCCTCGACCAGCAGCGCGTTGAGGCCGAGCTCAGCTTGCTCAAGGCGCAGATCAACCCGCACTTCTTTTTCAATACGCTCAACAACATCTACTCGCTCACGCTCATCGACGGGGAGCGGGCGCGGGCGGCCCTGCACCGCCTTTCGCGCATGATGCGCTACGTGCTCTACGATACCGCCTCGGGCCACGCCCAACTCAGCCAGGAGGTGGCCTTTATTCAGGATTATATCACGCTCATGCAGCTGCGGCTTACCGACCGCGTGCAAGTGACTTTCGAGCACCCCGAGCCGGTGCGTGAAGTGCTCATCGCCCCCATGATTCTGCTGCCCTTCGTTGAAAATGCCTTCAAGCACGGCGTGGCGGCTACCGCGCCCAGCCGTATTCACGTCGCGGTGCGCCAGCCCACGCCCCAGCAGCTCGAAATCGACGTGCGCAACACCTTATTTCCCAAGGCTAGTACCGACCTAGCCGGCTCCAACGGCATCGGCCTCACCAACACCCAGCGCCGCCTCGACTTGCTCTACCCCGGCCGCTACACCTTGCAGGTGAATCCCAAAACGCCCGACAACGAGTTTGAGGTAAAGCTGGTACTAGTTGTTAATGGTTGATTGGTAATCGCTAATTACTGGGTGCCTCGCGTGAGCGCAAAAAAGGTTTTTTAAACAGAAGCCGTCTGGAAAATCTTTTCACAACGTCCGTCATGCTGAGCTTGCCGAAGCATCTTGGCCGCTTCGTTGCTAAGCCGTTCAACGGAACGGCCAAGATGCTTCGGCAAGCTCAGCATGACAGATGTATTGGATTAGTAGATGTTTTATTACTAGCAAGCAACTAACTATTAACAGCTGATAATTAATAACTTCCCCATGATTCCCGTTACCTGCATTGCCGTTGATGACGAGCCGCTGGCGTTGGCCCTGCTTTGCACCTTTATCGAGCAAACGCCCTTTTTGAAGCTGGTGGGCCGCTTCGGCAGCGGGGTGGAGGCCCTCAAGGGCCTGCACGAGCTGGCCGAGCCGGTAGACGTAGCGTTTCTCGACATCCAGATGCAGGAGCTCACCGGCCTGGAGTTGGCGCGGGTGCTGGGCCAGCAGGCCGTGCCGCCGCGCATCGTGTTCACCACCGCCTTTCCGCAGTATGCGCTGGAGGGCTACAAGGTCGATGCCCTCGACTACCTGGTGAAGCCCTTCAACTACGAGGAGTTTTTGCGGGCCGCCAACAAGGCCCGCGCTTACACCGAGCTCGCGCACGCCAGCGCCGAGGCCGTTGTGCCCGCCCCGGCCGCCCCTGAGGAAGAGCACATTTTCCTGAAAGTAGAATACCAGCTCGTGCGGGTGGCCCTCAGCGATATTCTTTACGTGGAGGGGCTGAAAGACTACGTAAAAGTGCACCTCAAGAGTACACCCCGCGCCCTGCTATCGCTCATGAGCCTGCGGGCGATGGAAGAAAAGCTGCCCGCCCGGCGCTTTCTGCGCATTCACCGCTCCTTCATTGTGGCCCTGGATAAGATCGAAGCCGTGCGCCGCCTCACCGTGCAAATCGGTACCGAAACCATTCCAGTAGGTGAACAATACAAGGAGGCTTTCAGCCAGTTTCTGAGCCGCTGGAGCTAGCTGGGCCGCCTGCCCAAAGCCCAAAAGACAAAACCCCGGCCAGGTAACTGGTCGGGGCTTTTGGGTAAAAAATAAATAAACAGAGCGGGAGGCTAGGGGGTACTGAAGTAGAGATGTTGCTTGACAACCAGCCGGGTAGACGGGCTGAGTAATACGGTTGGGTACGCGATAACTGAGAACAAAACTACTTGTTTGGCCACCAGCTAAATAATTTATTCGGTAGGACTTTCTATTCTGACGCTCAACTACGTTTTTTTGTCGCCCAAGCATGTACGTACAGATAATGAAGAAGGATGTTTGCGCAGCCTAGTAAGCTCCACTGTCGTATACGAGGCCCATCTCTTAGCTTCCAGTTTATGCAGCTTCTTCGCTCCCTCACCGCCGTGGCGCTCGCCACCTATAGCCTGTCTGCCGTTGCCCAAACCACGCCCCGCGGGGTAGAAAAGCAGGCCAAAGCCGACCGCAAAATGGAACGTGCGCACACCGTAAAGCACGGTGAAAGCATGAGCAAAGAGCCGCGCCTGATCCGCACGGAGGATCGGCACGACCACCGCAAGGCCAAGGCGCGTCAATAAACTAGTTCGGTACTGTGCGACTCGGCCTGGGAGCCAGCGCCCACGCCATCCTCCATACGCGGGGCAAAACCCCAGCCGGTAAAACGGCGTCTTTACGCGGGGCTCCGCGCCACGGGCGGCACTGCTGGCGGGCCGGGGCTGTGCATTCTACTCTTTTGCCTGCGTTATGTCTAAAGAAATCACTACCCGCCTGAGCGGGCAATTTGCCCTTGTCACCGGGGCCAGCTCGGGTATCGGGGCGGCCGTGGCCGTGGCCCTGGCCGCCCACGGGGCCAGCGTGGTCGTCAATTACAGCCACGATGAGGAGGGGGCCAACAAGGTCGTCAAAACCATCACCGACGCCGGGGGGCAGGCCTACGCCGCCGAGGCCGACGTGAGCAAGGAAGACCAGGTGCAGGCGATGTTCAAGCAGGCCATCGAGAAGTTCGGGACGCTGCACATCGTCGTGGCCAACGCTGGCATTCAGGTCGATTCGCCTTTCCTCGACATGACCCTGGCTCAGTGGCAGAAGGTAATCGACGTAAACCTGACCGGCCAGTTTCTGTGCCTGCGCGAGGCTGCCCGCGAGTTCGTGCGGCGCGGTCCGCAGCCCGACGTGAGCACCGCGTTAGGTAAAATCATCTGCATGAGCAGCGTGCACGAGGTCATTCCGTGGGGCGGGCACGTCAACTACGCTAGTAGCAAGGGCGGTATCATGCAGCTCATGAAAAGCACCGCCCAGGAGCTGGCCCCGCAGAAAATCCGCATCAACAGCATCGCGCCCGGTGCCATCGCCACGCCCATCAACCTTTCGGCCCGCGACACGCCTGAGGAAGAAAAGGCGTTGCTGGAGCTCATTCCCTACAACCGCGTGGGCGACCCGGCCGACATCGGCCGCCTGGCCGCCTGGCTGGCTTCCGACGAGGCTGACTACATTACGGGCCAGACCATTTTTATGGACGGCGGAATGACGCTGTATCCTGGCTTCGCTTCGGGGGGCTAGGCTATTGTTTCCTTGTAACACCAAGCGCCAGCTTGGTGATGCGCCCGGCCTTGCCCGCCGAGCAAATCACCAAGCTGGCGCTTGGTGCTACAAGGGCGACGCCCCATCCTTACAAGCCTTCACCCAACGCCTTTCGCAACTTGACTGCCGAGCACCAGCGCCTCCACGAAGCCGATACCAACCAACAGCCCTGGCGGCGCTTCGGCCCGTATTTGTCTGAGCGCCAATGGGGCACCGTGCGCGAAGACTACTCGGCCCACGGCGATGCCTGGAATTACACCACCCACGACCAAGCCCGCAGCCGGGCCTACCGCTGGGGCGAGGAGGGATTGGCGGGTTTTTGCGACGACAAGCAATACCTCTGCCTGGGGCTGGCTCTCTGGAACGGCCAGGACGCCATCCTGAAAGAACAGCTTTTTGGCCTGAGCGGGCCGCAGGGCAACCACGGCGAGGACGTGAAGGAAATCTACTATTTCCTGGACGCCACGCCTACGCATTCCTACCAAAAGCTGCTTTACAAGTACCCGCAGCGAGCTTTTCCCTACGCCGAATTGGTGCGGGAGAACGCCCAGCGTGACCGGAAGCAGCCCGAATATGAGCTGCTTGATACCGGCATTTTTGCTGAAAGCCGCTACTTCGACGTGTTCGTGGAGTACGCCAAGGCCGCGGCCGACGACCTGCTCATTCAATACACCATCGTAAACCGGGGGCCGGAGGCCGCGCCGCTGCACGTGCTGCCGCAGCTGTGGTTTCGCAACACCTGGGCCTGGAAACTTGATAGTTACCGGCCTGGGCTGACGGCCACGACCGCCAATGCGGTGCGAGTCAGCCACCGCGAGCTGGGCGAGCTGACTTGCTACGCCGATGGGCCAGCCGAGTGGCTCTTTTGCGACAACAATACCAATACCCAGCGGCTATTCGGCACGGCTTCGCCGGAGCAGTTTTTCAAGGATGGTATTCATAACTACCTCGTTGGGCAGCAAGCAGGGGCGGTAAACCCGGCCCGAACCGGTACCAAGGCCGCCGCCCACTACGCACTCACGCTGGCCCCCGGCGCGACGCAGCAGGTGCGCCTGCGGCTGGGGCCGGCGGGGCTAACGCAGCCATTTGCTGATTTTGAGGCGATTATCCAGCAGCGCCAGGCCGAAGCCGACGAGTTTTACGCCGAGTTGCAATGCGGCATCACTGAGGCCGATGCGCGGCTGGTGCAGCGCCAGGCCTTTGCCGGGATGCTGTGGAGCAAGCAGTTTTACCACTACAACGTGGCCCGCTGGCTGGCCGGCGACCCCGCCCAGCCGGCCCCGCCGCCCGAGCGCCTGCAAGGTCGCAACGCCGACTGGAAGACGCTGGATAATACCGACATTATCTCCATGCCCGATACCTGGGAATACCCCTGGTACGCGGCCTGGGACCTGGCCTTTCACTGCCTGCCGCTGGCCCAGCTCGACCCCGAGTTTGCCAAAAATCAGCTGCGGCTGCTGTGCCTCGACTGGTACATGCACCCCAACGGCCAGCTGCCGGCCTACGAGTGGCGCTTCGGCGACGTAAACCCGCCGGTGCACGCCTGGGCCACGTTCCGGGTATTTAAGATTGATCAGAAGCGGCGCGGCGACGCGGGCGACGTGCCCTTTTTGCAAACCGTTTTTCACCGCCTGCTGCTCAATTTTACGTGGTGGGTCAACCGTAAAGACCGCGACGGGCACAACATTTTCGAGGGTGGCTTTCTGGGGCTGGATAACATCGGGGTCTTCGACCGCTCGGCCCCGCTGCCCTTCGGCGGCTACCTGGAGCAGGCCGACGGCACGGCCTGGGTGGCCATGTTCGCGCTCAACATGATGCGCATCGCGCTGGAGCTGAGCCGAACCAATCCGGTGTACCAGGACATGGCAAGCAAGTTTTTCGAGCATTTCCTCTACATCGCCGAGGCCATGACCAACGTGGGCAACACCGCGCTGGACCTCTGGGACGACGAAGACGAGTTTTACTACGACGCTCTAAACACGCCCGAGGGTGGCCATGAGCTACTGAAAGTGCGTACGATGGTGGGCCTCATCCCGCTCTTCGCCGTGGAAGTGCTCGACGAAGATCTGCTGACCAGCGCCCCGCTCTTTCTGGAGCGGATGAACTGGCTGCTTACCCACCGGCCGCACCTGGCCTCGCTGGTGTCGCACTGGCAGGAGCCGGGCAAGGGCGCCACCCGCCTGCTCAGCCTGTTGCGCGGCCACCGCATGAAGCGCCTGCTGGCCAGGATGTTGGATGAAAATGAGTTTCTCTCCGACTACGGGGTGCGCAGCCTCTCGCGGGTGTACAAGGACAAGCCGTACGTGTTCCGCGATACCGAGATTACCGTTAACTACCAGCCGGCCGAGTCGGAAACCCAGCTCTTCGGCGGCAACTCCAACTGGCGCGGCCCTATCTGGATGCCGGTCAATTTTCTAATTATCGAGTCGCTCCAGCGGTTTTTTCACTACTACGGCCCCGACTTCAAAATCGAATACCCTACGCATTCGGGCCAGTACACCACCATCCTCGAAGTAGCCAACGCCCTCACCGAGCGCCTGACGAGACTGTTTTTGCGCGACCCGCGCACCGGGCAGCGTGCCTGCTTTGGCCCCCGCCCCGAATTGCAAAACGACCCGCATTTCAACGACTACCTCTGCTTTAGCGAGTACTTCAACGGCGATACCGGCGAGGGCCTCGGGGCTAGCCACCAGACCGGGTGGACCGGCTTGATTGCGAAGCTCTTGCAGCCGAAAAACGTAAACGGATTTCACACCGAAAAAGACTAAGCTCATGCCCGTTCCCGCTCCCTGGCTCGACGCCACTACCCCCATTCGCGACCACATGGTGCACTGGCCCGACAACCTCGGCGTGACCGTGGGCCGCACCCTCAGCCAGGACCGCGGCGACGCCGCCAACGTGACCGAGTTGCACCTGAGTGCCCACACCGGCACCCATGTCGATGCCCCGCTGCATTTCACCTCGGGTGCCGGCGATGCCACTACCATCGACCTCGACCGCCTCATGGGGCCGGCCACCGTGGTAGCCATCCACGACCCCAAGAGCATCAGCCTGGCCGAAGTGAAAGCCATTGACCTCAAGCCCGGGGCGCGGATTTTATTTAAAACGCGCATTTCCAACAGCGAGTGGAGCACCGAGCCGTTCAAGCCCGATTTTGTGGCGCTCGATGGCGACGCCGCCCGCCACCTGCGCGACGCGGGCGTGGTGTGCGTGGGGGTCGATTACCTGTCGGTGGGCAAGGCCGATGCTCACCACGCGCTGCTCGACGCGGGCATCTGCGTAATCGAGGGGCTGGCCTTGCAGCACGTTGCCCCCGGCGACTACGAGCTGCTGTGCCTGCCGCTCACCATCGTGGGCAGCGACGGTGCCCCGGCCCGCGTGCTGTTACGCCCACTGTAGAAAAGCCGGAGCCAGCAACTGCTAGTTGCTGGCTCCGGACTGATACTTACCAGATAAACGAAGCTAACAGCTAGCAGCTATTAGCTAATAGCTTAAAAATGAAACAGCCAATCATAGTCGTAATGGGCGTATCGGGCAGCGGTAAAACCACCGTGGGCGAGCTGCTGGCCCAGCACCTGGGCCGCCCCTTTTACGATGGCGACGACTTCCATCCGGCCGCCAACATCGCCAAGATGGCCGCGGGCCACCCGCTCACCGACGAGGACCGCGCCGGCTGGCTGGCTACTCTGGCCGCCGACCTCCAACCCTGGGAAGCCGCCGGCGGGGCCGTGCTGGCCTGCTCGGCACTTAAGGAGAGCTACCGCCAAACCCTGCAAGCCGGGGCCAGCCTGCCCCTGACCTGGGTATTTCTCGATACCGACCCCGCCGTGCTGCGCCAGCGCCTCGAAGCCCGCAAGGGCCACTACATGAAAGTCAACATGCTGGAGTCGCAGCTCGAAACGCTGGAAAAGCCTACCTACGGCCTGCGCCTCACCGACGACGTGCCGCCCGAGACTTTGGTGGAGCAGATTGTGGAGCGCTTGCACTTGGTGGGGAAATGAAAACTGCACTCGAAAGCCATTCACGGAGTGCATAATTCCCCTACGTCCGTCATGCTGAGCTTGCAAAGCATCTTATCACGCTTGGTTTGAGCGACGCCGCTCTGACCTGACAAGATGCTTCGCAAGCTCAGCATGACAGATGAAAGGAGAGAATAGGGCGGAAAATGACTAGGCTGTGGAATCAATCGATTCTCCTCACAAACTCATCAGCTCCCGGAAAAGGCCCGACTGACTGCGTGATACTTCCACGTCGGGGCCATTGCGCAGGCTGATTTTAAGCGTGTTGCTGAACCACGGCTCGATGCCCGCGATCCAGTGCAGGTTGATAATCTGCTGGCGATTAGCCCGGAAAAATACCTTGGGGTCGAGCCGCGCCTCCAACTGCTGCAAGCTGCGCGGGATGAGCGGCTGGTGCTGTTCGAAATACACTTTCGTGGCCCCGCCGCTGATTTCAAACAGGCGGATATCGGCCAGCCGCACAAACCAGCACCGCTCGCCGTCCTTCACGAAAACCTGGTCCTGCGCCGTAAGGAGCGGCAGCGCGGGTTCCGGCGCGGGGGCCAGCGGTGCGGCTACCACTGGTGCCGGCGACGGTGCCAGCGCTTTTATTTTAGCTAGCGCCGCCGCCAGTCGCACCTCGCTCACGGGCTTGAGCAGGTAGTCAAGCGCATTGACCTCGAAGGCTTTAAGCGCGTATTGGTCGTAGGCCGTGGTGAAAATGACGTGCGGCATCGGGCCTTCCAGCGAAGCCAGCAGGTCGAAGCCCGTCTGCCCCGGCATGTGGATGTCGAGAAACAGTACGTCGGGCCGCAGCGCCGCCAGTTGCTGCCGCGCCTCGTCGGCGTGCCGCGCTTCCCCCACTACGGCTACCTCAGGAAAGGCCCGCAACAAGTGGCGCAGCTCGGTACGGGCCAGGCGAGAATCATCAACAAGCAGCGCGTTCATGCAGTGAAATGGTGAGTGGTGAAATAGTAAGGAGTTAATAGATTCTCTGATTGAGAGGCCATCTACAAAGTCTGGCAATAAAAACGTTTGTCATGCTGAGCCTGCCGAAGCATCTCGCTCGCTTTATTCAATGGTGCGAGCGAGATGCTTCGGCAGGCTCAGCATGACAGGCGCGGAGGGAGGCGCAAGGCTTGCTAAGCAGTCTCTGAAAACGATGTGTTAAAATCACAGTTAGCAGACTGATTCATTCATCACTCACCATCTCACTACTCACCATCTCACCGCACGGGCAAGCGTAGCTCGGCTAGCACGGTGTCGGCCAGCAGGGGGTCGGGGCCGATAGTAAACTGGACGGCGGGTCCGAACAGCAGCTTCAGGCGCTCCTGCACGTTGCGCAGGCCCAGGCCGGGGTGGCCCGGCTGGGGCTGAAAGCTACCCGTGTTGCGCACGGCCACGCATAGGCCGGTGCCTGCGGTATCGAGCTGGGCGCAGAGACTGAGGCTCCCCCCGGCCGGCCGGGGGGCCAGCCCGTGCTTGATGGCATTTTCGACCAGCAGTTGCAGCGTCATGGGCGGGAGCTGCACGGGCAGGGCCTCGGGTGCCACGGACACCGTGTAGTGCAGTCGCTCTTCGAGTTGCATAGCTTCGAGCTGGAGGTAATTGTCTACGATTTCGAGCTCGGTGGCCAGGGGCACTTGCTCGGCCCCGTTGCGCTGCATGGAGTAGCGCAGCAGCTCGGCCAGGTGAGTCATCATGGCGCGGGCCCGGGCGGGGTCTTCCATCACCAGGGCCCGGATGTTGTTGAGGCCGTTGAAGAGAAAGTGGGGGTTGAGCTGGGCTTGCAGAGTACGCATCTCGGCCTCGCGGGCGGCGGCGGTCAGCTTCCATTTATCGACCTCGGCCTGGCGGTAGTTATCAAAATAGTGCAAGCCGAAATACACCGCCGACCAGCCCCAGAATACGAAGAAGATGTTGAGCGCGTAGCCTACGTACTGCACCCACGGAAAGCCTTTAGTGGTCGGTACCTGACGAATAAAAATGAATAGGAGCACCGTGAGTGACCCGATAACGGTGATACTGACGATGGCAATCAGCAAATGCGCCAGCAGCAACCGGGGCAGCAGGGCGGCCAGCGACAGACGTACCCAGCCGTGGCGGCGAATGTAGAGCCGGAATAAATGGCTGGCTAGCAGTAAGGTAGCGGCTACTATTACCTCAATGGCCGCCAGACTGGGCGAAAACCGACTGAACAGGCTGGCGACCACGCCACCAAACAGACCATAAAGTATCCAGCCAGTGAGCTGAAGCTTCCAATAAAGGCGGGTACGGGCAGTGAGGGGTAGCATAAGGCAAGGCAAATAGGGGCGCAAAATACGGGCAGCCCAGCGGGCGTCGCCGCGCCCGGCTGGCCCGCAGCTGGCTATTTCTTGGCGAGGGGCTGTTGCTTCAAAAAAGCATCGGTCTGGCTGAAAAACCAGGTCGGGTCGTCGTACATCACGAAGTGCCGCCCGGCTTCCGACAACTCGATGCGGGCCTGTGGCAATTGGGCATACTGCTGCGTAAAAATGGCGCGGGTGCTCTCCTTGGTCGCGCCAAACTGCTGGTAGGCTGCCCAGGTGCCTAGTACGATTACTGGCTGCTTGATGCGGGCGATGTCGGCCCGTAAGTCGGTGGTATTCATATCGTACATAGCCTGGGCCACGGTGGCGGGGTCGGAGGCCAGGCCCCAGCGCGACACCTGCGTAATGCGGGCCGTGTCGGTGACCATGCCAGCGACCATGCGGCGCTCGGCAGCCATCGGCATGCGGCCTTTGCTCATCTGCTGGCGCATCTGCTCGGCCCCGGGGCGGGCGCTCTCGGCGGTGGTAGCCGGGTTCTGAATGGCCGAGAGGAAAGGCAGCGAATCCACGATTTCGAGCGGGCCGAGGGCCGTGGGGTCGGTGGCCGACATCCACAGGGCCAAAAAGCCCCCCAGGCTGTGGCCGATGACGACGGGCTGGTGCAGCCGCTGGGCTTTCACGTAGGCCAGGAGTTGGTCGCGGGTTTCTTGCAGCAAGTGCGCAGGCACCGGCTGCTGCGCGGCCAGTCCGCCGAAGCCGGCCAGCGATACTACGTGGCACTGGTACTGGCCTTGGTAGCGGGCCACGGTTTCGTCCCACACCGCGCCGGGGCAGGTGAGGCCGGGGATGAGCAGCACCGGGCGGCCCTTGCCCACCACCTTCACCGTGAAGCTGGGATGCGCAGCGGGGCGCTCGGAAGCAGGGTGGGTAGCGGCAGAAAGTACGGTCGGCGCGGCCAGCAACAGTGTAGCGGCAACGGTGCAGCGGGCGAGGAGGGAGGTCAACATGGCTGAAAAGGGGGCTAGGTGAAAGAGTGGGACAAACCTACCGCCCCCCCCAGCCGGACCTCAAGTGCCCCACTGGCGAACGGGCAGCCGGCCCGCTGAACGGTAAAAAAACGGGGTCGGATATTTTACCCCGCCGCCAGTAGCGGTAGAGCGGGCGCAGCTTCTTATCTTGCCTCCCGATGCTTTGCCGCGCCTTAAAAGACTGGATTACTTCACGATTTGTTAACGTAAGGTTGGGCTACGGTGCCCTGCTGACGGTCGCTGCGCTGCCGGCCCTGGCCCAGCAGCCCGCTGCCGGCCCGGCCGCGTCTATCCCGCCGCCCGTGCGGGCTCCGCGCTTCCTGCCCAGCATCATTATTGATAATCGAAACTCCTTCGTGCAGGCCTCGGCCGTGCGCATCATTGGATTGAATATCGGCCTGACGCCCCGGGGCAAGCACTACCGGCTGGGCTTGGCGGGCTACACTCTACGCCGCAGCTACGCGCAGCTCTACACGTATTCGGGCAAGGGTAAGAAGCAGAAGCTCAAGGATACGCTCACGCCCGAGCTGAGCCTCACGTACTTCACGCCCAATTTTGCCTACACGTTTTACCATAACCGCTGGCTGGAGCTGAGTATCCCGGTCGATGTGGGCATCGGCCGCAGCCACTATACCGTGACCGACCAGCACGATAAGGTCACGACCGATAATAAAGGGCTGTTTTTTCCGGCCGAAATCGGGGTGGGCGTCCTGCTCAAGCCCACGCGCTGGGTCGGAATAAGCGGCGCGGTGGGCTACCGGGCTTCGCTCAAGGAGATTGACTATCAAGAAGATTTCAACGGCTGGTATTACAGCTACCGCCTCAACCTGTTCGTGGGCGCCATCTGGCACGACCTCAAGGTGGCCCACCGGCGGCGGGCAGCTCGCCGCGCCGAGCTGCCCGCCCGCGACCCGGAACCGTTCGAATTGCCGCCCCTGCCCATCGACCGCCCGTAGGCGCAGCGTCGCTTACCAAAAGGTGCGGCTAACCCCGAGCGTGAAGTAAAAGAACGACGCGTCGTACCCCCCGGTTGGCACGTGCAGCGGGATGAGATAGCTCGGCGTAGCCGCGATGCTGAAGCGCCCCGCCGCCAGCGTCACCGGTACCGACAGCGTGTAGCCCAGCACGCTGAAAGCCGGACTGGCGGGCTCTTTCGTGACGGTGGTGGTAGTGGTGCCGCCCCCGCGCTTCTTGGTGCGCACGCGGGAAGTGGTGGCCAGCGAGCTGGTGTAGAAGCGCTGGCTGCCCGCGCCCAGCTCCACGGTGGGCTCGATCGTGAGCGAGTCGTGGGCAAAGACCGGCAACTGAAAGGGATGACTCAGGTCAAACGTCAGAATAAAATCGTGGGTGCTGCCCACGAAAACGTCGGCGCTGAGGCTGGCCGTGACAAAATCGAAATACTGCGTTAGGCTGGCGCTGAGATCGTTGCGCAGCGAGGTTTGTACCAGCGCGCTCTCGCCGGCTACGAAGAGGCGGGTGTACTGCACTGCCCAGTAGGTATCGCTGTCGCGCACCGACTGCCAGCCCGCCATCACCTCGCCGTAGTTGATAAACGGTTCTTGCAGGGTCTGGTAGTTGTAAGAATGGTTGAGGTATACCGAGCCCATGAAGCCGCTGGGGGCCTGGTAGGTCAGCGTGGTGCCGAAGTAGCCCTTGTCTTCGGCTGGCGCGGGGGCGCGCTGCAAGTACGTGGTGCGCGTGGCCGTGCTGAGTCCCACCGTGAGGCGCGGCAGCGGCTGGTCGGTGAGCGAGTCGGGCGGGAGGGTGGGAGCCGTGGCGTGGGCTACGTGCGTTGCCAGCAGGGCCAGCGGCAGGCAACCGCTAAAGGCAGAAAGCATAGATGCAGAAAGCGAGAAGAATAGCACCGCAAGTTTAACTTGCAGGGTGGGCATTGCATGAAGCGGTAAGCGGGGCGCTGACCGTCGGGTATGGTCGGGGTAAAAGTATTGCCCGCTGACTCGGTGTGGATGGCTGTTGCAGACCCGGCGAGTACCCTGGTTGCATGATGGGTCCTCTTGAACAGAGACTGGGTAGTGTAGCCTGTAAATCTAAGAGTCTATATTGCCGCTCCTTTAAAGCTACTCTCAACAGTTTCAGAATTCAGTTATCCCTGCTGGCTCGCCACCTATGAAATATAAAGCGCTACTACTCACCTTGGCACTACTAGCCGGGGCGTGCCGGAAAGCCGAAACGCCACCCGCCGAGGATCCTACTTGGCTGAAGCTGGAGATACCAACCCCACGGATTGGTGACCAAGCCCTCGCCGTTACGGGTTCGCTTGATCAGACTTTGTTGGTGACTACCACAGTAGGTATATACAGCACGGTTGACCGGGGCAAAACATGGCAGCTACGGAGTGCGGTAGGCCAACGCGTATGGGGGCTGCTCCCTCGCCACGATACCATATTCGCGCTTATTGGGTACAGGGCCAATAAGAATGACAAATTCGCAGCGACCGAACCCGATTACTTTACCACCGACTTTGGGCAAACCTGGGAGTATACAAGATCTGTATTGCCTGCCGCGAAGTATTATTCCATTGTGCAGCCCTATGCCCAGGTAGGTGCAGCGGGTGTGAGCTACCGAGTGCAAGATAACTGGGTACCTGATCCGGTGGCGGGCCCTACCAGCGAGATTAAGCGCGCCTCCAACCTGTTGCGAACCACAACCGCTGGAAAACCGCAAATTGTGCGCCTACCAGGCCAACACTACTTCAACAATCTGCACCTGGATGTGCAAAACCGCCTGTACGTGACGGCCTCCAGCCTGCGCTTCGACGAAACGACGGGTGAGCCGCAAGAAGAAACGCGTGCTTCCCCGGCAGTCGTGTACATATCGCGCCAGCCCTTGCCGTAGCACCCGGCGCGGGCCGCTTGTCGCGTTCGCGTAAAAAAAGCGCCGCCATGTTGGGCCTGTGCCCGGCTGGGGCGGACCTTT
>CAJYVK010000165.1 GCA_913778455.1 uncultured Hymenobacter sp. | reverse complement strand
TTTTGCACAGCGCGTCCCAAAAGTACGCTGGCTTAGTCAGCCCGCCGCCGCAGGCAGGCGGGCGTATCCCCGAAATCCGTTTAATCCGTTAAATCTGCGGTTAGAGGAGCGCCAGGGTGCGGGTGATGAGCTGGTCCACGACGTCGCCGGCATTCTTCGCAAACTCGCCAGTGGCGCGGTTAGCTACAATGGCGTTGAGGCTCAGCACCTCGTGGCCCAGCAGCTGACCCAGCGCGTAGTAGCCCGCGGTTTCCATCTCGAAATTGGTGAGGCGGAAATCGCCTTCCGGGCTCTGGTGGCGGAAGTTTTGGAGGCGCTGCATGTAGTCGGGCGAGCGCAGGTCGAGGCGCAGGCGGCGGCCCTGCGGGCCGTAGAAGCCGGGGCAAGTGACGGTGTTGCCGATGAGCAGGTCGGCGGCCAGCTGCTCGCGCAGCAGGTCGGAGCCGCGCACTACGTAGGGCGCGAAAGGCAGGCCGAGGTGCTGCTGCAAGTCCTGGGCAACCTGAGTTTCGAGGCCGGTTTCTACGAGCGGGTAAAACTGCATGAGCGAATCGAGCCCCACGGCGTGCTGGGTGGCCAACAGCGAGCCCACCGGCACATCGGCCTGCAAGCTGCCGCTGGTACCCAGCCGGATGATGCGCAGGCTCATGCGCTCCTCGGCCGGCCGCACGGTGCGCGACATAAAATCGATGTTGACGAGCGCGTCGAGCTCGTTCATCACGATGTCGATGTTGTCGGTCCCCATGCCGGTGCTCAGCACCGTGAGGCGCTTGCCCCGGTAGTAGCCCACGTGGGTCACAAACTCGCGGTGCGTACCCTCGTATTCAATAGAGTCGAAATGCCGGCTCACCTGCGCCACCCGCGCCGGATCGCCCACGGTCAGAATAGTATCGGAAATATGGTCGGGCAGCAGGTTGAGGTGATAGATGCTACCGTCGGCGTTCAGGATGAGTTCGGATTCGGGAATCATGGCATGTAGGGTAAGCTTGAGCTTACCCATGATTTAGGAGTGGAGGTAGTACTGATGGTAGCGCTGGCAAGCTAAAGCTTACCCTACATTATCCTCGGTACGATGCCAGGCCCTGGGCGGGCGTGTAGTGGTTGCTGATTTTGGGATAGGTACCGGTGCCATCGTAGGGGCGCTTGTCGGGGTGAGCGGCGCAGGCCTCGGAGCACGCACCGGCTAGCTGCTCGCCGCAGCTTTCACAGAGGGGCAGGTGGGCGTTGCAGTGCGGATTGGCGCAGTTGATGAGCCGGGCCGAGGGCTGCTGGCAGTGGTGGCAGCGCGAGATTACGGTGGGATTGACGCGGTTGACGTCCACCGCCACGCGGTTGTCGAAGACGTAGCACTGGCCTTCAAAGTCCTCGCCCCCCGCTTCAATACCGTACTTGATAATACCGCCGTGCAGCTGGTACACGTTCTCGAAGCCCTGCTCCAACAGGAAGGCGGTGGCCTTTTCGCACTTCACGCCGCCGGTGCAGTAGGTGAGAATCTTCTTGTCGCGGAATTGCTCCAGGCGCTCCACGCGCTCGGGGAAGTCGCGGAAGTTCTCAATGTCCAGCGTCACAGCGTTTTTGAAGCGGCCGAGATTATACTCGTAGTCCGAGCGCACGTCTACCACCACCACGTCGTCGCGGTCCTTCAACTCTTTGAACTCCTGCGGGCTGAGGTGCTGGCCGGTTTTTTCGTGGGGCCGCACGTGGTGCAGGCTGCTGTGCACGATCTCCGGCTTTAGCCGCACGTGCAGCTTTTGAAAGGCGTGGCTGGCTACCTCATCGACCTTGAACTCCAGCGCGGCGAAGCGCGGGTCGGCCTTTACGGCGGCCATGTAGGCGGCGCAGGCTTCGCGGGTACCCGACACGGTACCATTCAGCCCCTCGGCCGCCACGATAATGCGACCGCGCAAGTCGAGGTCGAGGCACAAGCGATGGTGCTCGTCGCGGAACTGCTCAGGGTTTTCGAGCGGAGTATAGCAGTAATAGAGAAGGACTTGGTACATAATTACTTATGAGTTAAAAGCTATGAATCATGAGTTTTCCGTTTGAGTTATGGTTGACGGCTAGCCAACTCATCACTCATAACTTCTAACTCATAACTTTTCTCACACTTTAGTTGCCGGGTTGCCGAATACCGTTTGGCCGGCGGGGACGTCGGCCACTACTACCGAGCCGGCACCTACGCGGGCTTTGTCGCCCACCTTTACGCCGGCTACCAGCACGGCCCCCGCGCCCACGAAGGCGTTGGCACCCACGCTGGCGCCCACGCCCACCTGCGCACCGCTGCCCAGCTGCGCGTAGTCGCCCACGGTAGCCTGGCCTTCGACCACAGCATTGGGGCCGACCAAGATGCCCTCACCAAGCTTAGCGGTGGCGGCCACTACCGCATTAGGACCAACGTAATTGCCGTGGCCCAGCTCGGCGTGGGCCGATACGCTGGCCCGCTGGTGAATGCTGTTGACGGGCACTACTTCGTACTCTTCGCGCAGCATTTTAGTGAGGCTGCGGCGGCTGGCAGCGTCTTCGGTAGCCACGAAAACTTCGCATTTTTTACCCAGCAGCTTAAGCAGTTCGCCGTCGTCGGTGTTGCCCATCACGGGAACGTCGAGCAGCTCGGTATTGTGCAGCTTGGGGTCGTCGTCGAGCAGGCAGTAGACGACGACGTCGTTTGATAAGAAAGCATCCAAGGCGGCGGTGCCCACGGCCTGCGCACCGAGTATGATAACGGGGTTTTCCATAAGTGGCAAAGGTACGCCCGGCCGCCAGGATGCGGTAGGGCTGGGTACTCAACAACCAGGCCAGCCCGATTGCTTCCCGATGCCCGGTATTTTTTTCAGCCCGTGGCGCACGTAGTCGTTTTGCAGCAGCAGCAGCAGCAGCCACGGTAGCAGCGCAACGCGGTAACGACTTAAGGTGCCTAAATTAGGCGTGCTCAGCCCGATAAAGGCCGCCAGCAGCAGGCAGTAGCCCAGCAGCAGCGCTACCAGGGGCGCTGGCAACTGGCCCGGGCAGCCGCGCCATATTGCCAGCAGCGCCAACCAAACCAACCCCACCAGCAGCGCATTTTCGAGGCTGGCCCCTATGTAGAGCGGCTGGGCCGACTCGCCCGGCCAGGGCCGCACCAGCGTCTGCGCCGCCGCCAGCGGCGCGTGCCGTAGCAGGCTGGCGGGCGTGGGCTGCCAGTCGGCGTATTGCACATGGGGACGGCCGGCCGAGGTTTGCAGGCCGTGGTGGTAGTTGGCACTCACCTCGCGACTGAAATAAGTAAGTGACAGGTGCTCCCCCCCCACCCGTATCGCAATCGCTCCCCCGGCCGCCACTAGCAGCAGCAAGCCCCCCACCTGCGACCAGCTGCCCCCGGCCAGCCAACCCCGCCGGGTAGTCAGGCGCACGACCGCCAGTGCCAGCAGCCCCCCCAGCAGCGGCAGGGCGAAGAAGTAGCGCATCCGCACCATCAGCCAAGCGAGCAGTAGAGCCAGCGCCACCCGGCCCACGGCGGGCCACCAGCGGGCCGGAACCCGGCCGTACAGCAGCGGCAGCACCAGGGCCGCCACGCCCGCCCCCGCGCCCACCACCAGGGTTTCTTTGGTGAGGCCGGCCGTCCACCACACGACAGTGGGCCAAGCCAGAAACGCCAGGGCGGCCCCCGTCGAAGTCGGCGGAAATAGCCGGGCCAGCGTTCGCACCAGCCTCCAGCAGGCCACGAAGCAGAGCAGGCTTAAGTACAGGCCGCTGAGCCACAGTATCCCCCCCGAAGCCATGCCGAGCAAAGCCAATATCTTGTAAAAGAACAGGGTGTTGGACCACTGATAAAAAGTGGTCGTTTGCCCGTGGAGGTGAAAGCTGGCGCTTTGCAGCGTAGGCCAGATCTGGGCTGGCTGCTCCCAGAAATAAGTAGCCAGCCAGTTGCTCCACTTGGTCGGATTAGTCAGCGCTGGGTCATTATTAACTAAGTCGGGGCTGGGCCAGCAGCTGCTAATGGCCGTGAGCAGCAGCCGCCAGCCCAGCGCCGGCAGCAGCCAGCGCCGCAGGCCGGGGCCAGCCCGGCGATGCTCGACCCGTAGCCAGGCAATGAGCAGCCCGAGCAGCCCGGCATTAAGCAGTAGCGTGACAACCAGCCTCATCGCACCACGCGCAACCGAACTTCCCCGCCCCCCACCAGCCGCGCCCCGATGGCGCAGTGCAGGCAGCGCCGGGGCTGGCAGTAAGCCTTGTGCAGGGCCAGCAGGCCCTGCGAGTCGGCCGCCGTACGGTGCTCGAAGCCTACTTCCTCGTAGAAGTCGGTAAACTGATTGTGCTCGGCGGGCAGTTCGCTGAGCAGGGCCACGCTGCTTTCGACCAGCGTCGGCTGCCCGGTGTAGCGGGCGTAGGCCACGCGCAGGGGCACTACCACGTTGGTAATGAGCAGCTCGATACTACTCTTACCCAGGGCCGGCACCTTGCCCGATCGCCCGGGGCGGAAATGCTGCCGCCAGTAGTCGGGGGCCGACGCGCCGGCAAAAAACTCGGTGAGCGCCGCCACGCTGCGGGCCGTAAGCAGGGCATCGAACAGGGCTGGGCGGCGGTGCAGCAGCCCTACCAGTTGCCCCAGCCGCACGGCCGGGAAATTGGCCGGCCGCAGGCGCAGGTAGTTCCATTCGTGAGCGGCTAGGGCGGCGTCGGCCAAGCCGTATTTGTGGCGCAGAAACTCGTGCTCCTGCCGCCGGTCGGCCAGATAGGCATCACCCGCCGTTTCCTCGTTTTCACCTAAAAAACCAGCCTGCCCAAACAGCAAGGCTTCGAGCTGCCGCGCATCGTGGCGGTGGCGGCGCAGCACGGGCAGCGGCACCGCCTTGGCCAGCCGGGCCAACGGCTCACTATTTTTCTGGAAGCCGAAGGCGGCCATCAGGGCGTGGTAAGCGGTAGCCTCCCAATCCTGGCCCAGGTGGTCGTGCAGCTCAGCAATGGCGTCGGCCTTTCGCTCCACGCGCTCCAGCAGGGCGCGCTCGGTCATCATGGTGCGCACGAGCGGCGGCACCTGGGCCAGTAGCGGCGCGCAGGGCAGCGGGGCGGCCGGGGGCGCGGCCAGCAACGCCTCGTAGCGGGCCAACAATTCGGGGGTCAGGCGCGGGGCCAGCGCCAGGGTTGGAATCAGGCTGCCGTTGGTACGACGCACCTCGGCATCGGCGGTGAGCACCACGTGCAGGATTACCTGGTCGTATTTCTTATCGAGCTGATGAGCGTGCCGGTGCCAGTCGGAGGCCCGCAGGTGAATTTCGACGGCACCGCTCCACTCGACCTCGCCGAGGCGCAGGCGGGCATTCAAAAAGTCGGGGCCAGCGTCGGCGTTGCGCTGGCCAGGACGCAACACCTGGATTTCCTCGCCAGCGGTGGTGCGCAAGTCAGCCTTGTCGAAATACTGGTGCTGCCAGACGTAGTGGAGGAAATCTTCGCGCATGGTAACGTGTAGGGTAAGCTTTAGCTTGCCGCTGGTCGGCGGGAAATATCTACAAATCTGCGTAAAAATAGAACGGCCTGCTCCTTATGAAGCAGGCCGGTTTTTATAGCTCGTCGGACGAAGGGGCAAGCTAAAGCTTACCCTACAGGTACAGGTTAGCGCAGGTCGACTACTTTCACGCCTTTGTGGGCGTTTTTATCGAAGGCGAAGGTGGTGGCCGATACCGGCACGTTGGGCTTGAAGTTCTTGAGGGTGAACGTCGTGCGGGTACCGTTTTTCTTGAAGGTCTTCACGCTGTGGATGGCTTTGTCGGCCGTGCCCACGATGATTTGCACCTTGAATACGTCGTTCTTACGGTCTTCCGGCGACAGCTCGATGAGGTCGCTGGTTACGCCGTTGTCCTTCAGCGATTTCACGTAGGTGTACTTGTAGCCTTTTTTGTACATGTTGTACATCTGGGCCGGCGACAGGTCCTGGTTGGTGGGGTCCGATTCGGAGATGTTGACCTCGTTTTCGTTCTTGAGGTAAGTCCAGGTGGTTTTACCGTCGTTGATAATTTCCTGACCGTTGGTCGTGAGGTGGTATTTCTGCCCGCTCACGGTGACTTCGCCGGTCAGGTTTTGCTTAAGCTTGGCGGCGGGATTTTCCAGGGTTTGGGTAAAGCCGGCCTGAAATGATTTGAGGGCCGTGTATTTAGCGCTCACCGCGTCGAGGATTTTACCGGCCTTGGGGTCTTGCTGAGCGGCGGCGGGCAGGGCGAGCGTGGCGGCCAGCGCCAACAGCGAAAATTGCTTGGTCATGGTGGAGTAAAAGCCGGCGTGGTAGGGGCCGGCTGGCCTCGCATACGCAAAAGCAAGGCCAAAAGTCATTTAACAGCTAGCATTTATCATTTAACAACTTATAAGACAAGCATGAACGAGTTTTTACACGCGAACTAGCAAATGATACCTACTCCCTGTTAAATGACAAATGCTAGTTGTTAAATGAGATTATTTCATTGAGTTTAGTAGCTGCTCCAACTGGTACTCGTCGGGGATGAGCACGGCGCGGGCCTTGCTACCCTCGAAGGGGCCAACGATGCCGGCCTGCTGGAGCTGGTCCATGAGGCGGCCCGAACGGTTGTAGCCCAACTTTAATTTACGCTGGATGAGCGAGGTCGAGCCCTGCTGGTGCAGCACGATGCAACGGGCGGCCTCGGCAAACATGGAGTCGCGCTCGCTGGGGTCGAGCTCATCCTGGCCGCTGCCGTCATCGCCATCGGCCCCGGCCACCTCGGGCAGCAGGTAGGCATCGGCGTAGCCCTGCTGCTCACCGATGTAATCGCACAGGCGGTCTACCTCGGGCGTGTCGATGAAGGCGCACTGCACCCGGATGAGGTCGGAGCCGGCCGAGAACAGCATGTCGCCCTGGCCGATGAGCTGGTCGGCCCCGCCGGTGTCGAGGATGGTACGCGAGTCAATTTTACTCGTCACCTTAAAGGAGATCCGGCACGGGAAGTTGGCCTTGATAATACCCGTAATAACGTTGACGCTGGGGCGCTGGGTGGCCACGATGAGGTGAATACCGATGGCGCGGGCCAGCTGCGCCAGACGCGCAATGGGCTGCTCGACTTCCTTGCCGGCCGTCATCAT